>NZ_JBAWKM010000060.1:0-596 GCF_037095675.1 Pseudomonas sp. CCNWLW23 | reverse complement strand
ATCACCATCAAGGCTGGCGAAACCACCGGCACCGCAACTGTTCCTGCACCGTCCGACGACGTCTACAAAGACGCCGGCTCTGTTCAGGCAACGATCACCAGCGCTACCGGCGGCAATTTCGAGAACTTGGTACCGAGCACAGCTCCGGCCGTAACGACTGTCACCGATACCATCGATACCTCGACCGTCAAACTGACCGCCGATACTTCGGTGGCTGAAGGCGGCACCGTGACTTACACCGCCACCGTTGGTGCACCAGTGACTGGCTCGCCTGTGGTCGTGACCCTGGCCAACGGTCAGACCATCACCATCGGCGTCGGCCAGACTACTGGCACTGCAACTGCTGTTGCTGCGAACGATGCGCTGACCGGCAATGCGCCGCTGACCAACTCGATCACTGGCGTAACCGGTGGCAACTTCGAAGATCTGGTTGCGGATAAAACTCCGGTCTCGACTTCTGTCACCGACGTTGCCGACACCACCAACCTGTCTCTGAGTGCGACCGGTTCCGTGGCCGAAGGTGGCTCGATCGTTTACACCGCTACGCTGACCAACGCCGCTGGCTCGCCAGTGACCGTGACTTTGTCGAACGGTGC
>NZ_JBAWKM010000059.1:0-709 GCF_037095675.1 Pseudomonas sp. CCNWLW23 | reverse complement strand
AAATGATAGTTTCAGCGATGTTTGATTCCCTCGTCACATTTGACTGCGTATATGGAGGCTTTGAGCTCGAAAATGGAGTAGTTCGCCTTTATGTCGAAAGAGGCCTAGCCTTGAAAAAAACGAAGTTGGTAACAGCGGCGGATGGCGCTCGGATCGTACAGTGTGATGAAGATGAGTGTCCTAAGGGCGAAAGTATTTTTCCTGTTCATTACATTTACGATCCCGCTAGAGATGTGGAGTATGTTGAATGGAGTCTTGTAAATGGTTTGTTACACGCTCGAAGCGAGGGTGGTGAATGGGTCAGATACGAGAGCAAGAGTGAAGGTTTGCACGCAATGCATGAATATGTGGGTGACTGCTGGCTGGTCTTTTCGGGTGTGAGTGTGTTGAGAAAAGTTATCTGTGAATATTCTCTCGATCGAAAGAGTTCCTCAGGTAATGAGTTTGTCGAGGAGTTTATTAGTGGGCCTAAAGTCGATAAGTCTGCAAGTGAGTATTTTCTTGAGGGTGAAATAAACGTTTTGCCTGGGCCAGGATGGATGTCTTTGAAAATTGATGCAGATTCGTTTCATATCGAGATTCCCGACGATTGAAAGAAAAGCGAATAAATGGGGACCGGATAAATGGGGACAGACCACCTTTCGAGAGACAAACGGGGACAGGCCACCTTCAAATTCGCGTCGAGCGTAAAAGCGGCGGTGACCTGCAG
>NZ_JBAWKM010000058.1:0-727 GCF_037095675.1 Pseudomonas sp. CCNWLW23 | reverse complement strand
CGCCAGCAACTCGGTGGCTGAAGGTGGCCAGATCACCTACACCGCGACCTTGACCAACGCCGCTGGCTCGCCAGTGACCGTGACCTTGTCGAACGGCGCTGTGATCACCATCAAGGCTGGCGAAACCACCGGCACCGCAACTGTTCCGGCACCTTCCGATGACGTCTACAAAGACGCCGGCTCTGTTCAGGCCACGATCACCAGCGCCACCGGTGGTAACTTCGAAAATCTCGTGCCGAGCACCACGCCAGCGATCACCCAAGTCACCGACACCATCGATACTTCGACCGTCAAACTGACCGCCGATACGTCGGTGGCCGAAGGCGGCACCGTGACTTACACCGCCACCGTCGGCGCGCCAGTCACCGGCTCGCCTGTGGTCGTGACTCTGGCCAACGGTCAGACCATCACCATCGGCGTCGGTCAGACTACTGGCACTGCAACCGCTGTTGCTGCGAACGACGCGTTGGTCGGTAATGCGCCGATCACCAATTCGATCACTGGCGTAACTGGCGGCAATTTCGAAGATCTGGTGGCGGACAAAACTCCAGTTTCGACTTCTGTCACCGACGTTACCGACACCACCAACCTTTCGCTGAGTGCGACCGGTTCTGTGGCCGAAGGTGGTTCGATTGTTTACACCGCTACACTGACCAACGCCGCTGGCTCGCCAGTGATCGTGACCCTGTCGAACGGTGCCGTGATCACCATCAAGGCTGGCGAAACC
>NZ_JBAWKM010000057.1:0-801 GCF_037095675.1 Pseudomonas sp. CCNWLW23 | reverse complement strand
CGCTCCCACGCCCGGATCAATCCCTCCACTCAGCCTTCCGACGTCGCCGGTGGATCAAGATCAAGAGCACTCGAGCTAACGCTCATTGTTGAGTGGGGCGGCTTCGCCGCGGGCAGCTGCGCTGCTTTGCCTTTGCTTTTGTAGGAGTGAGCCTGCTCGCGATGGCGGCCTGACAGCCGACCTGATCTTGAGGTTGTACCCAATCCAACTGTAGGAGCTGCCGAAGGCTGCGATCTTTTGATCTTGCTTTTGCTTTTCTGTGGGAGCTGGCTTACCAGCGAAGGCGGCCTGACAGCCGACTCATATCTCGCTGATGTACGCGATCCAGAATTGTGGGAGCGAGCCTGCTCGCGAAAGCGTCTCCACTGCCAACCTATCTCTGCCAGATTCACCCCGTCCCTGTGGGAGCTGGCTTGCCAGCGAAGGCGGCCTGACAGCTGGCCTGTTTCTCGCTGATGTACTCGATTCAAACTCTGGGAGCGAGCCTGCTCGCGAAAGCGTCTCCACTGCCAACCTCTCTCTGCCAGATTCACCCCGTCCCTGTGGGAGCTGGCTTGCCAGCGAAGGCGGCCTGACAGCCGACTCATATCTCGCTGATGTACACGATCCAGAATTGTGGGAGCGAGCCTGCTCGCGAAAGCGTCTCCACTGCCAACCCATCTCTGCCAGATTCACCCCGTCCCTGTGGGAGCTGGCTTGCCAGCGAAGGCGGCCTGACAGCCGACCTGTTTCTCGCTGATGTACTCGATTCAAACTGTGGGAGCGAGCCTGCTCGCGAAAGCGGTTTGTCTGACACCTTGA
>NZ_JBAWKM010000056.1:0-840 GCF_037095675.1 Pseudomonas sp. CCNWLW23 | reverse complement strand
GGCGTCGTCGCCGACCGCCGCTGACCCCGCAAGCACCCCGAAACAAAATGTGGGAGCGAGCCTGCTCGCGAAGGCGTCTTAACATCCAACATCATCGTTGATTGTCAGACCGCTTTCGCGAGCAGGCTCGCTCCCACAGTTGATGGCAATGAAAGGGAAGTTCATGAATAAAAAACTACTGGATGAGACAAGCAAATTTCTCAGCTTCGTGTTGCGTCACCAGCCTCAAGCGATTGGTCTTACGCTGGATTCGGATGGCTGGGCAAATATCGACGCACTGATCAGCGGCGCGGCGCGTGATGGCAGACATTTAAGTCGTGAGCTGATTGAAAACGTCGTAACCAGCAGTGACAAGAAGCGTTTTACGATTTCCGCTGATGGCCACTGTATACGCGCTGTTCAAGGCCACTCGACGAAAAGCGTTGATCTGCAATTCGAGCAGAAACAGCCACCGCAAACGCTCTACCACGGAACAGCGACGCGTTTTCTCGACTCGATCAACGAACAAGGCTTGATTCCAGGACAACGCCATCAGGTGCATCTGTCCGATGAGATCGCCACCGCGTCGGCCGTGGGTCAACGCTACGGAACGCCAGTCGTTCTGAAGGTTGCCGCGAAGCAGATGGAAGAACAGGGCTTCAAGTTCTATCAGGCCGAAAATGGCGTCTGGTTGACAGAGCAGGTGCCCGCTCGATTTCTTGCCCCCCTGTAATCTCCTCATACACAAAATAATTGTGGGAGCGAGCCTGCTCGCGAAGGCGTCTTAACATCCAACATCATCGTTGATTGTCAGACCGCTTTCGCGAGCAGGCTCGCTCCCACAGTTTTTATTGCGTGATG
>NZ_JBAWKM010000055.1:0-1209 GCF_037095675.1 Pseudomonas sp. CCNWLW23 | reverse complement strand
CCTGTGGGAGCGAGCCTGCTCGCGAAGGCGGCGGCACATTCAACATCTTCATCGCCTGACACTGCGCTTTCGCGAGCAGGCTCGCTCCCACACTGATACGGGGCAGATCGACCATCTTCATCGCAACCAAAATCCCTGTGGGAGCGAGCCTGCTCGCGAAGGCGGCGGCACAGTCAACATCGTCATTGCCTGACACTGCGCTTTCGCGAGCGAGCTCGCTTCCACACTGATACGGGGCAGATCGACCATCTTCATCGCAACCAAACCCCCTGTGGGAGCGAGCCTGCTCGCGAAGGCGGCGGCACAGTCAACATCGTCATTGCCTGACAGTCCGCTTTCGCGAGCAAGCTCGCTCCCACACTGATCCGGGGCCGATCAACCATCTTCATCGCAACCAAAACCCCTGTGGGAGCGAGCTTGCTCGCGAAGGCGTCGGCACGTTCGACATCGTCATCGCCTGACACTGCGATTTCGCGAGCAAGCTCGCTCCCACACTGATCCGGGGCCGATCAACCATCTTCATCGCAACCAAAATCCCTGTGGGAGCGAGCCTGCTCGCGAAGGCGGCGGCACAGTCAACATCGTCATTGCCTGACACTGCGCTCTCGCGAGCAGGCTCGCTCCCACACTGATACAGGGTAGATCGACCATCTCCAGAGCAACCAAAGTCCCTGTGGGAGCGAGCCTGCTCGCGAAGGCGGCGGCACAGTCAACATTGTCATTGCCTGACAGTCCGCTTTCGCGAGCAAGCTCGCTCCCACACTGATCCGGGGCCGATCAACCATCTTCATCGCAACCAAAACCCCTGTGGGAGCGAGCTTGCTCGCGAAGGCGTCGGCACGTTCGACATCGTCATCGCCTGACACTGCGATTTCGCGAGCAAGCTCGCTCCCACACTGATCCGGGGCCGATCAACCATCTTCATCGCAACCAAAATCCCTGTGGGAGCGAGCTTGCTCGCGAAGGCGGCGGTACATTCAACATCGTCATCGCCTGACACTGCGCTTTCGCGAGCAAGCTCGCTCCCACACTGATACGGGGCAGATCGACCATCGCCAGCGCAACCAAAATCCCTGTGGGAGCGAGCTTGCTCGCGAAGGCGGCGGCACAGTCAATATCGTCATCGCCTGAGACTGCGCTTTCGCGAGCAGGCTCGTTCCCACAAAGGTCAGTGGAAATCGCGGCTCTGCACGTGAATGCCGTTGAGCA
>NZ_JBAWKM010000054.1:0-1242 GCF_037095675.1 Pseudomonas sp. CCNWLW23 | reverse complement strand
TGGAGTGACCCCTGTCAAGTAGACAGTATTTAAAAAGCGCAACTAAGCAACCTGAGTTCTATATTTATATGGACTCAGGTTATTTAATTTCTTTTGAAATCTTTGATGATTATAAAAATGTATATATTTGCGTACGGCAAGTTTAACCTCATTCGCTTTACGGAAGGAGGTTAAATGAAAACACTCTGCCTTAAAGTGACTGAAGAAGTTTTCCATGCAAGCATTATCCCAACAGTTGCCTCTTCGAGACATACTTGCCTTCATCTGATATTTTTTAAGTAATTGATTATATTGACGAGATGTGTACTGGGATCCTTGATCACTATGCAAGAGGATTCCCTTCACATTTCGTTTTTTCTTTGCCTTTTTAAGTGTATCTAAAACAAGCTTTAAGTCATTTCTACGACTGATTTCATAGGCAACAATCTCATTATTATATAAATCCTTAATGGCGGATAAGTACAAGCGCTGTCCATTGAAAATTAAGTAGGTAATATCAGTTACCCATTTCTCATTTGGTCTTGAAGCTTGAAAGTCTCTATTTAGATGGTTCTCTGAAATCACATACGCCTCTTTTTTTCCGTAATAAGGTCGTTTTTTCCTAATTATAGCTTTGATACCTAATTCATTCATCAATCTTTGGATACGCTTATGATTCAAATGAAGGTTATATGTGGCTTTCAGCCACACTTGTATTCTTCTATATCCATAAATCCCTCTTAGTTTTGCATGACACTCCAATATTTTTTTCTTGAATTCAGTGTCCGCTAATTGTTTTTTAGAAGGCACTGCGTGTCGCTTTATCCATTTGTAATAGCCACTTCGGGTTACACCAGCAATGGCACATAATAGAGTAACTGTATATCCTGTTTCTAATATCTCATATATCACTTCAAACTTTCTCATTTTGGATATAGCTGGCATGCCTCCTTTTACATTCCTAAGAGCTTTTTTAACATCGCATTCTCCGCTTCTAATCGTTTAATCTTAGTCTCTGAATTTTCGGGTTTCGTTCTTGGTCTACCTAAACCGGGACCTTTTGCTTTCCCACGTTTTTCTTCTAGTCCTTTGATACCTTCAGCTTCGAAGTGTTTCACCCATCGACTTACAACTGAATGATGAATACCTAATTCTGTCGCAATAGTTTTATAGCTCATACCTTCTTTTAAATATAAATCTACAGCTTTTTTCTTAAATTCCACATCGTAAGTGACCCTAATTTTGCCCACAGAAAAATCCCCT
>NZ_JBAWKM010000053.1:0-1254 GCF_037095675.1 Pseudomonas sp. CCNWLW23 | reverse complement strand
CTGTAGATACTCTGTTCACGGTCAAGCTTTTTGGGTGTGTTTACCGCTAAAAAGCTTGGCTGTACTGAAGTCTTCGCCTGCCCGCATGCAGGCCCATAGTCCGGTCAGGTATTTGCGCATGACTGCGACAATAGCCTGCATCTTTCTCTTTCCTCGAGTCACCAAGGCTTCGTAAAACGCTTTCACGTTTGGGTCGCAACGTATGGCGGTCAGCGCAGGCATGTACATCGCTGAGCGCAAATAGGCATTGCCGCCCTTACTTATCCGGCCGGGTTTATCAATGCTGGTGCCTGATTGCGTGAGTCGGACATCGAGTCCGGCATGGCGGCTGACCTGCGCCGACTTGAGCGTTACCGGTAAGGTCGTCAGTTCAGCCAGCGCCGCAAATACTGAGATCTCACCCATGCCAGGGGCGGCGATCATGTGGGCGAACTGGGCGCTCAACGTTGGGCAGTTGTCGATCAATGCCCGACCCGCTAGTCGGAAACGCTCGATTCGTTTGTCAAAGGCGTTGATGGCTTCTTCTTCGTCCTCAATCAGCATCAGAAGAGTTGTTTGAGTGGCTTTTAGTGCATGCAGCTCGTTTTTGGCGCGGGTGCGATGACCCGTCAAACGATTGATGTGGCGGCCGATAGCGCGCAGTTCAAGCTGTATTGAAGTGGGCGGCGTCCACAACCTTGGGCTCATGCGTTCGCCGTACTCAGCTAATAACTGGGCATCGATTGCGTCCGTCTTGCTGTTTTTCAGCATCAGTTTTGCAAAGTTGTGAAAACTCTTCGGATTGATAACCGAGACTGGCAAACCCGCCGCAGCGAGCTCCATGGCCAAGTCCAGGTAGTAGATTCCTGTGGCTTCCATCACCACAGACATAGGCTTGAGCTCAAGCAATTTGCCGACAGCAGCTTTGCGCCCCGCCGGTGTCTGGTCGATATTGCACTGACCTGCAAAGCGGCCGCCATTGCGCCAGCCCATCGCTGTAGTGCGAGATCCCACATCCAAGCCGACGTGCATGTTCATGCTTTCAACTCCAAGAGAACTGAGTTAAAAATGCTTCCTGGTTCCCCTGACCTCGAACTTCATGCCACTGCAACCTTGTAATGCGAAGTCCGACTCGTCGGCTTCTCGATACTCTTCGTGGTGGGCAATGAGGCGGGGGGACCTCTCTACAGACAAGGTCAGGAGCAAGTCCTGCCTTAAGGAGCGATCGGTCTCCCCCAGAAACACATCTTCGTATGTCGCACCAGCGAGCTTAGA
>NZ_JBAWKM010000052.1:0-1286 GCF_037095675.1 Pseudomonas sp. CCNWLW23 | reverse complement strand
TAACAGGAGTTCTCGCATTTTAAACATAGTAGAAGAACATAATAGAATACTAATGAGTTGCCCATAAAGGTGACATTCTAATCGTTCTTGTTTAATAGATTTACAACGATGAATTTGAAACCAAGATTTCCATATTTTAAATAACAGCTCAATTTGCCAACGCAGTGAATATAGATCATAAATTTTCTCTTTTGGTACCCATTCCGTAGGAATGTTTGTCATATATACCGTAATACCTTGTAAAAGTTTTGTACGCTCTGTATATGTAATTCCTTTTTTCTTTTCGCGAATAGCTCGATCACGTAGACGTTTCTGTTTTTGCTCCTCGGTACATCTATAAACTACAATTCGAGTAGGCAGTTTGTCTTTACTCCCTACATATACATCATGTAATTCATACACTTGGCCAGGCTGCAATTGTTTCATGATGTCTTCCAAATGAATTTGTATATATACCGGTTTTAATTGAGCGGGTTTTGTTTTAAATACCACTGTTTCAAATTCTTTTCTATATATTTTAGTTGGTAACTTTAGACGTGATAAATAATATCCTTGCTTATCTTGAATAGACTTAAAGTCTTGTAGACGAAAATATCCTAAGTCACGAATATATAGTTCATTCTTTTGTGCCATGCCTGTTCGAGTCGCACTATATGCCTGATCACTTCGTTTTCCTGGTTCAATTTCCACATCAGAAAATTTTCCACTCAACAAGTCATACTCTAGTTGGATTTTCACACCAGCTGTATGACTACACCCTCCGGCACCAGGATAAGTAGTTGCGAATCGATCTGGAACTTGGAAGGTTGTAGAATCAAGGACGAGAATCCGCTCAAAATAAGATGAAAGAGAATGAGAAATCTTAGATACTCCTCCAATTTTAGCTTGTAGAAGTGTAGTAAATACAGTGCGAAAGAAGGCTACAGAATCCGAATTAAATCGTCGATTAAGTCCCTCCGGACTTAATAAAATTCCTGTTGAAGTTTCTAATTGACTACAAAGTTGAGTAAGAGAGGTAGTAGCGATTTGTTGATTTAACCATACACACAAAGATAAGAAATGATGCCCGTGGCACTTGCGTTTTCGTTTCATTCCGCCTGCTTCTATAGCTAATTGATTAAGTGTAGCGGGAGACATATATCGATATAGCTCTTCGGCAAATAAAGATAACTCTTGTTTTTGATGCATATTCATAAAAAGCACGTCACCCTTTCTCATTAACATAAGAAAATAGTAACGTGCTTTTAACTTCAAAAATAGTCTAAATCCTTAAGTTGATGGATGTG
>NZ_JBAWKM010000051.1:0-1387 GCF_037095675.1 Pseudomonas sp. CCNWLW23 | reverse complement strand
GCTATGACGCGGAGCGTCAGTGGCTGCATTCCCACGCAGAGCGTGGGAACGATCTTTATCTCCACATCTGCCCCACCCTGATCGTTCCCACGCTCCGCGTGGGAACGCCTCCAGGGACGCTCCGCGTTCCATCTTCACCATTATCGACACGGTCAAGCCCGCCGTGACGCGGAGCGTCAGTGGCTGCATTCCCACGCAGAGCGTGGGAACGATCTTTATCTCCACATCTGCCCCACCCTGATCGTTCCCACGCTCCGCGTGGGAACGCCTCCCGGGACGCTCCGCGTTCCAGCTTCACCCTTGGCGACAGGCTGAAAACCGCTATGACGCAGAGCGTCAGTGGCTGCATTCCCACGCAGAGCGTGGGAACGATCTTAGGTCGGGAATGACTTTTCCCACTGTAGTTGCAGACGTCTCTTCTAGCACGTTCCCTACTCCGGCCTCACCCTGATCGTTCCCACGCTCCGCGTGGGAACGCCTCCCGGGACGCTCCGCGTTCCATCTCATTCGCACCGCAAGATTCAAGGATCGAATCCCATGGGCCGCAGCCGCTATACGATTACCGAAGCCGACAAACCGCATTTCCTGACCTGCACCGTGATGGAGTGGTTGCCGTTATTCATTCGCCCGTACATCGTTGAGCACCTGCTCAACTGCTGGCGATATCAGCAGACACATCATGACTTGAAGCTATACGGCTATGTGATTCTCGAAAACCATCTTCACTTTGTCGCCCAAGCGCCTGACCTGAGCAAATGCCTCAGCCAGTTCAAGTCCTTCACCGCGCGACAAATCATCAATGACTTGCAAACAAAAGGCGCCGACAAAGCCTTGCAGCGCCTGCGCTTCAGCAAACGCGCGCATAAGCAGGACCGGGTGTATCAACTGTGGCAAGAAGGCACGCACGCGGAAATGGTCTACAGCGAATCTGTGATGCGTCAGAAGCTTGAATACATCCACAACAATCCGGTGAAACGCGGATATGTGGACTTACCGGAGCATTGGCGTTATTCGAGTGCCAGGGACTACGCGGGAATGGAGGGAATGATCGAGATTCAGCGCTGGTATTGAAATGGGACGCGGAGCGTCCCGGGCGGCATTCCCACGCGGAGCGTGGGAACGATCATAAAAGCCTCAGAACTCAATCCGCACATCCCCCTTCGGCACGCTGCAGCACGACAGGATAAACCCTTCGGCCTCGTCATCCTCGGTAATCCCGCCGTTGTGCTCCATCTCCACTTCGCCGCCCAGTTTCATCACCTTGCATGTCCCGCAAATGCCCATGCCGCAGGCTTTCGGGATCATCAGGCCGAGTTTGGCGGCTGCCGCGTGGACGGTTTCGCCCGGGCCGACGCGGATGCTCTTGCCGGACGCGGTGAATTCCACC
>NZ_JBAWKM010000049.1:0-2986 GCF_037095675.1 Pseudomonas sp. CCNWLW23 | reverse complement strand
CATATTATATGGTTAAGTCCTCGATCTATTAGTATTCGTCAGCTCCACATGTCACCATGCTTCCACCTCGAACCTATCAACCTGATCATCTTTCAGGGATCTTACTAGCTTACGCTATGGGAAATCTCATCTTGAGGGGGGCTTCATGCTTAGATGCTTTCAGCACTTATCCCTTCCGCACATAGCTACCCAGCTATGCCCTTGGCAGAACAACTGGTACACCAGCGGTGCGTCCATCCCGGTCCTCTCGTACTAAGGACAGCTCCTCTCAAATTTCCTACGCCCACGACGGATAGGGACCGAACTGTCTCACGACGTTCTGAACCCAGCTCGCGTACCGCTTTAATGGGCGAACAGCCCAACCCTTGGGACCGACTACAGCCCCAGGATGCGATGAGCCGACATCGAGGTGCCAAACCTCCCCGTCGATGTGGACTCTTGGGGGAGATAAGCCTGTTATCCCCGGGGTAGCTTTTATCCGTTGAGCGATGGCCCTTCCATGCGGAACCACCGGATCACTAAGCCCGACTTTCGTCCCTGCTCGACTTGTAGGTCTCGCAGTCAAGCTCCCTTATGCCTTTGCACTCTACGAATGATTTCCAACCATTCTGAGGGAACCTTTGGGCGCCTCCGTTACACTTTAGGAGGCGACCGCCCCAGTCAAACTGCCCACCTGACACTGTCTCCCGGGTCGATAAGACCCGTAGGTTAGAATTTCAATACAGTCAGGGCGGTATCCCACCAGCGCCTCCACCGAAGCTAGCGCTCCGGCTTCAAAGGCTCCCGCCTATCCTGTACAAACTGTACCAAAATTCAATATCAGGCTACAGTAAAGCTCCACGGGGTCTTTCCGTCCTGTCGCGGGTAACCTGCATCTTCACAGGTACTATAATTTCACCGAGTCTCTGGTTGAGACAGTGCCCAAATCGTTACACCTTTCGTGCGGGTCGGAACTTACCCGACAAGGAATTTCGCTACCTTAGGACCGTTATAGTTACGGCCGCCGTTTACTGGGGCTTCAGTTCAGAGCTTCGCTTACGCTAACCCCTCTCCTTAACCTTCCAGCACCGGGCAGGTGTCACCCCCTATACTTCGCCTTACGGCTTCGCAGAGAGCTGTGTTTTTGCTAAACAGTCGCTTGGGCCTATTCACTGCGGCTTTCCGTTAAGAAAGCACCCCTTCTCCCGAAGTTACGGGGTCATTTTGCCGAGTTCCTTAACCAGAGTTCTCTCGCACACCTTAGGATTCTCTCCTCGCCTACCTGTGTCGGTTTGCGGTACAGGCACCTTTTATCTCGCTAGAAGCTTTTCTTGGCAGCGGGGAATCAAAGACTTCGCTCCATAAGGAGCTTCCCCATCACAGCTCAGCCTTCACGATAAGCGGATTTGCCTACTTATCAGCCTAACTGCTTGGACGTGCACAACCAATCGCACGCTTCTTCTATCCTTCTGCGTCCCTCCATTGCTCAAACGATAAAGAGGTGGTACAGGAATATCAACCTGTTGTCCATCGCCTACGCCTGTCGGCCTCGGCTTAGGTCCTGACTAACCCTGAGCGGACGAGCCTTCCTCAGGAAACCTTAGGCATTCGGTGGACGGGATTCTCACCCGTCTTTCGCTACTCATACCGGCATTCTCACTTCTAAGCACTCCACCAGTCCTTACGGTCTGACTTCACTGTCCTTAGAACGCTCCCCTACCACTGATACCATTGGTATCAATCCGCAGCTTCGGTGGTGTATTTAGCCCCGGTACATTTTCGGCGCAGAGTCACTCGACTAGTGAGCTATTACGCACTCTTTAAATGGTGGCTGCTTCTAAGCCAACATCCTAGTTGTCTAAGCAACTCCACATCCTTTTCCACTTAATACACACTTTGGGACCTTAGCTGGCGGTCTGGGCTGTTTCCCTTTTGACTACGGATCTTATCACTCGCAGTCTGACTCCTAAGGATAAGTCATTGGCATTCGGAGTTTGACTGAATTCGGTAATCCGATGAGGACCCCTAGTCCAATCAGTGCTCTACCTCCAAGACTCTTACACTTAAGGCTAGCCCTAAAGCTATTTCGGGGAGAACCAGCTATCTCCAGGTTCGATTGGAATTTCTCCGCTACCCACACCTCATCCCCGCACTTTTCAACGTGCGTGGGTTCGGGCCTCCATTCAGTGTTACCTGAACTTCACCCTGGACATGGGTAGATCACCTGGTTTCGGGTCTACGACCACGTACTAAACGCCCTATTCAGACTCGCTTTCGCTGCGGCTCCGCCTCTTCAGCTTAACCTCGCACGGGATCGTAACTCGCCGGTTCATTCTACAAAAGGCACGCCATCACCCATTAACGGGCTCTGACTATTTGTAGGCACACGGTTTCAGGATCTCTTTCACTCCCCTTCCGGGGTGCTTTTCACCTTTCCCTCACGGTACTGGTTCACTATCGATCACTAGGGAGTATTTAGCCTTGGGAGATGGTCCTCCCAGATTCCGACGGAATTTCACGTGTTCCGCCGTACTCAGGATACATTCAAGAGAGAACGAAGTTTCGACTACGGGGTTGTTACCCTCTACGACGGACCTTTCCAGGTCGCTTCGTCTACCTCGTTCCTTTGTAACTCCGTATAGAATGTCCTACAACCCCAAGAGGCAAGCCTCTTGGTTTGGGCTATGTTCCGTTTCGCTCGCCGCTACTCAGGAAATCGCATTTGCTTTCTCTTCCTCCAGGTACTTAGATGTTTCAGTTCCCTGGGTCTGTCTTCCTTACCCTATGTATTCAGATAAGGATACCATACCATTACGTATGGTGGGTTTCCCCATTCGGAAATCTTCGGATCAAAGCTTACTTACAGCTCCCCGAAGCATATCGGCGTTAGTCCCGTCCTTCATCGACTCCTAGTGTCAAGGCATCCACCGTGCGCCCTTTCTAACTTAACCAAACTAAAAATTAAAAAATATGAGCTACACTGTTATCTAGTTTTCAAAGAACATAC
>NZ_JBAWKM010000048.1:0-3119 GCF_037095675.1 Pseudomonas sp. CCNWLW23 | reverse complement strand
TCCATTTTCGAGCTCAAAGCCTCCATATACGCAGTCAAATGTGACGAGGGAATCAAACATCGCTGAAACTATCATTTTATTTTCTCTAGAACGATGGTTTTCATACTATGGAGATCAGTAATCTTACTACCGTCTGTGCGTAGGAACGTGTGCCCCGAGAATCGAGCATCTAGACCTCCATCCTGGATAACCCTGACGCCAACCGACTCAAGATCGGCTGCACTTGGTAGTTTTCCATACGTGGGGAAACGGGGACAGACCACGTTTTGGAGTGCGTTGTAAACGTGGCCTGTCCCTATTTACCCTTGTTCGAAATTTCGCTTCCGAATTTATTGCTCTGTTGAGTATTGAGGAAACGGGGACAGACCATGTTTTCGAGTGCCTTCTATACGTGGTCTGTTCCCTTCCCCCCCAAGAGTACCCAGCTTTTGCATTCAACGTGGTCTGCACCCATTTATCTCTCAGACGATATCGACAATCAGCGTGGCGACCTGCGCGGAGCTCAGAAGGAGAAAAAATAGCGAAATTCGGTTTTACGAATTATCAAAGTTTGATAAAAGATCATCCAGCACTTGTCGTTTTCCGACAGCGACAACTCCTCTATCAAGATCATCAAATTCACCAATCTTTGCCATTAACAGTCCGTTCCCCTCCGCCACATATTCGAAGAGCATCAGATCTTCCGAAATCTTTCCAGACCAGCCAATGAGTAAGGCTTCTTCCATATCCAAATCTATAGGCACAATGGCTACATAAGAACATCTCTCAGCCAAGAACGCCTCCAGAATTGTCCCATCTAAAAGATCCGATAGGCGAATACCTCCAAAAAACTTTAGCTTCCCATCGCGCTCCATGGTATGCACTATCGAATGACTTCCTTGGGGAACTTCAATCCCCCGTGATTTGAACCCACCCCATAGCCCTAAATATTTGACGATTCTCGTGCCTGGCTGCCAAGCCGAGTTACCCAAAAGCAACCAGGCTGCATATCCCGGCATATTTTCGACAACGCGTTCATGTATGAAGTCGAATATTGTTTCCAATGACTCATGAGGCTTCGACGCAATAAAACTAGCTGCAGACAACTTTAATCTGCATTTTCCGTTACCCTCATTCAGATTGATTGTCTGATTCGAATCAGATACGTCATTTTCTCCCAAAATTTTGATTTTAGTAATGATAATAATTTCCCGCTTCGTCGTTAAAATGCGCCCCGCGATTTTGCGGATCACCTTCCCCGCAATCATGTCCCGCTGTGTCGTCACGAATTCTCACTGTCCGCGTACCGCCACCTGAAGCGGGAACCTCAAACTCATAAATGGCTCCGGGCTGAGGGTTGCCCCGTTTGTCGACACTTTGAATTACTCGGCTAGGCTGCTGAATGGTCGGGGGAAAATGCGGACAGACCACGTTTTGGAGTACTTTTTCAACGTGGCCTGCCCCCATTCATCCACACTCTTCCAATACCGTTTCAACGTAATTTTCCTTCACTTAACCCTTAGCAATCAGGGTTACCTTCCACAACTTACCATCCTCTGAAAACTCCATACGTAGATCGTATGTTGAAAACTGATATTTGCACCACTGCCGGACTTTACCAATCAACATATCAACTTTAGCAGATGCTCCTGCGTCTGCCGTACCCAATACCTGAGTGACATTTTTGGCAGTCCAAGCATGAGCAGCCCGATCAAGCACATATTCGTTATACGGTGAATAGCCTTCATCCTCCTGCACAAAAAAATGAATGTGATTTAATTGTCCCGCACGAAACCCAAGCTCTATCCCAGACTTTATAAACTTGTAATATTTTGTTTTCCCGCCTGGATCATTATAGGCATCAGGAGTCTCTGAAATGACGGGCTTTTCTTCAAAACGTTGCCATAGACCCGTGATGACTGATCCATTCTCATCTTGACCGAGAGCGTGAATAAAGTCAGACCAAGTATTCATTATTTGATAACCCCAATCTCTCGATTTCTTTCCACTATTTTTTTAATTGTCTCATCGACAATTTTTGAATCATAACCTCGATTGCGTAAATTTTCTCGCAATGCGTCTGTATCACGGCACACCGCGCCGCACAGATCAATGGCGTCCTGTTGAACCTGTGCACGGGTATTTTTACCCCCATACGTGGGACCCGCAATGTGGACATCGCGAGGAACCTCCACGGCTGTTGCGTTTTGGTAAAGCGATTTGGCCTCCACCTCTGTAAGGGGACGACCTAATTCAGCTTCTTTTGCCGTACGCAATGCAGCAAAGGAAGGGATGTGGTCGTGCTCTAACGCGTCAGCAACTACTTCTCTTGACTTGAGATTCTTATAGGAGTCAACCTCAAGTTCTTGAACCGGTGCTTTGGACGCTTCGTTTCCTTTTACACCACCCGTACCCTTTACGTCGGCTTCCTTTGTGGCAGTCGTACCTTTCCCGGTTGCCCTACCCGGAAAAATTCCACCCCCCATCTGGATCGCGACAGCACCCAATTTTGCAAAGAAACCACCTTCCTGTAAATTCACGATGGAGGCTATTGACCCAGTGGAGTTTAGATTCCCTCCCTGAACAACTCCTACCCAATAGGCTTCTCCACTTTTGCCTTCACTTCGTAGCGTCGCTATCAGCTTCGAGAACTTTTCGTCATCGTCGGCCAAATCGTGGGAGATTTGACGGCAGGTATCAGGTGCCCCTTTACAAAACTCGTCCAGCTCTAACTCTCTTTGCTTGTCAAGCGCTTCATATTTATCCCTGACAGCAAGCTTTTCCTTATCCGTGGTCTTGCTGTCCATCTCAGCGAGCATCTCTTTCACCTCACGGTGGTAGAGATAGTTATAAGTCGTGGCACTCCCGGCGATGCTGGCTCCCAACTGTGAATTGCCATCAACGAGGGCCGCTGCAAGAACACCCGTGAGTTGGGACAACATCACCTGCAGCTGATCATTGCCAGCGGCGAACTTCACCAGCGTATTCATCGCAGCTTCATTCAGCCCAGCAGCCGCCGCACCGGTAGCAAAATCCCCGCCAGTTACTTCGGAAATCAAACCGCCCATCAGCGCATGCGCGACAACTTTTACTACGCCACCTTCCGGGAACTTGATCGTTTGATCGCCAACGAAATTGAA
>NZ_JBAWKM010000047.1:0-3336 GCF_037095675.1 Pseudomonas sp. CCNWLW23 | reverse complement strand
TAGATCGTTCTTTAAAAATTTGGGTATGTGATAGAAAGATAGACTGAACGTTACTTTCACTGGTAACGGATCAGGCTAAGGTAAAATTTGTGAGTTCTCTTAGTTGAGAAATTCGAATTTTCGGCGAATGTCGTCTTCACAGTATAACCAGATTGCTTGGGGTTATATGGTCAAGTGAAGAAGCGCATACGGTGGATGCCTTGGCAGTCAGAGGCGATGAAAGACGTGGTAGCCTGCGAAAAGCTTCGGGGAGTCGGCAAACAGACTTTGATCCGGAGATGTCTGAATGGGGGAACCCAGCCATCATAAGATGGTTATCTTGTACTGAATACATAGGTGCAAGAGGCGAACCAGGGGAACTGAAACATCTAAGTACCCTGAGGAAAAGAAATCAACCGAGATTCCCTTAGTAGTGGCGAGCGAACGGGGACTAGCCCTTAAGTGGCTTTGAGATTAGCGGAACGCTCTGGAAAGTGCGGCCATAGTGGGTGATAGCCCTGTACGCGAAAATCTCTTAGTCATGAAATCGAGTAGGACGGAGCACGAGAAACTTTGTCTGAATATGGGGGGACCATCCTCCAAGGCTAAATACTACTGACTGACCGATAGTGAACTAGTACCGTGAGGGAAAGGCGAAAAGAACCCCGGAGAGGGGAGTGAAATAGATCCTGAAACCGTATGCGTACAAGCAGTGGGAGCAGACTTTGTTCTGTGACTGCGTACCTTTTGTATAATGGGTCAGCGACTTATTTTCAGTGGCGAGCTTAACCGAATAGGGGAGGCGTAGCGAAAGCGAGTCTTAATAGGGCGTCTAGTCGCTGGGAATAGACCCGAAACCGGGCGATCTATCCATGGGCAGGTTGAAGGTTAGGTAACACTGACTGGAGGACCGAACCGACTACCGTTGAAAAGTTAGCGGATGACCTGTGGATCGGAGTGAAAGGCTAATCAAGCTCGGAGATAGCTGGTTCTCCTCGAAAGCTATTTAGGTAGCGCCTCATGTATCACTGTAGGGGGTAGAGCACTGTTTCGGCTAGGGGGTCATCCCGACTTACCAAACCGATGCAAACTCCGAATACCTACAAGTGCCGAGCATGGGAGACACACGGCGGGTGCTAACGTCCGTCGTGAAAAGGGAAACAACCCAGACCGTCAGCTAAGGTCCCAAAGTTATGGTTAAGTGGGAAACGATGTGGGAAGGCTTAGACAGCTAGGAGGTTGGCTTAGAAGCAGCCACCCTTTAAAGAAAGCGTAATAGCTCACTAGTCGAGTCGGCCTGCGCGGAAGATGTAACGGGGCTCAAACCATACACCGAAGCTACGGGTATCATCTTCGGATGATGCGGTAGAGGAGCGTTCTGTAAGCCTGTGAAGGTGAGTTGAGAAGCTTGCTGGAGGTATCAGAAGTGCGAATGCTGACATGAGTAACGACAATGGGTGTGAAAAACACCCACGCCGAAAGACCAAGGTTTCCTGCGCAACGTTAATCGACGCAGGGTTAGTCGGTCCCTAAGGCGAGGCTGAAAAGCGTAGTCGATGGAAAACAGGTTAATATTCCTGTACTTCTGGTTATTGCGATGGAGGGACGGAGAAGGCTAGGCCAGCTTGGCGTTGGTTGTCCAAGTTTAAGGTGGTAGGCTGAGATCTTAGGTAAATCCGGGATCTTAAGGCCGAGAGCTGATGACGAGTTACCCTTTGGGTGACGAAGTGGTTGATGCCATGCTTCCAAGAAAAGCTTCTAAGCTTCAGGTAACCAGGAACCGTACCCCAAACCGACACAGGTGGTTGGGTAGAGAATACCAAGGCGCTTGAGAGAACTCGGGTGAAGGAACTAGGCAAAATGGCACCGTAACTTCGGGAGAAGGTGCGCCGGTGAGGGTGAAGGACTTGCTCCGTAAGCTCATGCCGGTCGAAGATACCAGGCCGCTGCGACTGTTTATTAAAAACACAGCACTCTGCAAACACGAAAGTGGACGTATAGGGTGTGACGCCTGCCCGGTGCCGGAAGGTTAATTGATGGGGTTAGCTAACGCGAAGCTCTTGATCGAAGCCCCGGTAAACGGCGGCCGTAACTATAACGGTCCTAAGGTAGCGAAATTCCTTGTCGGGTAAGTTCCGACCTGCACGAATGGCGTAACGATGGCGGCGCTGTCTCCACCCGAGACTCAGTGAAATTGAAATCGCTGTGAAGATGCAGTGTATCCGCGGCTAGACGGAAAGACCCCGTGAACCTTTACTATAGCTTTGCACTGGACTTTGAATTTGCTTGTGTAGGATAGGTGGGAGGCTTTGAAGCGTGGACGCCAGTTCGCGTGGAGCCATCCTTGAAATACCACCCTGGCAACTTTGAGGTTCTAACTCAGGTCCGTTATCCGGATCGAGGACAGTGTATGGTGGGTAGTTTGACTGGGGCGGTCTCCTCCTAAAGAGTAACGGAGGAGTACGAAGGTGCGCTCAGACCGGTCGGAAATCGGTCGTAGAGTATAAAGGCAAAAGCGCGCTTGACTGCGAGACAGACACGTCGAGCAGGTACGAAAGTAGGTCTTAGTGATCCGGTGGTTCTGTATGGAAGGGCCATCGCTCAACGGATAAAAGGTACTCCGGGGATAACAGGCTGATACCGCCCAAGAGTTCATATCGACGGCGGTGTTTGGCACCTCGATGTCGGCTCATCACATCCTGGGGCTGAAGCCGGTCCCAAGGGTATGGCTGTTCGCCATTTAAAGTGGTACGCGAGCTGGGTTTAGAACGTCGTGAGACAGTTCGGTCCCTATCTGCCGTGGACGTTTGAGATTTGAGAGGGGCTGCTCCTAGTACGAGAGGACCGGAGTGGACGAACCTCTGGTGTTCCGGTTGTCACGCCAGTGGCATTGCCGGGTAGCTATGTTCGGGAAAGATAACCGCTGAAAGCATCTAAGCGGGAAACTTGCCTCAAGATGAGATCTCACTGGAACCTTGAGTTCCCTGAAGGGCCGTCGAAGACTACGACGTTGATAGGTTGGGTGTGTAAGCGCTGTGAGGCGTTGAGCTAACCAATACTAATTGCCCGTGAGGCTTGACCATATAACACCCAAGCAATTTGCTGACCTGAAAAGGCACCAGATTGCGGTGTGTGAAGACGAAACGAACCGAAAGTTCGAAACGCACAAACACCGAAAGCTGTCACATACCCAATTTGCTGAAGCGAGGCCGTCTGGTCACGAGTCAGTACCCGAATTTCTTGACGACCATAGAGCGTTGGAACCACCTGATCCCATCCCGAACTCAGCAGTGAAACGATGCATCGCCGATGGTAGTGTGGGGTTTCCCCATGTGAGAGTAGGTCATCGTCAAGATT
>NZ_JBAWKM010000046.1:0-5823 GCF_037095675.1 Pseudomonas sp. CCNWLW23 | reverse complement strand
ACGACCATATAACATATTAAATTTATAATTTTCACTTTCATTAACGAGAATTATGTAAATCAGCTGTCCATATGGATGGCTGATTTTTTTACATAGAATGATTTTGTCTTTCGATTTTCCTTTTGCTTTTTGGCTAGAGTGCTGGCTCGTCGTGTGGGGGCGAACCCCCACATATTACGTATCAATTTTCGAATAAGAACTATTTCAGAGCGAATGATCTAAGCGGTTCGGCTCGTATACTTGCTTGTCCAAGTCGAGAACCATTGCTTTGCTTTTTGTCTGTCGGCTTGGCGAAAAAAGCATACGAGCCGAAAAAATTTCTACAAGGATGAAGCAAAGCGGAAAAGGTGGAGATTTTTTGAGTGTTTTTCTCAAAAAATACTACCTGTTCCTTGTAAAAATTTTAGCTCTTAAGGAAAAAGAGAAAAAAAGACCAACTTTTAGTTGGTCTTTTTTTAAAATATCAAAGGGGCTATTTAGCCCCTTTGATATTAGAAGAGAGGGAATGTTAGCAAAAAGTGGGACAATCCCAGTCATACCAATGGATTTGGCGTTTTTTCTTGTGTTCATATTTGATAGCAATTGTGTTCATTTTTGAAGATGTCTGTATTCTTTTGATGAATACAATTGTATTTTTTATATGATTGTGTTAGTGTTCTTTTAAAGAGATATTTGGTGTTCAAGTTTGAATACATACACATTAAATAAATAGGGGGATATTTCATGGAAAAACATGACGAAAATTTAGAATATCATGCAGAAACTCAAACCTTAGTCGGTCAAAAGAAACGAGAATTAGTAGATACTGAAACTGGAGAAGTTATTCATGTAGACCAAATAACCAAAAGAGTTTATGGAACTAAAAACTTTTGGAAAATGTATCTAATGGATTTCTTAACAGTTCTAGGGATCATAGACAACAAACAACTAGATGTTTTTATATACATAGCTGAAAATACAAACCAATCTAACAATCTTTTTATAGGCACATATAGAAGTATCTCAAAAGATGTTGGTGTCGGTGTAAGTACAGTTACACGTATTATGAAAAAGCTACAAGAAAGCAATTTTATCAAAAAAAAACAAAATGGCGTTTATATCGTAAATCCTAACATCATGATGAAGGGTAATGATACAAAACGACAAATACTATTGAGTTATTATGAAGAGGATAAACCTTTAAATTCTATCGACATATTAAGAGGAAAACAAAAAGCTCTTCCAGAACAAGAAACAACAAAAAACGAACCAAAAAAATTAGGATTGGAGACGAAAAATAATGATTGAGGGCGTTGAATTAAATATTTATTTAGATGACGATACAGTATCATTTAGTCTATCCCCTGTACAAACAGAAGTTATATTTAAAGCATTGGGACTACAATTTGATGCAAAGACACAAACATTAAGTTCATTTAGTGATAACAGTTTACAAAAACATATTCTTCCTAAAATTAATTTTGTACCTAAATAAAAAGCATTACATCAATGGATGTAATGCTTTTTATTTATCCTCATATTCATAAAGTTCAATCAAATTTTCTGAATCACCAATAATACGAGCATATTCTAAACCACCATCTACTCCTACTGATCCGCATGAACAATACTTAAAATCATGAGTAATTTTAGATTCAATTACATCACCACATTTTCGACATTGAATTGCATTTCTCTTTAATTTTTTCATTGATAATCCCCCTATCAAAGTTCTCGTTCATTTCCACGTTCTTTTCTTTGTTGCTTTTGTTGAGTTGCAAGAAACTTTGATGCTGCTTCATATCCTTTTTTCTCATTTTCATTCAATGCTTTTTCCGAATATCTAAAAGAACTAAATCTATTTATCGATGCATTTACTTTTCTCTTACAAAAACCAATTATTTCATGAAATTTTGACACTTCTTTCGGAATAAACTTCTCATAAAATTTGTTCATTTCATCAAATAATTTTGCTAGACGTTCATATTTGCCTTTATATGGCTTTAACCCTTCATTTTCTTTTTCCAAACGTTTCAATGTTGTATGTAAATCTGTATTACTCGCTTGTAATGCTTCATTCTTGCGATGTAACGTCATATTTTCACGTTTAAAAGCTTCTGATGCCTTTGCCTTAGTTTTGAGTTCTTCAAAGTCTTCTACGCTCATTTCAACGGTTTTAGAGCGTAAAATACCACCTTTATGTTTAACTTCGATCTTATCGACTTTATTTGTTGAGTTCACTGCGTTTTGTAATTGATTCAAACGAGATTCTAATTGTTCCATTTGCTTATTTACTACTTCTTTTTTCTGTAGGCATTGTCCGATCTCTTTTTCTAAAGCATTTATCTCTTCTTTTGCGGTCATTGCCTTGAATTTTCGCATTTCTACATGCTTTTTGTCACTTGATACACCACGTTCCAAATAAAAGCCCTTTTCTACCATGTGAGCATGAAAATCGTCCTGGAGCGAAACTAATTCTTTTCGGTTAAAAATCTGTTTCGCTGATAATTTATTCTCTTCCGTTACTGGAACCATTCCAACATGCATATGAGGTGTTTTCTCATCCAAATGTACCGCTGCATGTACAATATTACGCTCATCGTATCTCTCTTTTAAAAAACTGTATGCTTCTTTGAAAAATACTTTTTGTTGAGCTGGATCAACCATATCCAGCACATCGAAAAATTCTCTATCACTTGTTACCACAAACTCACACATCACAACCGCATCTTTTCGAATCGCCCGATTGATCTCTACATTCTGCTCAATCTTGTCTTTCACTGTTTTCAAATAATCAATGTGGCCATCATTATGTAAATCATAATTAAGATGTGTTCGCTCTGATTCAATATCATGATTTGTGTGACTCTCTTTTTCTCTCTGATTATGAATTTGAATTCCCTTCACATCTCGCATTTTAAATTTCTGCATCCGGCAAATTGCGTAACTCATTTTTTCGCCTCTTTTCCAATTGGTTCTACGTCCTTATCAGTCCCTAGAACCATATAAAGTATATATACTTCTCTACTGTTTTTCGGTGGACTTCCATGTAAAGTATAGCACACTATACTTTACTATCGTAAAGGTGTGCCCTTCGGGGCTATTCGGCAAGCCGAATCAAACCTCGGACTTTGTCCGAACCTACAAGGGGAACTCTTCCCCTTGACCCCCTCAATCGAACTCCCCAACCCCTCAATCCTTGAGGGGCTCCCTCGCCGGTTAGCAGGAACAAACGGTAGTTTGTTCAGTGCCAAGAGAGTTCGGGTGTAGTCCAGTTGGTCAAGTCAAATACTCCCTTTGCTTCGCTAGGTCCGTTTTGATTGACCAACACATGCAACGACCTCTATTGATCGTCTTCGTTTTCCTCTCGTTTTTTCACTGCATATTCATATAATCGCTCATTAAATCCTTTATCTATCTTTAAAAATTGCTTCTCAGTATTATAACGTTCCTCTACTTCTTTCATCAGCAATACTTCTGGTTCAGGCATCTCATATTTTCCCTCAACAATAATTGGTCGAGCTGGTTGTATTTTTACTTGTAACGAAGTTAATTTACAAAACTGTGGTACAGAAAGTTCTCTCATCTTCGCCAACATTTCTAACTTCTCATATTGTTCTTCATTCACGGTAAATTTGACTTGAATTGTTTTTTCTTTGTCCATTTTAGTACCTCCACGATGTACTTTTTAGTACATATAATTGTACCATTACGTACCATAAAACCCAAGTATTACAGAAGTAAAAACTTAAATTTCTACCTCAGTAATACTACCTAACTTTTCATATCTTTTTTCTATAAAATCAACAGTACCCAAACTTGTTATATACCCCTCAAACACTCCAGATTCACCTCTAACCTATTTGTATTTTCTCGAACATACAAAACACCAAAGAACAAAAAGGCCTCTCAGACAAGCCGAGGGGCCTTTTAAATGTACATCTTATTATTTTGTTCTCACTTCGTCAGAAACCACACTAAAAATATGCAAGATTGTATGCAAAAAAAGAATAGCGCGGATCTCTAGAATCCTCGCTATATCAACCATGTATAAAATCATGCATATTAATTTTACTAAAAAAGAAAAAAGAATCCCATAAAAACAGGGGTTCTTCCTTTATCCTTGCTACCGATAATAATGCGTTATGTTAACAAAATATGTATACGATATACAAAACTAAACAGATGAAACTAGTTTATAAAAAAATGATTTATATATAACATTCTTCATAAAAATCGTGTCGTTTTTTTATAAATGTCATTTTTCCCTCTCATACATTTACTAACTATGATAAAAGTTTTTGGAGGTGAATTATGTTTAATAAAAAGAAATGGGAGGGTCTTATACCGGATGATGTATTAAGTGCCCCTGCATTAGATCCAAATTTAATTGGTCCTACATTACCACCTATTCCTTCTTTTACTTTGCCAACAGGAGATACTGGACCTACAGGACCTACAGGAGATACTGGACCTACAGGAAATACTGGACCTACAGGAAATACTGGACCTACAGGAAATACTGGACCTACAGGAGACACTGGACCTACAGGAAATACTGGACCTACAGGAAATACTGGACCTACAGGAGACACTGGACCTACAGGAGATACTGGACCTACAGGAAATACTGGACCTACAGGAAATACTGGACCTACAGGACCAACCGCAACAATCTGTATTAGAACTGACCCCGATAATGGATGTTCTGTGGCAGAAGGAAGTAGTACGATTGCAAGCGGATTTGCCTCTCATGCGGAGGCATGTAACACCCGTGCGATCGGGGACTGTTCTCATGCTGAAGGCAATGCTACAACAGCAAGTGGAAATCACTCCCATGCTGAAGGAGCTCTCACAATAGCAAGTGGATTTTCCTCCCATGCCGAAGGCAATACTACAACAGCAAGTGGAAGTGTCTCCCATGCCGAAGGATTTTTCACAATAGCAAGTGGAGGTGCCTCCCATGCCGAAGGATCTTTCACAACAGCAAGTGGATCTTCCTCCCATGCCGAAGGAGATGGCACAACAGCAAATGCAAATTTCTCTCATGCTGAAGGGTTTAATACCACTGTAAATGTAGCTCATACAGGTTCTCATATTATGGGGCAAAATGGAACTACACGATTTCCTTTTTCTTGGCATTTGGCAAATGGTCTTGCTGTTGGACCATCCTTAAATTCCGCTGTAATTGAAGGAGCAACAGGAAATCTTTATCTCGACGGTGTTGTAATATCTCCTAATGCTGCAGATTATGCAGAAATGTTTGAAACCATTGATGGAAACTCCATTGATGTCGGACACTTTGTAACTTTATACGGGGAAAAAATCAGAAAAGCAAATACAAACGATGATTACATTCTAGGGGTAGTGAGTGCAACACCAGCCATGATTGCAGATGCAAGTGATTTACGTTGGCATAACCTCTTCGTAAAAGATGAATGGGGCAGAACTCAATATCATGAAGTTGTTGTACCAGAAAAAAAAGATGACGATGGAAAAGTGATCCACCCAGCTTTTACAAAAACCGAACCGATATTAAACCCTGAATGGGACCCTTTACAAGAATATATTTCGCGACTGCAAAGACCTGAATGGGTTCCTGTAGGTCTTGTCGGAAAACTTCTAGTTCGTGATGATGGTACCTGTCAAGTAGATGGTTATTGTAAATCTAATGATGAGGGAATTGCTACAACATCAACTAAAGGATATCGTGTGATGAAACGTACAGGACCAAATCAAATCATGATTTTAGTTCGCTAAAAGATAAACGACCATATAACATATTAAATTTATAATTTTCACTTTCATTAACGAGAATTATGTAAATCAGCTGTCCATATGGAT
>NZ_JBAWKM010000045.1:2162-7460 GCF_037095675.1 Pseudomonas sp. CCNWLW23 | reverse complement strand
TTTGTGGGAGCGGGCTTGCCCGCGAAGGCGTCAGGTCTGGCACTGCAAATTCAAGTAGCTACACTCCTTTAACAGCTCACTGCGACACCAAACCGCACGACGCTTTTTTACTTATCGGCCCTGATCAGGCTAAATGGGCCGCGCCTGATCGCCCACCCAACGGACCTGTCCCATGAACCGACGCCGGTTAGCATTTGCCTGGATCGCCTGCCTTGCAGTGCTGTTCAACATGCTCGCCATGCCGCTGAGCGGGGCGATGGCGCAGGCGGCCAGTTCACCGGCCGAGCAGATACTCTGGAGCAGTTTCTGCACCGGCAGCGGCATGAAGATGGTGGCGATCGACATCGGTGCCACGGATCAGAAGGCCCCGCAGAACGACAGCCATTCGAACATGCAGCACTGCTGGTGTTGCTCAGGTGGGGCGCCATTGCTGGCGCTGCCGGGGCATTCGCCGCAGCTGTATTTCGCGCAATTTGAAAGCAACCGCAGCGTTGCGCCCGTCTCCCTGCAAGCCCCGACGCCGCGCCAGCAATGGCCGAGTCTCAATCCCCGTGCTTCCCCTCTGGTCTGATTTGTTCGCGCCACAAATCCGCGTTTCAAATCGTTCTGGAGAACTGCCATGTTGAAGAAACTCTTCGTCCTCGCTGCGCTGTTGTTGCCGGCGTGCTTCGCTCATGCCCATGAATACAAGGCAGGTGCGCTGGAAATCGCCCACCCGTGGTCGCAGGAACTGCCGCCGAATGCGCCGACCGTCGCCGCCTACTTCATCATCCACAACACCGGCAAAAGCGCCGATCGCCTGCTCAGCGTCGACTCGCCCATCGCTGCACAAGCGCAGTTGCACGAGCACGTGATGCAGGGCGATCTGATGAAGATGCAGCAAGTACCGAGCGTGGAAATCCCCGCCGGCGGCACCGTGACCTTCGCGCCGATGGCTTACCACGTGATGCTGCTCAACCCGAGCGATCGCAGTCTGCTCAGCGACGGCAAGCGTTTCCCGATGACCCTGCATTTCGAAAAGGCCGGTGACGTCAGCGTTGAAGTTGCCGTGCAGAAGAAAGCGCCGGAATCCGCTCAGGGCCACGTGCACGCTCAGTAACCGACCCGGCTGACTTCGCCCATGCGCTCGTTGCGCGCCAGGCCCGTCCCGCATCACCGTCAGACTCAAGCGCTGACGCGTGGCAGCTGGATCGCCCTGTTCGCCATGCTGATGATCTTCATCGGTCCACTGATTTCTCAGTCGATGCCGATGGATCACCACGCCTCGACGTCGATGCCAATGAGCATGGACATGTCGATGGACATGCCCGGCATGGATCACAGCGGCCATGCAGCCCAGCCTGCGGCCGATCATTGCCCGCCGCAATCTTCGCATCACGTGCTGTGGGAAAAATGCGGCTATTGCAGCCTGCTGTTTAACTGCCCGGCACTGACCGGCGGCGGCGATTTCGTCGCTTGCAACATCCCGCCACCGAACACCTTTACCCCATCCTCCCCGCGTCTGGGCCATGCCCGCCAACCCTTCTTCCCCGGCGCCCGCACCCGCGCCCCGCCCATCGCCACGTAAACACGCACCTCTGATTGCACACGGTTGAGAAGACAGCTCCAGGCTGCCGGCCGTGGTGTTTACGACTGTTCGATGGAAATTGTCATGTCCAGGTTTACTGCTGTCCCCTGCGCGGAATCTGCCCGCGCGCACTTTGCCCTGAATGAATCGCGGATTCGTTGCAGGCACGCGATTGCCGTCCTTTGCGGCGTACTGCTGACACCGCTGGCGTTGGCTGATGATCACGCGAGCCACGAAAGTGAATTGAGCCCGACGGTGATCACTGCCATCGCCCCGAGCTCGCCACTGACGATCGTCACCAACCCCAAGGATCCGCGCCAACCGGTGCCGGCCAGTGACGGTGGCGATTACCTGAAGACCATTCCCGGCTTCGCTCTGGTGCGCAATGGCGGCACCAACGGCGATCCGGTGCTGCGCGGGATGTTTGGTTCGCGCCTGAATATCCTCACCAACGGCAGCATGATGCTCGGCGCATGCCCTGGCCGGATGGACGCGCCGACTTCGTATATTTCACCGGAAACCTACGACAAACTCACGGTGATCAAAGGCCCGCAAACCGTCCTGTGGGGTCCGGGCGCATCGGCCGGTACGGTGCTGTTCGACCGTGAGCCGGAGAACTTCGGCGAACTCGGCACTCGCGTCAACGCCAGCATCCTGGCTGGCTCGCATGGGCGTTTCGACAAGGTTGTCGACGCGGCTGCCGGCGGTCCGTTGGGCTACGTGCGCGTCATCGGCAACACTGCGCATTCCGACGATTACCGCGATGGCAACAACGACATCGTCGCCTCGCGTTACGACAAGTGGAACGGCGATGTCGCACTGGGCTGGACGCCGGATGCCGACACCTTGATCGAACTCACCGCCGGCAAGGGCGACGGCGAGGCGCGGTATGCCGGGCGCGGCATGGACGGTTCGCAATTCCTGCGCGAAAGCCTCGGCCTGCGTTTCGAGAAATCCAACATCAGCGAGGTGCTGGAAAAACTTGAGGCACAGGTCTACTACAACTACGCCGACCATGTGATGGATAATTACACCCTGCGCACCCCGTCCGGCACCGGGATGATGGCAGGGCCCATGGCGTCCAACGTCGACCGCCGTACCCTCGGTGCACGGATCAAAGCAACCTGGCGCTGGGCTGATGTTCAGCTGATCACCGGCCTCGACGCACAGACCAACGAGCACCGCCAGCGCAGCTCAATGGGCATCGATACCTACAAGGACCTGCCGTACAGCAAGGACGCCGATTTCCATAACTACGGCGTGTTCAGCGAAATGACCTGGTACGCCGCCGAGCGTGATCGCTTGATCACTGGCGCCCGTGTCGACCGTGCTTCGGCCAAGGATTACCGGCAGACCACCGGGTCGGGGATGATGTCCCGCCCCAACCCGACCGCCGACGACACCCGCGCCGACACCCTGCCCAGCGGCTTCATCCGTTACGAGCATGACCTCGCCGACAGCCCGACCACGCTCTACGCCGGCCTCGGTCACGCGCAACGCTTTCCGGATTACTGGGAGTTGTTTTCACCCAAGTCCGGCCCGGCAGGATCGGTCAATGCGTTCGACTCGATCAAACCGGAAAAGACCACGCAGTTCGACTTCGGCGTGAACTACAGGAGCGCCGACCTCGAAGCCTGGGCCTCGGGTTACATCGGTGTGGTACGCGATTACATCCTGTTCGACTACACGCCGGGAATGATGGGCATGAGCACCTCGCGCGCCGAAAACATCGACGCGCGGATCATGGGTGGCGAACTCGGTGCTGCCTACAACCTCACCGACAACTGGAAAGCCGATGCGACCCTGGCCTATGCCTGGGGCAAGAACAGCAGCGACGGCTCGGCCCTGCCGCAGATGCCGCCGCTGGATGCGCGCTTCGGCCTGACCTACAGCGAGGCCAAGTGGAGCGCCGGCGCACTCTGGCGAGTGGTCGCCGCGCAGCACCGCATCGACGCGAACAAGGGCAACGTGGTCGGCAAGGATTACGCCCAGAGCTCGGGCTTCGGCGTGTTCTCGCTCAACGGCGCGTACCGCATCAACCAGCACTGGAAGGTCAGCAGCGGCGTCGACAACCTGTTCGGCAAAGCCTACGCCGAGCACCTGAACCTGGCTGGCAACGCCGGGTTCGGTTACCCGGCCAATGACCCACAGGCAATTAATGAACCAGGGCGCACGCTCTGGACCAAAGTGGATATGAGTTTCTGACACCAACACCTACCCATGTGGGAGCGAGCCTGCTCGCGAAGAGGCCGGCGCATTCAACAGTGATGTCGTCTGGCATGACGCCTTCGCGAGCAGGCTCGCTCCCACAGGTAAACAGACAACGAAAAGAACCAAGCCAAGCGGAGCACTCGTGATGCAAAAGCCTCAACCCAATTTCTACAACCTGGCCTGGCGCTGGCATTTCTATGCCGGGCTGTTCGTCGCGCCGTTCATGGTGATGTTGGCCCTGACCGGGATCATTTATCTGTTCAAACCGCAGCTCGATTTGCTGATGTACAGCAGCCTGCTCGAAGTACCGGTCGGGCACCACACGGTGCCGGCCGATGACCTGCTGCAACGGGTGAAAGCTGCCTATCCGCAAGGCCAGGTCACTCAGTACCTGCCGCCGGTGAATGCCGAACGCAGCGCGCAATTCGTGGTGAAAAACGCTGGTCACGAACTCAACGTATTCGTCGATCCGTACCACGGTGACATCCTCGGCGAGCAGGATGCCAAGCAGAATCTGCAAGCCATCGCCCGTGCGATCCACGGCGAATTGATGATCGGCACGGTCGGCGATCGGCTGATCGAAATGGCCGCTGGCTGGGGCGTGGTGCTGGTGGTCTCGGGGCTGTTCCTGTGGTGGCCGCGCGGTCAGGCGGCGGGCATTCTATGGCCGCGTTTGAACAGCCGCGGTCGAGTGTTGTGGCGCGATCTGCATGCCGTCACCGGTTTCTGGGGCGCGACATTGCTGTTGGTGATGTTGCTCAGCGGCATGACCTGGACCGGTTTCTGGGGCAAGCAATACGCGCAGGTGTGGAACGTGTTTCCAGCCGCAATGTGGGACAACGTGCCGACCTCCGACATCGAGGCACGCAGCCTCAACAGCGCGACCCGCCAGACCGTGCCGTGGGCGATGGAAAACACACCGATGCCGATGTCCGGCGACCACGCCGAACACATGAATCACGGCAATGCCCATGCCGGCCCCGCTGCACCCGAAGTCAGCCTGCAGGATGTGCAGAACATCGCCAGTGAGCGCAAGGTGGAGCCCGGCTACAGCATCACCCTGCCGACTACCGCCACCGGCGTGTTCACCATTGCCGTATTCGCCGATGACCCGCGCAACGACGCCACCCTGCATATCGATCAGTACACCGGCAAGGTTCTCGCCGATGTGCGTTTCGAGCACTACGGCACCGTTGCTCGCGCCACGGAAATCGGCGTGATGCTCCACGAAGGCAAGATGTTCGGCACCTTCAACCAGATCGTCGTGCTGCTGATCTGCCTGATGATTCTGCTCAGCGCCGTAAGCGGCGTGGTGATCTGGTGGAAGCGTCGGCCTGAAGGCAAGTTCGGTGTGCCGCCGTTGCGCCATGATTTGCCGACATGGAAAACCGGCGTGGCGATCATGCTGGTGCTGGCGGTGGTGTTTCCGCTGGTGGGGGCTTCGCTGCTGTTCGTGTGGTTGCTTGACCGGTTCGTCTTGCCACGAGTCGCCCGGCGCACCGTCGATCTACCGCGCTGAT
>NZ_JBAWKM010000045.1:0-2062 GCF_037095675.1 Pseudomonas sp. CCNWLW23 | reverse complement strand
GCTGCTGTTCGTGTGGTTGCTTGACCGGTTCGTCTTGCCACGAGTCGCCCGGCGCACCGTCGATCTACCGCGCTGATAGTGTGGCGCGGGCTCAGTGGCCCGCGCTCGACTCGGCATGCGAATTACAACTCATCTCTGATCCGCACGGCACCTTCGGCCGCCGGCTGTTGCCGACGGATTCGCCAACCACTGCCCAGGTGCCCGGTATGGCGCCAATACGCGCCTGCCACCAACACCTGAAATTCGCCCAATTGCAGGAGTCGGGAAACAAATTGCCCAGGCGTGAGGCGGCTGACCCATTGCCCGTTTTCATAAACGACCGAACGGGTCAGCAGCAGATCCCGTTCGGCGTCTGAGTACACTGGCGTGTATTTGAGCAACTCATGGCCGGGCGTGGAGTAGTAATACCCACGAATATCGAAACCTTGGTTTTTCAACTCGTGGGTGTGTGCATACACCAGCGCGGGTTCGGCGAAATTACTGCGGATCTGTTCGTTGTCAGCGACCAGCAAGGTATTGCCCGACAGGCTGAATTGATGACTGGCCACGACGGCATAACCGTCAGGGAAGCGCGGTGCCGGTCGGCGCCAGTCGGTCGCAGGGTCCTCGGCGGTACGGAAAAGACGCAGACGAAGATTCTCCTCGTTGGCGAACCACGCAACAGGCTCCAGCGGGACAAAGCGCTGGCCGGAGTTTTCCCCGAGAACCGCGCCCTCATAACCGGTCCGAGCGAGTATTTCATTGTCGGTCCGTTGCTGGGCATAGCGGGCAGCATCGTCGGGATGCTGGAAGATCGGTCCCAGCGCCGGAACCGGATGATTTTGCCAGTGGCGCTCACGAGATATCTCGGCCAGACCCGGTTGCCAGCCCTCCTCGACCCGACCACGGCGAGACCAGCAGGCGCTGGTTTCAATGACATGCAGGTCACCGGCTCGCGCCATCCGATTTACGTATTCGACAAGGCTGAAAGTGCCCTTGCTGTTGTTGCGTTCATCATTCGCCGCCTGCTCCATTGACACAAAAGCGTTGGGGCGCAAGTCCACTTGCCCGAACCGGTCGAAGAATGTGCCGGGCTCGAACGCGTGCAGTTGCAGCCTCAGCAGCGCTCCGTCGGCGCAGGAGAAGTAGATCGGCTTGTAACCCTGTGTCGTACTGGCCCGTCGACACGCCTGCTGGACTTCGCTGGGCATGATCAGCACATGCCGGATATCCGTGGATCGTGCGCCAAGCGGCGGCAGGACGGCGCGCAGATAAATCGAATCCAGCAGAAAGCCTGATGGCAGTCGCCCGTGCTCGAAAATCCGGTCCAGCGCCAGCGCAGACCGTTGTGCAGTCAGCGGCAGACTGGCAAGAAACACACCGCCGGCCGAGCGCTGGATGACACCGAAAGTCTGCGTATCGCGGCTCACCGCCAGCTCATGGACATATCGAGCGGCCGCATCCGCCTGAAGGTATAACGGGCTGCACACCGCCGCAGTAGCGGCTTTGCTGTAATCCGTCACGATCTGCAGGTCGGCTGAGAACGGCACCCAGCGCGATACTTGCCTGGGCAGGCCCCACAGGTCACTGCCGGTGACGACCTGCAAATAACCGGTTCTGGCGAGCGAGTCGATCCAGTCGATCGGTTTCAATTCACCGCTGTAAAGGCGCTGCTTGATGGTCTCGCCATCCAGTGATGCGGGCAGGCTATTGCTTGCCGTCAGGGCAATCGACAGATCGGCGCGCAGACGCTCCCACAACCCAGGCTGATAGCGAATCGTCGCACCGTCCGGCGCAAACAGGTATTCATCCCAGAGCACAGGCTTGCGGGTGAATGCCGAGTACAAGGTATCGACCGACAGCATGTTCAAGTAGATCTGTTTGTCGATGGCCGAAAACGCTACCGACAGCTCCCTCGGGACTCTGGAGCGGTAACGCGCAACGATCCGGCAATTTTCTGGAAACAGTCCGGCAGCGCGAGTCTCGTCGGCGATGATCTCGCTACTGTCGAAATTTTCGCGTGTCACTTCAATCGGCGAGGTAGCGACGTAGAGGCCGTCGGAGCGTTTCAGAATGACACCGC
>NZ_JBAWKM010000044.1:0-7817 GCF_037095675.1 Pseudomonas sp. CCNWLW23 | reverse complement strand
GAGAACTCGGGCATCGGGCCAGCGGCGCAAATTGCCATCGCCATCATGATGTCTTTTGTGATGGGGCCGGCAGGACTGGGCTTGGTCGGCGGTGGCTTCGGCGGCGCATTCGCCACAACCCTCGCTACGACGGGCGTGACAAGCACGATCAGCAACAAAGGGAATCTCGGCGCTGCTTTCAAGGAAACATTCAGCGCCGACAGTCTCAAGAACGCAGCTATCGCTGGCTTCACCGCAGGCATGCTTGATTATGCCGATGCCAATTGGTTTGCAGCGGGGGGCAGCAAAGCCGCAAGTATTCTGACCAGCAGTAATTTTACCGACGTAGCGATCCGAACTGCGGGTCGCGCGTTCATTTCCAGTGGCATCTCTACCACCATTGGTGGCGGAAGTTTTGCTGACAACTTTGGTTCCGCGTTGCTGGGAGAAGCGGGCAGTGTCGCGATGGCGACCGGGTTCAATTTCGTTGGCGATCAAACGATCAAGTTCCCGGAAGGTGGCGTAGTAAAAGTTGTCGCGCATGCGCTGATGGGGGGCTTGCTTTCCGAGGCGATGGGTGGGGATTTTGCTACTGGTGCGGCGGCTGCCGGGTTGAACGAAGCGGCGATGAATGTCCTTGTGAAGTTCGCTGGTGGCAATGATCAGTTGCACTTGATGATGTCGCAGCTAACCGGGCTCGTTGCTGCCGCAGCGGTGGATGGTGATCTGCAGCAGGGTGCAAATATTGCGAAGAATGCCACTCAGTACAACTGGCTGTTACATAGAGACGTTGTCGCGGCGGACAGAGCTCGAGCAGCTTGTGGTTCGGGAGAGGGCGCTCAAGGGTGCCGGGACAATATCACCCGGGCAACAGCGGCATTGGATGCCGAAAGACAACGTGATATGGAGGAGTTCGGGCGCAAGATTCAGCTACAAGCACTACAAGAAGGATGGACGCTTGAGCAATACAATGCCGCCAAGGCCAATTATTTTGCAGGCATTGACCCAAAAGAGCTTACGACTGTTTACCCTCCTTCGCTGGATCCGGGATTTCTGGCCAGAGAAGGGGGTACTAGCGTTCGTGGAATAGTTGCTGCATGGCCAGGTGGAGCAGTCAAAACAGCGGAATCCTTCTGGAATGCCGTCTCATCACCTTTTGACACGATTGGTGCAATCGCAAACGGTATTGGCGGGCTAGCTCTGGGGTTTAAGGATTGGATAACCAGTCCGATCCCGTCGCATACGCTGGAAAAAGAATTTGATAAAGTAGCGACTGCCTCCGCCCAGGAATTGGGTGGTATGGCTTTTGACGCTGTTACCGGACTCTTGACTGCTCACATTGGTGGGAAAGCTGTCGAGTGGGTTGAAGGAAAGTGGGTTGATTCAAAAGGCGCAGGTGAAGTTGCCTCTATAGGCGGAAAGACCTGTGTTTATAACTGTGTTGTTGATGGCGTGACTCGTTATGTTGGAATAACCGACGATATAGTTAAGCGCGGTCAAGCTCACCTCAGAGAAAAAGGCATCACAATTGACAGAATAGAGGGTTTACAGAACCTTTCACGTGCTGACGCACGGGCAGTCGAGCAAACACTGATCGACTACCATGGCCTTGGTAAAGATGGCGGCACGTTAATCAATAAGATTAACTCTATATCGTCTGTCAAAAACCCGACTAAGTATGGGCAGGGTTTGATACGCGGCGCCGAGCTGCTAAAAAAAGCTGGATATGAAGGATTTTAAATGGCTAAGAAGGTGAAGCTGGGCGACATTTTGCAGGTGTTAACCTCGCAGGGTGTCGCATATGCGCAAGTTACTCATAAACATCCGGAATTTGGTTTTTTAATACGTATTTTCCCCGGATTTCATAATGAGAAACCAAAAGATTTTTCGGTTGTTGTTGATGGTGAACCACAATTTTCCGCATTTTTTGTTGTTCAAAGTGCGGTAAATCAAGGCCTTCTATCCGTTGTGGCAAATGTTCCGGTTCCCGAAAGGTTACAAGTGTTTCCTACGTTCCGTTCCAGGAATGGCGGGCCGGGAGGCTCTATTTGGCTATGGAATGGAAGCGAAGCACTTCGGCTGGAGAGGGAGATTAGCTCGGAAGAGCTGAAGCATTCCACAAGAGGAATTATCAGTGCACCATTGCTTGTTGAGCGTATTGAAAATAATTACAGAGCCGAGACCCATGAGGTTTGGTGAGTTGTAGAAGTTTCAACTTGATCTGACACTTTCGACACCGGCCTTGCGCCGGTGTTTTTGCACCCTATCTGCATCCGTTTTGCCGCCTTCTTGCATCCTATTTGCATCCGTTCTGCAGTTAAGTTGCATCCCTTTTGCACCCACCCTGACGACCTACGGTCTAGCTGCTCAATACGCCCTTTTTTGAGCATGATTTTTCGCCCCTTAACAGGAGCAAAATCTCAATACACAACACGCAGCTCTTGCGAGGTGGATATTTTCTATATGTATCAATTAGTTGTCCGGTTTATGTCTTCTAGGTGCTGCTACACACTTGTAATACGAAATGCAGGTTTCACCCGATAAACACTGACGTATGACGTATAGCTTTGGCTATACGCAGCAGCGAAGTATGGGGGGCCGGTTTACTCTTTCAGATCGGCCCTTTTTTTTGATTACGCATTGGGTGGTCGGCTGCTGTTATCCGCCCCCATGACTTTTGATGCCTGGTACTTAAGAATCATCCCGTCGAGCAGTGCCTTGATCACTGATTTCTCGGCTTCGGGCATATGGCTGACGGCCTCAAAGCGGAGGCGCAAGTCGTCGGACGGCCCGCGTTCTCCTTCAGCGAATACCAAATCATCCAAACTGACGTGCAGAGCCTGAGCAAGCCGAATTAGGGCTTCTAAGGTTGGTTGCGCCGTCCCTGCCTCATAACGCCGAATCTGATTAACGTGCACTGACGGGATAAATGGGGACAGACCTTTCAATTGGAGTCAAGCGTAAAAGGCGGCGGCGACCTGAGGCTCGATGCCGGTCGCGACATCAACGTCATCGCCAGCACCGCCGGGGTAAATGGGGACAGACCACGTTTAGAAGGCACTCCAAAACGTGGTCTATCCCCGTTTCCCCACCCAGGTCGGCAGCGAAATCAAGAGCGGCGGCAACCTGTCTCTGGTCAGCCTGGGCGACCAGCATTACCAGGTGGCCAAACTCGACAGCGGCAAGGACATCCTCCTCGACAGCGGCGGCGCCATCACCTTCGAAGGGGTGAAGGATCTGCATGACGAGAGCCATACCAAAACCAACAACAACGCCGCATGGGTCTCGGCCAAGGGTCGCGGCAACACCGACGAAACCCTGCGCCAGACGCAGATGATCGCCAAGGGCAACATCGTCCTGAAAGCGGTCGATGGGCTGAAGATTGACATCAAGGATGTGAGTCAGGAGTCCGTCAGCCAGACCATTGATGCGATGGTCAAGGCTGATCCGCAACTGGCGTGGTTGAAGGATGCGGAGGCTCGGGGAGATGTTGACTGGCGTCGTGTCGAAGAAATACACAAGAGTTTCAAATACTCGACATCTGGACTTGGTGTCGCCGCACAACTGGCCCTGGCTATCCTGCTAGCTGCAGTCACCGGGGGGGCAGGCGCAGGATTGATAGGCGCAACTGCTGGCACGTTCTCTGCGGGCTTCGCCAACGCTGTGTTGATCGCAGTCGAAACTACCGCTGCAAACAGCGCCATCAGCAACAAAGGCGATCTAGGCTCAGTTCTCAAGGACGTTTTCAGCAGCGAAAATCTTCAGGGGTATGTGCTCTCCGGGATGTTGGGCGGCATTGGGAATGGCCTGGGTTATAACCCGACAGAACTTGGTTTTGACTGGAATAGTGCAGGCCAGGTGATTCTCAAAACCAGCGCTGATACGTTGGCTCAAACCGCATTGCAGGGCGGAAGCCTGGGCGACAATTTCGTCAACAATCTATTGGGAGCTGTAATCGATATTGGCGGAGCTATCGCCGCCAATAAGGTTGGTAGCCTCAATCTGGTGGAAGGCAGTCCAACGAAGATTGCAGCACATGCATTGGTGGGCGGGTTGAAGTCCATGGCCTTGGGCGGGGACTTCAAGACAGGCGCGTTGGCTGGAGGTGCCAACGAAGCAATGGTTCAGTATCTTGCGGACCTGATACTGCCGGAAAATTACGACCCAAACATGCCGGGAGCCGATCAGGCCAAAGCTAATCTTTTGGCGATGTCGCAACTGATCGCAGTGCTCTCCGCCGTGATTGCCGACACAGACCCAAACATAGCAGCAAATATCGCGGCTACTGCGACCCAATACAATTACCTCTCGCATTCTGACCTCGAGCGAGCGGCGCACGATTTGTCCGCCTGTGGCAATGACGCTGCATGCGCGAATACGAAGTACGCCGAATATCACGCTCTGAGCCAAAAGCAAGACATCGAGGCAGTTGCTCAATGTGCGGCTAATTCTGGTAGCTGCGAAGGCCTTTCAAGGATTGTTGCATAGGCCGAGGCAAAAACTCAAAAATTGAAAGACCTGGCAGCCTCGGCATCGCCCGAAGCAGCCAAGATGTTCGATCTGCTGATCGCGGAAAATCACGGGTTCCAGAATATGCTGGCGGGCATCACCGCTGGACATTCAGTCGCTGCGATTGCGGACACACTGGTCCAAACACTTGGCATCAGCCACGAAATGGCGATGGCTGCTGTTGAAGGCTTGGCGATGTCAGTGTCTGGGATGGCTCCGACGATTAAGACCGCAGGAGGCGGTAAGAATAAACCCAAGGGAGGGCCTGCTGGATCGACAGAGGAGGCCGAATCCACTGCTCCGAAAGGCAACGCAGGAAATACCAAAAGCGACTCGGCGGAAAACGTAACCTATTTCCGGGTAGAAGGTGGGGAACAGGGTTTAAGACGAGCCAGAATCGAATTACCGCCAATGACGACGGGAGCATCACCATTAATCCTGGGTGTACGGGCCAACTGTGTGTCGGTGTTGGCAATGCTGACCACGCAACCTACTACTTGACGAACAAGCGTCCTGATGGCTCCGTAGTGGTCTTCGATATCGATGCCAAGACTCATAAGAAAAGTATGGACAGAGTGATACCTCAGCACGGCGATGGCCCTAGGGAGCGTGATGCACCCAAGAGAGTCGATGAGGGCCAACTAGGTTACTCCCTGGAGTTGCCGAAGATATGGGAGTCGCTACTCGAAAACAGTGCGAGTAATGTTCGTGTCTATACGCAAGAAGAATTTTTAAAAGAGTTTAAGAAATGACCATTGATCAAGACGTTTTTGATGACCTGTGGGACGGCGAAAAAAGTATCGGTTTTTTTGTTCAGTCAGCTCAGTGTTACTGGATTGTTGACAAGAAGTGTAATTTTACTCTTGACGTTGACAAGAGTCTTAGAGCGTCATTGAGTAACGGAACTATCACGCAAGAGCAATACGAACGATCCTGCCTGAAATTCAGAAATGGTATCTTGAAGATGACTTCCGAGAGCTTTCCTTCGTATCTTCATGGGCCGAGCGTAAAGATTTTGTCGTCTTCCGAATTGCAACGCTTTATTGGGGCTAAGCCGAATGTTTTTGAAAAAATTGAAAACTACTATCTCACAGGCGAAGGTCTGGATTCGGAGCTGTTCAAAAATGCAAATGTCATACGCTCGAGGCTTCCACTGTTTTACGTGAATTTTGATCGAAAAATTTTCATGCACATGGATGACGGCCGATTTCATGAGGAGTATGTGCATTCGGACTGGATTGCTGAATCTGGCGATTTCAGCTACTTGATTCCGTCACGAGAAAAGTATTGGGTGGATGCAGGTAAGGATTTTTGGAAAGTTCGTTTTTTATAAAATAAATGCTGATCATTAACATATGTGGACTGTCCCATTTTTTACGGGCTACCTCTTTTTTGCCTTTTCTGTCAATTGGATATTACCGAAGTGTCGGATAGGTGAACGGTACGTCGGATAATCAGTTGTATGGAGCTGTACGCATTCTGATGATTGCTGCCGGTAATAGGGTGTGAATCAAAATCAGGGCAGGTTGTCGGCTGCAATATCTGGAGCTTAAAGCACACGAGGATCAACCATTGAACAATGTTGAAGCACTGAATGGCTTTCTGCGTGAATACGTTTATGTGGAAAGTCTTCACCTGGATTCCGAAGATGGACTTACCGGTTACAACCTGTTGATGACGCTGGCGAAGTCTGCGGATCCTGGAGCAGCGACTATCGCGGTCATATTTTTTAACGTGGGCGGTCTGAACGTGCGGGGATTTGGTGGTGGCCTGACACAGTTCATGGATCTTTGCGTGTCGAGGGTTGAAGGCGGACTGGATCGTATACGGTATGAGCTGGTTGATGAGGAAGAAGAAAAAATAGCCTTCAACTTCCACTCCTTCAAAGTGCTCAGCGAGGATGTCAGCGGCGAATAGGCTGCGAAAGCCAGGTTGCACGAGTTGGTGCCTGTTTCCAAAAAAATGCCCCGTCTGAAGCGGGGCGTTTTTTTGGTTTAACCTGCGAAACCTTTAGCGAAACGCCGGCACCACATCCCTGATAAACAACTCCAGCGGTTTCTTCTTCTCTTCATGCGGCAAGCTGTTGTCACACCAGAAACTGAACTCATCCACGCCCAGTTCCTGGTAGTACTTGATCCGCGGAATGATCTCTTCCGGCGTGCCGATCATCGCCGTCTTGTGCAGGCTCTCCAGTTCAAACTCCGGACGTCCGGCAAACTTCTCTTCCGGACTTGGCGCAAGAAAGCCGTTGACTGGCAGATAATCAGGGAAAGACCACGTTTAGAAGGCACTCCAGAACGTGTTCTGTTCCCGTTTCCCCGAGTCGGCGCAACATATTGAAGATGCCATCGGGGCAGGAAAGCCTGACACGTTGACCATTGATCGAGATAATGCGGCAGCGCGCAGGCTTGATTCTTTGCGCGGAATTGAAACAAAACCGGGCCTCGACCGTGATGAATATCCGCCCGCCATGTTCCAGGAAGGGGGGCGGGAAGCCTCAGTAAGGCATATCACCGCTGGTGATAACCGTGGAGCAGGCGCTTGTATTGGCGCTCAATGCAGAGAGTTGCCTAACGGGACGAAGGTTAGAATAGAGGTGATAGATTAGATTATGAATAATCTGGATAAGTTGTTATCGATTGCAAGTTCGTCCTTGAGTGCGCGTGAACCACAACTGTCTGGGCCAATACGCAACATGGCAGGGGCTTCGGCGGAACAACTTCTTAATGTGCTGCGTCAGCGCAATGGCTTCTATGCTTTTGAAGGCGCGCTGCATGTTTTTCCAAGCGACTCCAGCCAAAGTGAAATAGGCATATCTGATTGGAATCACGCTGACCTGTGGCGCACTAGCTACAAAGGCCTAGCCGATAACGGTGTCTTTTTTGCTGAAGATATCTTTGGTGGACAGTTCTGTATCAAGGATGGGAGTATCTACATTTTTGATCCGGAAACTGGCTCGTTAGAGTACTTGGCTGCGGATGTTGAAAGCTGGGCTGAAATAGTTCTGCACGACTATGAAGTATTGACAGGCTATCCGTTGGCTCATCAGTGGCAAAAGCGCAATGGTCCAGTTCGTGCTGGGATGCGTTTGCTGCCCAAAGTGCCTTTTGTAATGGGCGGTGATTTTTCCTTGGATAATTTATATGTTGCCGATGCTGTAGAAGGCATGCGGCTCAGAGCCGATATAGCCGATAAGATTAAAAATTTACCAGACGGTACTCAGGTTAAATTCAGTCTGGACTGACAGGAGACAAATGATAGTTTCAGCGATGTTTGATTCCCTCGTCACATTTGACTGCGTATATGGAGGCTTTGAGCTCGAAAATGGA
>NZ_JBAWKM010000043.1:0-8347 GCF_037095675.1 Pseudomonas sp. CCNWLW23 | reverse complement strand
TGAGCAGGGCAGCGGCGATAGCGCCGGACGGGCCGGCACCGATGATCACGACCTGACGGGATTCCATTTCAACGATTGGCACGTGAGCTCCGGGGCAAGGGACTGTTCAGATTCAGGGGCGCGCGATGCAGACCGATAAGGGCCGGCAGCAGCGTCGCGATCAGGCCCATCAGCATCAGCGCGAAATACAGCGCCGGGGTGATGAGCTGTTGTTGCAATAGCAGATTGAGAAAGACGATTTCGCTCAGGCCGCGAATGTTCAGCAGCACGCTTTCGCGCCAGCGGCTGGCGCCAGCGAACGAGGCGCCCGCCCAACCGAGGCCGAGCCAGTTGCCCAGCAGTTTACTGGCAATCGGCAACAGCAGCAGCGCCGCCCACTGCCCGGCGCCAAGGCTGGCGAGGGCGCTGTGCACGTCGATCTGGACGATACCGAACGTGAGGATCAGCGGGATCGCGATCCACGTCTGCAAGCGGCTCATCCAGCGTGCCGGCAACGGCAGCACCAACGGCACTTGCAGCAGCGCCATGCACAGCAGATAGCCGATGCCGAAAATCAGCGCGTTGAGTTTGTAATGCTCGGCCATGACCAGCAGGGCGAAGAAGCCGAGGCTGTAGGTCAGCGGGCGACGCACGCGCAGCAGGTGCAAAAGCAGCGGCACGCCGGCCATGACCACGGGCAGCAACAGGCTGCTCAAGTGCAGGCTGCCTTGGGCGAGGCCGAACAGCGTCCAGCAGGTCAGATCGATAAGGATCGCGGTTTGCACCAGACGCCGTGTGGCAGCGGGCGGGTAATCGATGTGGCGCAAATACAGGTACAACACCGGGATCGCCGTTATGGCGAAGACCAGTCCGATCGCCAGTGCGTTGAGCCACGGCTGCGCTGGCAGCAACCAGTACGCAACCGCCAGCCCGCAAGCGAACGGCACAGCGAAACTCGGCACAGCTATTTTCACGCTCTGGCGATCCAGACGCAGATCGATGACATCGCTGAGGATATGCCCGAGCAGCAAGGCGAAACTCAGGCTGTAGAGGTTTTTCAACCAGTCCGGGGCGATCAGTTGTGCGCCGCTGAGCTGCCAGCCCGGTTCGATCCAGAAATACATCAGCAACGGCAAACCGAAGCTCGCCAGCAGTAACTGGCTGACGATCGGAATCAGGCCGAAGTGACGGCCGACCCGGGTCGCCAGGGCAAACAGCGCCAAGGCCAGCAACCAGAAGCCGAAGACCATCATGCCGCTGGCTCCGCAACCGGTTCATGGCGCCCGGCCCACGGTGCGAGCATGAAGCTGAACGCCAGACCGAGGCTTACCGACAGGCCGAAATTGCTCACCGCCGGCGTACTGGAGACCGCCAGCAGGCCGAACGACAGCCACGTCGTCACGGCTGCGAGCAAGGTGCCGAGCAGACTTACCGCCGCGCCGCCCACCTGTTCGCGCATGAGGATTGCGTAATCGACGCTGATTGCCGTCACCAGCAACAGGCCGAACAGGCTGAACAGGGTCAGCGGCTGACCGAGCCAGCCAAGGCTGGCCAGACTGCATAGCGCCGCCAGCAGTGGCAGGGCGACGATGCGCAGTGCGCCAGTCAGGCCGAACGGCAGCATCAGCACCAGCACGATCAACACGCAGGAGGCCAGTTTCAGTTCGGCGGCGCTGATCTGCGTGGCGGCAAACACCTTGTTCAGGTCACCGAGGCGATCGACCAGCACCACTCCCGGCAAGTCCAGTGCCTGCACCCGCAGCAATGACGGATTGTTCAAGCCCTGCAGGCTGGTGATTGCTGCGACGCCGTCTTCAGTCGGTCCAAGCCACAGTGTCCGATACGGCTCGCCGAGTGGGCCGGCCAGCGCGGCGTCAATGTCTTCGGCGGGCAGGGTCTGCAATTGCTGCAATTCATTTTGCAACGCCGTCACCGGCACGCCGAGATCGAGCAGCGGTTGCCAGAACGACGGCAGCCTGTTCAGTGATTCGCGCACTTGCTGTTGCTGGCTCGGCGCGCTGACCAGTTGATCGAGGGCCAGATAGCCTTGCAGTTTGTCGAGGTTGACCAGTTGCTGCAGGCGCTCGCTCAGCGCTGCCTGGCGCTCGAGCAATTGCTCCTGATTGGCCGCGCGGATCAGGAAGAACTGGCTGGTCGGTTGATACCCGGTGATGCGCGCGATGGTCTGCGCTTCGTCGGTCAGATGCTGCGGCGCGCCGACCCATTGGCGGATGTCGTTCTTGCTCTGCAACTGCATCAGGCCGCCGACGCAGAAGGCGATCAGCAGGGCCAGCAGCGCGGGCGTGCGCATGCAACCGAGCAGCGCCTCACGCAGATGAATCAGGCGTTCGGCCAGGCGCAGCGGCCATTGCGCCGGGCGCAGTTGGACATTTTTCAGCAGCGCCGGCAGCAGGCAGACCGCCGACAGATAGGCACCGAGCAAGCCGGCAGCGGAGAACACGGCGATCTGCGTCAGCGCCGGGAACGGTGTCCAGGCCAGCGCCAGGTAGCCGATAACGCTGGTGATCAGGCTCAGGGTCAGCCCCGGCAAGGTCAGGCGCAGGGCCGGCCAGCTGCGCCACGGCTTGAGGCTCCAGCTCTTGGACAGATAGTGCAGCGGGTAATCGACGGCGACGCCGATCAGACTCGAACCGAGCACCAGCGTCATCACATGCATGTGGCCGAACAGCGCCACGCAGGCCACCGCGCCGAACAGCATGCCGACCAGCACCGGCACAAACGCCAGCAGCACGCCCCAGCGGCGAAACGCCAACAGCAGCAACAGCAGAATGCCGACCGTCGCGCCACCGCCGACCCAGGTCATTTCGCGGGTGGCTTGTTGCTGGCCGTTGGCGGCGTAGAGCAGGCCACTGGCGGCGAGCAACTGCACGCCGCTTTGCGCCGCTTGCTCGCGGCTGTGCTGGAGCAGCTCTGCCACCTGCAACGGCAGGTTCATGTCGAAGGCGTTGCCGGTGGTGCGCGCACGCAGCATCACCCAGCTATTGCCGTCGGCCTCGGCGACCAGTGCGCCGCTGCCAATGTCCAGTTGCACTGCGCCATGTTTCGGCTGGCTGTTCTGGATGCGCCCGGTCAGGCCCAGCCAGTCGTCCTGGCTCGGCACCAGGGTGAAGCCGTTGAACGGATCGAACAGCGCCTGCACCCGCTGCTGGATGAACGCGTCGGGGTGCTCGCTGAGTAGCTGCCGATCATCCGCCGAGAGCATCGCCAAACGCCCTTGCAGCAATTGCTTGCGCAGCGCCGGCAAGTCGGCTTGCAGGTTCCATTGCACGGTTTCGAACAGACCGCTGGCCTGCCATTGTTCGCCCAGTTGCTGGGCCATGGTCAGCGCTTGCTCGCGATCGGCGTGGCCGACCAGCACCAGCATTTCGCGATTGAGCGGTTCTTGCATGCGCTGTTCGGCGCGCACTTCCAGCGCGTCTGGACTGGTCCCGGGTACCAGCTCCATGAGATTGGCCGACAGCGGCGCACCGTCGCGCCACTGCCAGGCAGCCAGCGCGACGACGGCCAGCAGCAGGCTCAGAAACAGCCAAGGCAGCCTGCGTTCACTCGGCAAAGTCATGTTGCTCCGCTTCACTCAGGGGTTGCTCGGCCGTGCTGTCCTGCATGCGCAGCAGGGTGCTGTCGCCCTGGGTTTCCAGCAGCTCGATGGTTTGCACAAGGGCGCCGCCATCGATATTGATCTGCTTGAACACTTGCTTGAGCAGCATCGAACGCGGCGTCAGAGTCAGTTGCCACTGCTGCGCCGTGCCGCTCAGGGCCAGTTCGAAATCCCGCTGCAAACCGCTGCTGTCACCTTGCAGTACGGCGAGGAACAAACGGTTCTGCTCGGCGCCGGCGCTCTTGTTCGGCAGCAGTTGCCAGCCGTTGGTGTCACGGCGGGCGATGCCATTGGCGGTGATGCGGTAATCCTGTTGCAGCGGAGTTTTCAACAGCCACAGCAGGCCATGATTTTTGGCGAGGACGAAGCTGCCCTTGCTGATCAGCGGCTGCGGCAGGGCGCGCAGGTGTTTTTCCTGGATGAACTGGCCGTGGATAACATCCGGTTTCGCCAGTTGTTCACTGAGTTGTTGCAGGTCGAAGGCATTGGCCCATGACGACACGGCCAGCAGCGTCAACGCGCCGAGGCTTCTGAAAAACACATTCATCGCAGCATCCTTTCCACGGCATCGGTGAAGACTTTGGGTGAAGCCAGTTGCATCTCGCGGCTGCTGACTTCGACAGCGACCTGCACGGAGCTTGCGCGGGTCAGACGTTCGCCGGTCTGCAGGTCGCTGATCAGATAGTTGATCTTCAGACGGTTTTCCCACTCGATCAGGCTGGCGCGCACGTTCAGCCGCTGGCCGAACACCGCGCTGCGCACGTAGCGCAGTTGCAGGTCGATGATCGGCCAGGCGTAACCCGACTCGACCATGTGCGTGTAGTTATGGCCGATCTTGTCCAGCAGCGCACAGCGCGCCACTTCGAGGTATTTGACGTAATGGCCGTGCCAGACCACGTGCATGGTGTCGACGTCGAAAAACGGCACGAGAATTTCGCTATCGGCATGAAGCACTCCGGCACTACGCATGCAGCCTCCAGTGTTGCGCGGCGATGCGTTGCAGGCACAGGCGCAATTCGCCTTCCAGCGCGCGGTCTTCGATGACCGGCGGGAAGTCTTTGCCGAGTTCGTCGTGCATCGCCGCCAGTGCCGGCGGCAGCGGGCGCGCATCGGCGGCTTGAGCGCGCAGCCACACGCCCTGATTGGCGGCGAGCAGGGTGGCGGCGGCGACCTGTTCGGTCAGCTCCAGCACGCGAATCGCATCACGGGCGGCGATGGTGCCCATGCTCACCTTGTCCTGGTTGTGGCATTCGGTGGAGCGCGAGAACACGCTGGCCGGCATGGTGTTCTTCAACGCTTCGGCGGTCCAGGCGCTGGTGCCGATCTGCACCGCCTTGAAGCCGTGATTGATCATGGCCCGATCGGCGGGTGCGCCGGAGAGGTTGCTCGGCAAGCCGTGGTTGTAGCGCTCGTCGACCAGCAACGCCAGTTGCCGATCGAGCAGATCGGCGACGTTGGCCACGAGATTTTTCAGGCTGTCCATGGCGAACGCAATGTGCCCGCCGTAGAAGTGCCCGCCATGCAGAACGCGCTCGGCTTCGGCATCGATGATCGGGTTGTCGTTGGCGCTGTTCAGCTCGGTTTCGATGAAGCCGCGCAGCCAGTTCAGGCTGTCGGCCAACACGCCGAGTACATGTGGCGCGCAACGCAGCGAGTAACGATCCTGCAGACGATGCAATGGCGCGGTTGGCGCGTCGATCGCCAGATCCTTGCGCAACCACGCGGCGACCTGCATCTGCCCCGGGTGCGGTTTGGCGGCGAACAGACGTTCGTCGAAGTGCTCCGGATTGCCTTGCAGCGCGACGACGTTGAGCGCGGTAATGCGCGTGGCCAGTTGCAGCAGATAATCGGCGCGAGCGAAGGCGAGACAGGCGAGGCCGGTCATCACCGCCGTGCCGTTCATCAGCGCCAGCGCCTCTTTCGGGCGCAGCACCAGCGGCGTCCAGTCGAGCTCGCGATGCACGTCGGCAGCCTGACGACGTTCGCCACGGAACATCACTTCGCGCTCGCCGGACAGGGTTGCGGCGACATAGGACAGCGGCGTCAGATCGCCGCTGGCACCCACCGAACCCTCTTCGGGAATCAACGGCAGGATGTCGTATTCGAGAAACGCATGCAGACGCTCGAGCAGTTCGACGCGCACCCCGGAGACGCCGTGACACAACGACTGCAAACGCGCCGCCAGCACCGCGCGGGTTGCCTGCGCGTCGAGCAGTTTGCCCAGGCCGCAACCATGAAAAGTGTAGAGATGACGCGGCAGCGCCTCGACGTGATGCAGCGGCACCGCGACCACGCAGGAATCGCCGTAACCGGTGGTGACGCCGTAGATCACACCTTCCTTGTCCAGCAGCGAATCGAGAAACCGCGCGCCCTTGGCGATGCGCTCGCGATAGTCGGCGTCAGCCTGCAACTGCACGGGCGCCTGACGGTTGGCCAGGGCCAGCACGTCTTCGATGCGCAAAGGGCGTTCGCCGAAGGTTACCGGCTCATGGGTTGGCGTCGTCATCGGTCTTCCAGAAAGGGTAAAAGTTGAACCATTGCTGCGGGGCTTCCAGGCAATAGTGACTCAGGCGCTGCGCGTAGCGAGTGGCCCACTGATGAATGACCTGCTCGCGCTCGCGGCGTGTCCACACCACCGCGTCGGCGAACGGTTCGAGGGTCAGGCGATAGTGGCCGTCGGGTTGCTTGAGACACATCAGCAGGTTGACCGGGCACTTGAGCAGGCCGGCCAGTAACCACGGGCCTTGCGGAAATGGCGCCGGATGGCCGAGAAAATCCACCGTCACGCTGCGCCCACCGTGCAGTGGCACGCGGTCACCGGCAATCGCCAGCCACTCGCCGCGTTCCAGTCGTTCATGCAGTTGCAGCATGATCACCGGGTCGAGTTCGCTGACCTGGATCAGGCGCAGATTGGTCGCCCCGGCCTCGCCAAGCAAGCGGTTGAATTGCTCGGCGTGCTTGGTGTGCACCAGCACGTTCATGGTGACCTTTTCGCCGATCTCCGCCAGCGCCCGGCAGACTTCGAGATTGCCCAGATGTGCGCCGACCAGCAGTTGCCCGCGACTGCCGCGCAACTGCTTGCGCAGCAGCGCCGGGTCGATGATTTCGATCTGCTCGATGCTCAGCTTGCCGTTCCATACGTCGAGCTTGTCGAGCAGCGAATCGGCAAAGGTCATGAACTGGCCGAACACCCGCCAGTGACTCGGGCGCAGATCGTCGCGCCGGCTCCACGCGGCCAGCCGCTGCTGGTACTGCCAGGCACTGCGCCGGGCGACGCGGCCGAAGAGGAAAAAATACAGCACGATGCCGTACAGCAACGGACTGAGCAGGCGGCGGCCGAGGACTTTGGCGGCGAACGCGGTGAATTTCATCAGCAGGAAACTGCCCCGCTCTTCGCGGTCGGCCCAGTGCTTATTGTCGACTTCTTCGCTCATGGTTTCCGCCGCCGCCAGAGAATCAGCGGCCAACGCAGCAACATGCCGAAGAACAGCCGCGTGTGCATGCTGGAAATCAGCGCGTTGTCGTGGAACAGGCGAAAGTGCGATACACCGTCCAACGGGTAATGCACGCTGGTCTGCAGCCAGCGCATCGGCTGATTGCGCCAGGCCAGACGCACGAGGATGTCCGAGTCGAAATCCATGCGCTTGCCGACCTTGGCCGAGTCAATCACCGCCAGAGTCGGCGCCAACGGATAAACACGGAAGCCGCACATCGAATCGCGAATCTGCAACGACAGGGTGTTGATCCACACCATCACGTGGGTCAGGTAGCGCGCGTACAAACGCCCTTTCGGCACGCTCTCGTCGAACAGCGGATAGCCGCAGATCATCGCCTCGGGATGGGCGCGGGATTCGCCGACGAAGCGCGCGACGTCGTGCAAATCGTGCTGGCCGTCGGCATCGACCTGCAAGGAATGGCTGTAGCCCAGACGCGAGGCTTCGCGCAGGCCGGTCATCACCGCGCCGCCCTTGCCCTGATTGGCCGTCAGGCGCACCAGAAAAACCCTGTCGCGCTCGGCCAGTGCGTCGAGCACCCGCGCGCAGGACGGCTCGCTGGCGTCGTCCACCAGAATGCACGGCAGACCTTGTGCAAGCAGGGCATCGACCACGGTGGTGATCGCGGTTTCGTGGTTGTACACCGGGATTACGGCGCAGGGGTTATGCATGGGCAGGCCCCAGGAGAATGCGTCCGCTGGAACACGTCGCCGTGTCGTTGCGATAGGCGAAGTACAACTTGCCGCGCTCGGCATCGAAACGCAGATGCAGCTGGATTTCATCACCCGGGCGCACCAGTTGCTGGAATTTCAGCACTTCCATTCCGGCAAACGCGCCGTCCAGCTTCAGCAACTGCCGACCCAGATTCAGCGCCCATTCCACCTGCACCACCCCGGGCAAAACCGGTGCCTTGGGAAAGTGTCCGCTGAAGTAGGCCAGATCCGGCGGCACGCTGAGTTGCAGGCTCCATTCGCCGTCGCTTGCGCTCTGCTCCAGCACTTCGGGGGCTTTCGGCCGTGCGGCCAGCAGCAGCGCTTCGACGTCGGCTTGCGCCAGTTTGCTTTGGCTGTTCAACGGCATTTGCCGCAGCAGGCGCCAGCGTCGGGGCAGGGCGAGGGCTTCGCAATGTTGGCTCAGATGTTTGCGCAGGGTTTCGGTCAGGCCACGGCGGCCGTGCTCGCGCAGGGCGAACAGGCCCGATTCGCTGAGCACCAGCAGCGCACCGAGCGAGGCGCGGTTTTCCTGAACCACACCG
>NZ_JBAWKM010000042.1:0-9735 GCF_037095675.1 Pseudomonas sp. CCNWLW23 | reverse complement strand
GCCGCTGTACAGCACGAGGAACAAGGGATGTTCGCGCCGGCCAATGAAACCCACTTTGCCCTGACCATCGAAGGGCTTTCCGCCGACTTTCAGGTGTTTACCCTCACCGGCCGGGAAGCCATCAGCCAGCCTTTTGTCTTTGAGGTGGAGCTGGTCAGTGAGCAGCCGTCGCTGGACCTCGAAACCCTGCTGCACAAACCGGCCTTTCTGCAGCTGTCGCCTGACGGCAGCGGCATCCATGGGCAGATCTACCGCGCCGCGCAAGGCGATTCCGGCAAGCGCCTGACCCGTTATTCGGTGACCCTGCGCCCACAACTGGCGTATCTGGCGCACCGCATCAACCAGCGCATCTTCCAGAACCTCAGCGTGCCGAAGATCATCGGCCAAGTGCTGGAAGAGCACGGCATTCAGGGCAACGCCTACGAATTCAAGACCGGCTCGATCTATCCCGAGCGCATCTACTGCGTGCAATACGACGAGTCGGATCTGCACTTCATCCAGCGCCTGTGCGAAGAAGAAGGCATTCACTTCCACTTCCAGCACAGCGCCAACGCGCACAAGCTCGTTTTCGGCGATGACCAGACGGTGTTCCCGAAACTCGCCCCGGTGCCCTATCAGCAAGACTCCGGCATGGTCGCCAGCAACCCGGTGATCAAGCGTTTCGACCTGCGCCTGGAAACCCGCACCAGCCGCACCACGCGCCGCGACTACGACTTCGAAAAACCGCGCCTGACCCTGGAAAGCGAAAACCGTGGCGACGCCCTGCCCGACCTCGAAGACTACGATTACCCGGGCCGCTTCATCGACCGCGAGCGCGGCAAGCACCTGGCCAAACGCGCCCTCGAACGTCATCGCAGCGACTTCCAATTGGCCGAAGGCAAGAGTGATCAGCCGTTGCTGGTCAGCGGTCATTTCCTCGCCCTGACCGAACACCCGAAAGCCAAGTGGAACGACCTCTGGCTGCTCACCGAAGTTCTGCACGAAGGCAAACAGCTGCAAGTGCTCGAAGAGTCGGTGACCAGCGACACCACCGCGCTGAAAGACGATTTCCATCAGGGTTACCGCAACCGCTTCCAGGCCACGCCGTGGGACGTGCCCAATCGCCCGCCGCTACGCCACCCGAAACCGCGCATTCTCGGCAGCCAGAGCGCGGTGGTCACCGGCCCGAAAGGTGAAGAAATCCACTGCGACGAGTACGGCCGGGTCAAAGTCCAGTTCCACTGGGACCGCGAAGGCCAGGCCGACGACAAGACCAGCTGCTGGCTGCGCGTCTCCAGCGCCTGGGCCGGCGCCCAGTACGGCGGCATCGCCATCCCGCGCATCGGCATGGAAGTGCTGGTCACGTTCCTTGAGGGCGACCCCGACCAGCCCTTGATCAGCGGCTGCCTGTACCACAAGGAAAACACCGTCCCCTATCCACTGCCGGCGAACAAGACCCGCAGCACCTTCAAGACCCTGAGTTCGATGGGTGGTGGCGGCTACAACGAACTGCGCATCGAAGACAAAAAAGGCCAGGAACAGATCTACCTGCACGCCCAGCGCGACTGGGACGAAAACATCGAGCACGATCAGAAAATCCGCGTCGGCAACGAACGCCACGACACCGTCGAGCAAAACAGCTACACGGAGTTCAAAGCCGAAGAACACCACACCGTCTACGCCGACCGCAAAGTCGAAACCCGCGCCAACGACCACCTCACCGTCGGCGTCAACCAGCACATCAAGATCGGCACCGGACAGTTCATCGACGCCGGGCAAGAAATCCACCTGAGCAGCGGCATGAAAGTGGTGATGGAAGCCGGTGCGGAGCTGACCCTGGTCGGCGGCGGCAGCTTCATCAAGATCGATGCTGGCGGCGTGACCATGAGCGGGCCGGTGATCAACATGAATTCCGGTGGCAGCCCTGGCAGTGGGACTGGTGCTGCGCCCTTGATGCCGGGGCCGTTGAAGCAAGCGGATACGGATAAAGCCGGGCAGTTGCTGGTGCCAGCGCAGAGGCAGGCGTTGATGCAGAAGAAGCCGATTTGTGCGGTGTGCGAAGCCGCCAAACAGGCTGCGCAAAGGGAGCTACAGTAAATGATCGAGCTACCGCCACTTCCGATTGATCTGCCATGGGAAACCCCAGCTTATCTGCTGCTGGATGGCGTCAGTGTTCCCGATCTCGCGCAGCAATTGTTTCAATGGGATAACCAAGCCTACAGCCTGTATCAGTCCACTCGCTGGCAGGAGTTGTCAGATATTTCGCCTTATCTGATCGAGCTTAAAGGTGCCAGCGATCCGCTCTTGGCGTACTTCAGAGAACATGCGGCTGAGGAGTGGGGTTATCTGCTGTTCAGCGACGCAGATGCGCATTCGTTGTGGGGCCATTGGCGTCACTTGCTAAGCGTGAAGCACCCGAGTGGCATAGAAGTCATGCCCCGTATTGCCGACCCTGCGGTCATGCACCAGCTGTTTGCATTGGCAGAAAAAAAGGGCAGCGCGAAATGGTTCGGACCGGTCAGCCATGTCTGCCTGCCGGACGGAGTTGGCATCAACTGGCATCAGCACATTCGCCCCCGACCCGCTATAGCCGAACCCGAGACCTATCGTTTGACGGATGATGAACTCACTGCGTTGGGCGAAGTAGAATTTCGTAACTTCATATCTGATCTAAATGAGCATTTGCATACGTACTTTGCGGACTTCATGGCGACTTTTGCATCTGAAGATCGTCGGCCCTATGCGCAAGCACTCGCGAATGATGCCTATCAAAAGGGTTTCGCTTCTGAACAGGAAATCACCCTCTATGCGAACGTTTTCGGTTATCTCGCTGGTGAGCCGGTCACTGATCATCCCGACATCGTTCAGCTACTCGCGCAATCGACGTCTGAAGCACCACTGAAACGCGTTGAGCGCGCTGCAGAACTGGCCGAACGCCGTGCCGCCGATCGACAAGGAAGCCAATCGTGACCACTCAACAACCGCCTAAACCCAGCGCCAACACCGCCGCAATGGCCAAGCCGGCGAAAGACACTCGAGTGCCGATGGGTGTGTGCCCGTTGATGAACAAGAAGGTGCAACTGCTGCCTCTGCGCTATGGCCTGGTTCAACATCTCGATCCAGCTGCCGAGGTGTCCATGCCGTACAAAACCAAAAGCCAGCCGCTGGGCATTCGTTTGCTGCGCGATGGGTATCTGTACATTATCAATGGCACCACCGGTTACTTGCACGAATACCGGATCGAGAAAGGCCAGATCACCAAGCTGCTGTGGAACAGTCAGGAAGTATCGGCCGACACTCGGACCAGTTCAGTCGGGGAACCGCATCTGATTTTCACTCGATCTCACACGCTTTACGCCAGTTATTCCGAAATTCAGTGGACAGCTTTCAAATGCTCGCAAGTGCTCAGCTCCAAGGATGAGCGCAAACGCTTGATGCAGCAGCTCGAGTTGACAAGCGCCTGCCCGGAAAAGGGTGGCGAGCATTTGCTGAGTAAGCAGCAGGCGGAGAGCTGGCTGGCCGAGGTCAAGGAGGATCAGTCTCGATCCGATGCCAAACCAGAGGGTTCGAATCAGCAGGAAAGCGTGGCCTATCACTGGGAGGATCAGCCACTCTTCAAGCAAACCACCATTGAAAGTCTGACCAGTAACGTGCAAGGCCCGTACAAGAACGACTACCTGTTTCTGGTGCTACGAGACGACATTGGCGTGATGCGTGATCTGGCCAGTGCGCAGTTGAAAGTGGCTGACTGGATTGAACAATGGAGTGCTGATGAACGATGCCAGGCTCAATACCTTACTGGCTCTTACATACAGTCGCTCTACGACGTCAATGGGCCCCGACTTGACGCTCTGAGCAAAACAGACCCTGATATCAAGTCGTTGAAAGACGACACCAACGAAGAGCAGCAGAACAAGATTTATGAGTATCTGAAGGTTCGCCGGGATAACAGAGATCCGGGGATCTATGGAGACGAAGCGCACTGGCGAAAAATGGCTGAAAAGGATCCTTATGCCCGTGCGTACATGGACATGACGGATTCGCTGGGCAATCCGTTATACCGTAAACATCAAGACACCTTGAATAAACTGAGCCTGCAAAGCTGGTACGCCTTGCATGGCAAGGAGCTCGGTCAGCGTGGCGTCGATGACTTGGTTAACCGACCGGAGATGGAGGCATTTCTCCTCAAACAGCAAATCCTGCTGAGTCACTGGCACGGACGGTTGAAGAACATTCGTGATGATCGCCTGACGATGTTTACCAGTGGCTACTTCCACGGAGCCGCCTGGTACTACGATTTCAAGCTCGATGCGCAAATCAAGCATCGTCTGGAGACTGAATTCGTCTGTGTCGCCGCGATGTGTGCTGACCCGAAGGCCGTCGCGAAACTTGCGGCTTACATGGAAGCCAATCTGCTGACCGTCGTACCTGGGCTGGACACGCTGACTCTGGCCGCACAAGTCGACGTAGCAAAAAAACTCGCGGACTTGAGCAGTTTCTCGATCAACGTGATCTCCGCCAAGGAAAACCTGGCCAACGTCAACGTCCTGACCAATCAGTTCCACAGTCTGATGACCGAGCGCCTGCCCAACTACGCCAAACTGAACACTCAGTTCATGGGCATGCAAAGCTTGCTGGACGAGGCCTATAACCCGGCTCGACAGATGAAAATTGCCGATCAGTTGGACAAAGCTTACGTAACCTTCGCGCGTGCACAAACCGTCGACGCCAACAGCTACATTCGCGAAATCGGAGCGCCTGCGCGTTTACAGTTACTGCGAGAGTTTTCCCGGCAAGGGCTGACATTGCGTGCAGCGTCTGCCGCCGAAATCAACGCCTTCAACCTTGCCCGAGATCAGGCGTTGGACCTGCGCGGGCAGTTGAAGGAAACCTACAAGTTGCGCAATCGCGAATTGTCCCGGCAAACCACCGGCTCCGCCATGCCGGGCAGTGAAACGCAGTACAACCAACGAATTGCCCAAATCAAAAATTCGCTGTTACCTTTGGAACAGAGGCTCTGCGACGCGTTGACGGTAGGCGGAGACAGCCCGGCAAAAATCGGCACGGTGATCGATGGTCTGGATCCGCAATTGCGGGCAGAGATGGGCCGGACCGTACGAGACTTCCGGGCTACAGGGACGTTCAATAAGCCGCTCGCAGGGGTCATGAGGTCGAAGGGGGATGGGATTGCGTTTGCGTTGTTCGTGATTCAGGGGCAGAAGTTTATTGAAGCGATAAGTTCAATGGGTAAAAAAGATGTTCCGTCGTTATCTGACTGGTGGAACTTATTTGAGTCACTCGTAGGTTTTTCGGCTGCTGGTTTTGCTACGGTACAAGGCTTGGCGGTAACAATATTTCAAGCTCATTTATCGGAAATGGTTAGTGCTACAGGCAAGGTCAATACCCTTAGCCGCTTGGGCCGATGGACGGGCGTCGCCGGAGTAGGCGCTTTCAGTTTCGGCGCGATTTCCGCCTCTATTGACTTGGGTAAGCACTCCATTCAATGGGGCAAGGCCTTGGCTAAAGGCGATTACAAAGAATTAGGAGCTACAACTCTCCAAATCAGTGGTGACTCAATACTAGTAGGTACAAATACATGGGCTGCCACACGTACAAGTTCAATCGTTGTTAACATTATGAAAGGCCCGACTGAACTGCGTGCTTTAGCTTGGGCAGAGGCGAGTCCAAGAATTATGGCGATTGGCGCACGCGCCAACTTGATTGGTCTGATCGCGACTGCTTTGCAACTGGTGGGCGAGGGTTTATACAACTATTTTAATCTGGACGACTTGCAAAAATGGATGGAGTCCAGCGTCTGGGGGAACAAAACTAAGAATCGCAGCATGCAGGACGAATGGAACGAACTGGCAAAGGTCGTGCAAAAACCTACTTGTGAAATGATTCGTGATGCCAAGCAGACCTATCTGAAGCTTATAATTCCAGGCGTTAGCACGCAGGAAATGGATACTCGAAAATTGCAATTGAAAGCGTACCAGCAATATCGCGATGTTCCAAAGAAAGGGGGTTACGCGCCCGGCCCTTTTCCCTTGAGATGGCGGGAGTGCACGACAACCTGGATTAGTCGATTAGTCGTAGCCAGTAAAGGCAGCGAAGCGTTGACAATTCATTTGCCGATCAGTGACTCATTGCAGACCACAGATTTTTCCTTGGCATTGACCATCGCTTATCAATTGGAAGCTGAACGTGACGTAATGCACGAAACCTGCTTTGTGCTCCGTGACCTGCATATTATTAGCTCACCTTATAGGCGCGATCCAACGCGCGGTGTCTTTAAGCTTGATTCTGCTGACTCGTTGCCGATTGGCACAAGTAAATCCCAATTCATATTGTTCAAAAAAGAAGATTTGGGGACCATCGATGCTTAAAAGCCTTTTCAAGCGCGGCGCTAAATTCACTACTTCTGAAGCCGCAGCGGACATCCGTAACGAGAGGCCAAGGGCTGGAGAAGTCCGCGTCCGTGGAATGAATGAAACTCTGTTTCTATCGCCATTACCGGTCTATACAGGGCAAACTCAATCCTCTCGCCGGAATTTTTCAGGGATGAACGAAGTATTCCTGGAACTCGGCGGAAGTAATTGGGGAATGGTTGAACAAGGAAAAATACTTGCCGCTGGAATTTGGATGGCATTGACGACAGCATTCATTGCTCCGGTGCTTATCTGTGCTTGGCTCGCACTTTTCAGCCCTCACGGAATAGATCGAAGGTTCGTCGACCTAATTGGTGACTCGTTACTGGTTTTTGCTAGCGGCTCTCTACTGTTTATTCTCCCTCTTGGTGCGTACTTATACGGAATGCTCTCCGGCGTCTTTAAAGCAGCAAAAACCTACCCCGTCCGCTTCAACCGCCAACGCCGCGAAGTCTGCTACGTCGACAGCAAAACCCGCCGCGTCCTCATCGTACCTTGGGAAAGCGTAGTCGCCTGGGTCTCCAACACTCAGGGCGTCACCAGTTATGGCGCTACTCGCCAGTACACGTTCGGCATGGGTCTGGAGGATGAGGAGCAGGACAAAGTGCAATTCCTCCTGCTACCACAACCCAGCGATGCACATGCTTTAGGGATGTGGACGTCAATTCGTAATTACATGGAAGACGGTCAGTTGGTAGATGCTCCAAACCCGATGCTCAAGGCACTGGGTTTGACTCCATCCGGTGATCGGCTCAAACCGTACGAAGGCCTACACACTTTTGAAATCGAACGCGAAGACGCGCGCGCGATGGGGTCGCTGGACGAGGGTGGCGACGAACTGACGCCCGAGCAGCGCGAGCATTACGGTTACTCGAAAAAATCCTACTGGCCATTGCGCCGCTGGTACATGTGGCGCGTGCTGAGCTTCTGGAAGATGCCTTATATGCTAGCCGAATGGGCGCATCGCAAAGGGCGGCCTACCCTTCCGGAACAAGTGCAAACATGGTCTCAGCCGTTGCCACCAGAGCAATGGGCCAAGCCCAGCGGTGCATTGGTGAAAGCCAATCAAATGGTCAAGACTGCCATGGACAAAAAAGGCGCCACGTTCGTCGAAGCGTGCAAAGCGGCGGGGTTACATGGATGAAATGGGAGCAACCACGTTCGTCTATTTATTTTAATTCTTAACATCTGTTAAAAGGTAAAGCCGATTTGTTTCGGTTTATCCGACGCCATAAGTCGGAAATTTCGAGTCTGAAACCCCCATGAATACCCGTCAGATAACGCTTGCCAATCGATGGACCGCAACCTTTCAAAACATCGGCGAGTTTCGCATGGGCGTCGAGGGCTGGGGCTTGCTTCTACAGGGTCCGGATAACCAGACGATCAAATACTTCGCAGACCAGATTGTTCTAGCGAACGACGAGGACGGCAACCAAGCCAACACCTGCATCCTGCTCTCGGTCGATGGTGTTTACGGCTGTTTGCATACGGCCGTAGACGGCGACTGGGTGATCGATTTTGCGCGAGGGATGATTGCCCCTCATCGAGTAACGATTCGCCACCATCACGACGCTTACGACGAAAGCCTCGCACTATACGAACAGCCGGCCTTCAAACGTGCGCGCCAGTACGTCAGTGTTGTCGGAAAACACATCTACCTGACTTTTCCGCTAACCAGAGATGAGGACTTTCCCAAGGTATGGGACGAATACTTGGCAATCCGCAAGCGCCAACTGGATGAGCTTTACTTCGGAACCTGACAATCGCATGGAGAGGTCCGGCAGTCGTCTCCAACCATATACGTCGTCATATTCCCGCAGGTGGCTCCCTCCCAAATTAAGCTTCACCTAAGCTTCCCCCGCTAGCATCCCGGCTCATCAACCTGTCGTCTTGAGCCGTGGATGAGTCCCTCCGACATGAAAGCCTTTGATCTACCTACCCGACCGCATCCCAACTTCAGCCTCGTCCTGGTAAATTACAAAACCCCGGACATCACCCGCATGTGTCTGGAACTGTTGCGTGAGCATGTTCAGGCGCAGGGCATTGCAGTGTGGGTGGTGGACAACGATTCGGCGGATGCCAGCCTCGATTATTTGCGTTCGCTGGACTGGATCAATCTGATCGAGCGGCCGTCGCCGGGCAAGGAAATGGGGCATATTGCCCATGGCAAGGCGTTGGATCTGGCCTTGGCGAAAGTTGAGACCGATTACTTGTTTCTGCTGCACACCGACACCTTTGTCTACGACATGGAAGTGTTTGCGATGATGATGCGCGAATGCACGAAAAATGCGGACATGGCGGCGGTGGGTTGTGTTGAGCAACTTGATCGTGGGTTACTGCGTGATACCTGGCGTTTAACTTCGCGGTTCTGCAAACATCATGTTCGTCGGCTCAAAGTTCATCTTGGCCTGCGTTCGAAGCCGCCACGCCCGTATAAAGAAACCCATTTGAAAAGTTTCTGCACGCTGTGGAATGCGCGGCTGATGAAGTCGCTGGGTTTGCACTTCTGTATGGATGAGGAGGTGCCTGGTTACACGCTTCAGGATCGAATGGTCGGGTTGGGCTATGGCATCAGGTTCCTCTCGCCGCGGAAGATTTTCCGCTATCTGGATCACATCCAGGCCGGCACCGTCGCGGCGGCGGGCACGTATGGCAAGGATCATCGCCGGACAAAAATGTACCAGCAGACCCTCAAACGCTTGCAGGATCAGTATGGCAAAGCCGGCATGCAAGCTTCGACTTGATCGAAAACAATAAAAAAAGGGCGACTGAAAAGTCGCCCTTTTTGTTTGCTAATTCTGTATACAACTTTTTGCAAGTAGTGGAGTTCGCCCAGTGTAATGGCCTGGCAATCCATGCACCGGTAAAGAGCCCTGACACTGGGCGAACGCGAGGATTTTAATTCAAACAAGTGGGCATGTCGTCATGGGCAAACATGAAATTTTTGAACTGAAAAGTTAAAAACTGTGTTTTACCGATTTTCCCCGGGAATTGTCTTACAAAAAACTTTATATGATTGCTCTCATACATAAAGTTGTACAAGAGCAATAAACTTGTAGAGCTAATACTCAACTATCGTGCTGACTGGTCACTTTCAAGATATCGGTATAAGTGACAATAACGCTCTGCCCTACTTTCAGATCCTTCAACTTGGCCTGAATCTCCGGCTTCTTCACATCGAGCGTCTTCGATTGTCCGGATGGATTTTGGAGGGTGACCTGATTGGTCTTCAAATCGATTTTGCTGATTTTCAGCTGCACCTGAACCTGACGATAAGCCTCGCCACCAGGGTTATCGCTGCCCGGGGCCTTGCGCAGTTCGCCGGTAC
>NZ_JBAWKM010000041.1:0-12906 GCF_037095675.1 Pseudomonas sp. CCNWLW23 | reverse complement strand
GCGTCCCCTAGGGGACTCGAACCCCTGTTACCGCCGTGAAAGGGCGGTGTCCTAGGCCACTAGACGAAGGGGACACAAACCCTTCTATACAACTGATCAGTGCTGAGAGCTGATCGATTCAAGGCCGGTGTGGCCAGACCTTGAACTGTAAAATTGGTGGAGCTAAGCGGGATCGAACCGCTGACCTCCTGCATGCCATGCAGGCGCTCTCCCAGCTGAGCTATAGCCCCGGATTTTTCGCCTCGCGGCGGAGTGATCTCTTGCAACATCACTTCTGTAAAACTGGCGTCCCCTAGGGGACTCGAACCCCTGTTACCGCCGTGAAAGGGCGGTGTCCTAGGCCACTAGACGAAGGGGACGCAAACCTTTCTATACAACTGATCAACGCTGAGTGTTGATCGCTTCAAGGCCGGTGTGGCCAGACCTCGAAGTGTAAATTGGTGGAGCTAGACGGGATCGAACCGTCGACCTCTTGCATGCCATGCAAGCGCTCTCCCAGCTGAGCTATAGCCCCTCATCGCTGAGGACGGGGCGAATCTTAAGGGCGTATCGAAAGCCTGTCAAACTTATTTTTGAAAAATTTCAAAATTTTTTGCCGGGATAACAATCACTTACCGCCCTCCCCCGTAAATTCGGGAGAAACGCCGAAGGCAGGATCAAAAGATCACAGCCTTCGGCAGTCCTGCAGAGAAGCAAAAGCAATCAGGCGATGGCGCCCAAGAGCTTTTCCCACTCCTTGTTTTCTTTCTTCGACACACCGCCCAGCAGGTCAATCGCCTGGCGCAGGCGGAAACGGGTCAGGTCCGGGCCGAGGATTTCCATCGCATCGAGCACCGACACCGAACTGGCCTGCCCAGTGATCGCAGCAAACATCAGCGGCATCGCGTCGCGCAGTTTCAGCTCCAGAGATTCGACCACCGCCTGGATCGTCGCGGTGATGCTGTCCTTCTCCCACTGCCGCAGGCTTTCCAGTTTCCACAGGATCAACTGCATCAACTGGCGAACCTGATCGCCGGAGAGCTTTTTCGACTCGAACAGCTTGGCATCCGGATTCACGCCGCCGGCAAAGAAGAACCCCGCCAGCGGTGCAACCTGGCTGAACGTTTCAACCCGGCCCTGCACGTGCGGCGCGATTTTCATCATGTATTCAGAGTTGAACGCCCACTTCTGCACGCGGGCGGCAAACTCTTCCACCGGCAGATCGCGCAGCCACTGGCCGTTGAGCCACGACAGCTTCTCGATGTCGAAGATCGGCCCGCCGAGGGAGACACGCTTGAGGTCGAAGTTGTCGACCATTTCCTGCAGCGAGAACTTCTCGCGCTCGTCCGGCATCGACCAGCCCATGCGCCCGAGGTAGTTGAGCATCGCTTCCGGCATGAAGCCCATGCGCTCGTAGAACGTCACCGAGGTCGGGTTCTTGCGCTTGGACAGCTTGCTCTTGTCCGGGTTGCGCAGCAGCGGCATGTAGCACAGCTCCGGTTGTTCCCAGCCGAAGTATTCGTACAGCAAAATCAGTTTCGGTGCCGATGGCAGCCATTCTTCGCCACGCAGCACGTGGGTGATGCCCATCAGATGGTCATCGACGACGTTGGCGAGGAAGTACGTCGGCAGGCCGTCGGTCTTCATCAGCACTTGCATGTCCATGCGATCCCACGGGATCTCGACGTCGCCACGCAGCATGTCCGGCACCACGCAGACGCCTTCGCTCGGCACTTTCATGCGGATCACGTGCGGTTCGCCAGCGGCCAGGCGCGCCGCGACTTCTTCCTTCGACAGCAGCAGTGCGCGGCCGTCGTAGCGCGGAGTTTCGCCGCGAGCCATTTGCTCGGCGCGCATCTGATCGAGTTCTTCAGCAGTGCAGAAGCACGGGAACGCATGGCCCATGTCGACCAGTTGCTGGCAGTACTTCTGATAGATGTCGCCGCGCTCGCTCTGCCGATACGGGCCGTGCGGGCCGCCGACGTCCGGGCCTTCGCTCCAGTCGATACCGAGCCAGCGCAGGGCGTCGAAGATCTGCTGTTCGGACTCGCGGGTCGAACGCAACTGATCGGTGTCTTCGATGCGCAGGATGAACTCACCGCCATGCTGCTTGGCAAAGCAGTAGTTGAACAATGCGATGTAAGCGGTACCTACGTGGGGGTCCCCGGTAGGCGATGGCGCGATGCGAGTGCGGACGGTGGTCATGGCTTGTCTCGAAAAAATGAAGAGCAGAACAATCAAGCGGCGAATGGTAACAGGCGACACCCGCCCCGCTCCAGCGGGCAGGGTATTTAAGCCGGATGCGCTTGGCCGTCCGATTTGTGTGAAGGCCATTCGCGAGCAGGCTCGCTCCCACAGGGATACACAATGATCGTTCCCACGCTCTGCGTGGGAAAGCATCCTGTGACGCTCTGCGTCACACGAGCGATGGGACGCAGAGCGTCCCGGGCGGCATTCCCACGCAGAGCGTGGGAGCGATCCCTTATACCGTAAGCAATCGTTCGCGCAGTTTGGCAATCTCGTCACGCATCTGCGCCGCCGCTTCAAACTCCAGATCCCGCGCCAATTGGTACATCTTCTCTTCCAGCGCGCGGATGCGTTTGGTGATTTCGCTTGGCGAGCGCAACTCGGCTTCGTACTTGGCGTTCTCTTCGGCGGCCTTGGCCATGCCTTTGCGCTTCTTGCTGCGCGAACCCGGCACGGTGGCGCCTTCCATGATGTCGGCGACGTCCTTGATCACACCTTTCGGGGTAATGCCGTTCTCAAGGTTGAAGGCGATCTGCTTCTCGCGACGGCGCTCGGTCTCACCAATCGCCCGCTCCATCGAACCGGTCATGCGATCAGCGTAGAGAATCGCCCGGCCATTGAGGTTACGCGCCGCGCGACCGATGGTCTGGATCAGCGAGCGCTCGGAACGCAGGAAGCCTTCCTTGTCGGCATCGAGAATCGCCACCAGCGACACTTCCGGCATGTCGAGGCCTTCACGCAGCAGGTTGATCCCGACCAGCACATCGAACACGCCGAGGCGCAAATCGCGGATGATCTCGACGCGCTCGACGGTGTCGATGTCCGAATGCAGATAACGCACGCGCACGCCGTGGTCGGCGAGGTAATCGGTCAGGTCTTCGGCCATGCGCTTGGTCAGCGTGGTGACCAGCACACGTTCTTCGATCGCCACACGCTTGGTGATTTCCGAGAGCAAGTCATCGACCTGAGTCAGCGCCGGCCGCACTTCAACCTGCGGGTCGACCAGGCCAGTCGGCCGCACCACCTGCTCAACCACCCGCCCGGCGTGTTCGGCTTCGTAATTGCCGGGCGTTGCCGAAACGAAAATGGTCTGCGGGCTGACCCCTTCCCACTCGTCAAAACGCATGGGCCGGTTGTCCAGCGCCGAAGGCAGGCGGAAGCCGTACTCAACGAGGGTCTCTTTACGCGAACGGTCGCCCTTATACATCGCGCCGACCTGCGGCACGCTGACGTGGGATTCGTCGATCACCAGCAAGGCGTCGGCAGGCAGATAGTCGTAAAGGGTGGGCGGCGCCGCGCCGGACGGACGCCCGGACAGGTAGCGCGAGTAGTTTTCGATGCCGTTGCAATAGCCCAGTTCGAGGATCATTTCCAGGTCGAAACGGGTGCGCTGTTCCAGACGCTGGGCTTCCACCAGTTTGTTGTTGCTGCGCAGGTATTCGAGGCGCTCCTGCAATTCGACCTTGATGCCTTCGATAGCATCGAGCAGGGTTTCCCGAGGCGTCACGTAGTGACTTTTCGGGTAGAAAGTGAAGCGCGGCATCTTGCGGATGACTTCGCCGGTCAGTGGATCGAAGGCGGAAATGCTCTCGACCTCGTCATCGAACAGCTCGATGCGGATCGCTTCGAGGTCGGATTCCGCCGGGAAGATATCGATCACGTCACCGCGCACGCGGAACGTCGCCCGGGCGAAATCCATGTCGTTGCGGGTGTATTGCAGATCGGCCAGGCGCCGCAGCAGCGCACGCTGATCAAGCTTGTCGCCGCGATCAACGTGCAAGACCATTTTCAGATAGGTTTCCGGACTGCCCAGACCGTAGATGCACGACACCGTGGTGACGATGATCGCGTCCTTGCGCTCGAGCAACGCCTTGGTCGCAGACAGCCGCATCTGCTCGATGTGGTCGTTGATCGAGGCATCCTTCTCGATGAAGGTGTCGGACGACGGCACATACGCTTCGGGCTGGTAGTAGTCGTAGTAGGAAACGAAGTATTCAACGGCGTTGTTCGGGAAGAACGCCTTGAACTCCCCGTACAACTGCGCGGCCAGGGTCTTGTTCGGCGCCAGTACGAGCGTCGGCCGCTGGACCTGGGAGATGACGTTGGCAATGCTGAAGGTCTTGCCCGAACCGGTCACACCGAGCAGTGTCTGGTGCGCCAGCCCGGCGTCAATGCCCTCAACCAACTGGCGAATGGCTTCCGGCTGATCGCCGGCAGGCTCGAAGCGGGTGACTAGCTGGAATTCCGACATACACACCTCTGGAATCGCGGCGTTCCGCGTCAGGCGGAGCACCACGAGGACGACCGCAAACGACCGATGTCGCGCAAGAAAAAACCTGGATTGTGCTGAATGTGGTGGCGATTGCCTGACCTTTCAAGGCAAACGTCCTACATCCGGTAAAGAGTCTGACAAAGTCAATCGACTAACGGTCAAGAAATAATCGGAAAAACTTACCCTAAAAGCCGATTCGCCTGTCGCCATTGCGCGGTGATGGCCTCTATACTAGCTCCCCGTTTGTGCACCGCTCTAGTGCATTCGGCTGGAGCGCGACACGTCCCTCCACTCTCCATTCAGAGCCGCCGTAATAATGAGCCTGTTCTCCGCTGTCGAAATGGCACCCCGCGATCCAATCCTGGGCCTCAACGAAGCATTCAACGCCGATACCCGGACCACCAAGGTCAACCTGGGCGTGGGCGTGTACTGCAACGAAGAGGGGCGAATTCCACTGCTGCGCGCGGTGATCGAAGCCGAGACGATTCGCGTCGCGCAACACGCTTCGCGCGGTTACCTGCCGATCGATGGCATCGCTGCCTACGACCAGGCCGTGCAGAAACTGCTGTTCGGCAACGACTCGCCGCTGATCAGCGCCGGTCGCGTCATCACCACTCAGGCCGTCGGCGGGACCGGCGCACTGAAAATCGGTGCCGACTTCCTCAAGCAACTGCTGCCGAACGCCGTCGTGGCGATCAGCGACCCGAGCTGGGAAAACCACCGCGCGCTGTTCGAAACCGCTGGTTTCCCGGTGCAGAACTACCGTTACTACGACGCTGCCACCCATGACGTGAACCGTGCCGGCATGCTCGACGACCTCAACGCCCTGCCGAACGGCTCGATCGTTGTCCTGCATGCTTGCTGCCACAACCCGACCGGCGTCGACCTGACCCCGGCGGACTGGAACAAGGTGCTGGAAGTGGTCAAGGCCAAAGGTCACGTGCCGTTCCTCGATATGGCTTACCAAGGCTTTGGCGACGGGATCGATGAAGACGCCGCCGCTGTGCGCCTGTTCGCCGAATCCGGCCTGACCTTTTTCGTCTCGAGCTCGTTCTCCAAATCGTTCTCGCTGTACGGCGAACGCGTTGGCGCACTGTCGATCATCAGCGAATCGAAAGAAGAAAGCGCGCGCGTGCTGTCGCAGGTCAAGCGCGTGATCCGCACCAACTACTCCAACCCGCCGACTCACGGCGCCAGCATCGTTGCTGCGGTGCTGAACAGCCCGGAACTGCGCGCGCAGTGGGAAGCCGAGCTGGCCGAGATGCGTCTGCGTATTCGCGGCATGCGCGAGCAGATGGTTGCCCTGCTGGCGGAAAAAGCCCCGGGTCGCGATTTCAGCTTCGTCGGTCGTCAGCGCGGCATGTTCTCCTACTCCGGCCTGACCACTGAACAGGTGCACCGCCTGCGCAACGAGTTCGGCATCTACGCCCTGGACACCGGCCGCATCTGCGTGGCTGCCCTGAACCAGAGCAACATAAAGGCTGTGACGGACGCGATCGTTCAGGTCATCTGATTTCGGCCAGTGATGAAAAACGGGAAGCCTTTTGGGCTTCCCGTTTTTTATTTGTCTCTGGAAACGCCTCGCAACCTCTAGACTGCACACAATTCAAAGTGTAGGAGCTGACGAGTGCAACGAGGCTGCGATCTTTTGATCTTGTTTCTAAGATCAAAAGATCGCAGCGTTCCGCAGCTCCTACCGGTTTTGTGTACACCCGAGATTTTCTGAAGAGAACCCACATGAAAAACGACAACCTGCGCGCTGACCGTGACGACCTGGATGATTTCATCCCGCGCGCTCCGGCCAAGCGTGAAAAGAGCCTGGTGCTGCAAGTCGCCACCGGGGTATTCCTCGGTGGCCTGGCCCTGTGGCTGGTGCAACTGGCGGCGACGGCGGCCTATGCCAAGCTGATGCTCGGCACGACTACCTTCGGCAGTTAAGCCAGCTCGGCCGAGCGTTGAGTGGCAGCATCGTCGTAAATCACATACAGCGACTCGGCGACCTGGCTCTTGATGGCCTTGCTGCTTTCAAGACCAAGCACGAAACCTTCAGCCTTGCCGCCAGCGCGGTTCAATTCTTCGGCGGTGCTTGCCCCGGCGATTGCATCGAAGAGTTTTTCGGCGTGCGGGCCGATCCCTTTGGGCAGGCTGATCTGTGCAGTGCTCATGCGAGCACCTCGGTATTACGGGTGATTTGAGTCATGGCGCGTACCTTTGCGGCGAATGGCCGGCAGCGCGTGTGACCACTTCCGGGCTGCCATGGTAGACCTCTGAGGCCTTTCTGGTAACCGCCAATCGCTGACAAAATGCCGTCCGTCCCGACGAATCGCAAAAGTTGCCAGGCGATGCTTGACTTCTCTTTTTGAATCAGTAACATACGCACCAATTCCGCAATAGCTCAGTTGGTAGAGCAAGTGACTGTTAATCACTGGGTCCCTGGTTCGAGTCCAGGTTGTGGAGCCAAATAGCAAAGCCCCTGAATCGCGAGATTCAGGGGCTTTTTTGTGGACGCTCGAAAAATGCCAAAAGGCCGATCTGCTTGGGCAGATCGGCCTTTTCTGTTTCAGACGCAGCGGTCAGACATGTTCGCTGCTTTTCACCTGCACCTTCGGCGCGCCGTGGCCATGGTCGTGGTCATCCGGCTCGATCACGGGCACTTCCTTGCCATCGCAATCATGCAGCTTGCCGTCGCTGAAGTAATCGCCTTCACGCAGCGCGGCCAGATCGCGATAACGCAGGGTGCGCTCTTCGGCTGCGGCGAACACCGATTGTTGATCCGAATTGCCGGTCGTGAAGTGGTTGAACGCCAGGTTGAGCAGGATCGCCATGATTGCAGATGAACTGATGCCCGAATGGAAAATAGTCGCGAACCAGCTCGGGAAATGATCGTAGAAGTTCGGCGCGGCGATCGGGATCATGCCGAAACCGATCGAAGTGGCCACGATGATCAGGTTGACGTTGTTGCGGTAGTCCACCTTCGACAACGTGCGAATGCCGCTCGCCGCCACGGTGCCGAACAGCACGATCCCTGCGCCGCCAAGGACCGAAGTCGGCACGGCGGCAATCACCCGGCCCATGAACGGCAGCAGGCCGAGCACCACCAGGAACAAGCCGCCGGTAGCGACCACGAATCGGCTCTTGATCCCGGTCACCGCCACCAGCCCTACGTTCTGCGCGAAAGCACTTTGCGTAAACGAACCGAAGATCGGCGCAAACATGCTCGACAGCATGTCGGCACGCAGGCCGTTACCCAAGCGTTTGGAATCCACCTTGGTGTCAATGATCTCGCCCACGGCGAGGATGTCCGCCGAGGTTTCCACCAGCGTCACCATGACCACAATGCACATCGACAGGATCGCGGCGAAATGGAAGGTCGGCATGCCGAAGTGGAACGGTGTCGGGAAGCCGAACATGGGGCCGGTGGTGACACTGGAGAAATCCGCCATGCCAAGGAACACCGCCAGCACCGTGCCGATGACCATGGCCAGCAGAATCGACAGCCGAGAAATGGTCGCGCTGCCAACCTTGCTCAGCAGCAACACCAGCACCAGCGTGACCGCCGCCAGACCGATGTTCTGCATGCTGCCGAAGTCCGGCGCGTGGCTGTTGCCGCCCATCGCCCAGCGTGCGGCCACCGGCATCAGCGTCAGGCCGATGGTGGTGATCACAATGCCGGTGACCAGCGGCGGAAAGAACTTGGTGATGCGTGAAAACACCGGCGTGATCAGCAAGCCGATCAACGAGGCGGCAATCACCGCACCCAGCACCGATTGGAAACCGCCCTCCCCGCCGCTGCTGACGATCGCAACCATGGTCGCCACGCCGGAGAACGATACGCCCTGGACCAGCGGCAGCTGACAGCCAAAAAACGGCAGACCCAGGGTTTGCAGCAACGTCGCCAGCCCCCCCGCAAACAATGAAGCAGCAATCAACAGACCAATGTCCGCCGGCGACAGACCGGCCGCCTGGCCAATGATCAGTGGCACCGCAACGATACCGCCGTACATGGTCAGAACATGTTGCAGGCCGTAAGCCATATTCGCGCCGACCCCGAGGTTTTCGTCCTCGGGCCGTTGGTGTGAAACATGGGGCGTTTTCATGGTGGGGGGTTCCCTGGTTTTTGTTATGCGCACACTGTATTCAATACTCAGGACAAATGTCCATAGAGTTGTATACAACTTGTCAGTCACATTATGGTTAGGTAGCCATCCAACCTTCTAGCCTGCGCTTCTTGCCCCAACAAATCCGGCAACACATCCCCGCTGCATCCTCGCCAGTACCCACTAGGCTGAAGTGTTCACGGCGACCGACGGTGCAGTCGCGCTCTTTTTTATACATATAAAGTATGCATAATGAAGTCATTCAAGATTCAGTACGACAAAAGCAAAAACGCAGCCAACAAACTCAAGCACAAAGGCATCAGCCTCGCCGAAGCCGAACCGGTTTTTCATGACGAACGCGCACTGACACTTGAGGACAACGACCATGACGAACAACGCTGGATCACCCTCGGCCTCGATGCCAAAGGTCGTGTGCTTGCCGTTGCTTACAGCTATCGCGAAGCCAATGTTGTTCGAATCATTTCCGCACGTCTCGCCACACCCAGCGAACGGCGCGCGTATTTTCAGGAGGCTTGAACGATGAAAGACGAATATGACTTTTCCGCAGGTAAACGCGGCGCAGTAGCGCCGAGCAAGGGCAAGACCCGCATCACTATCATGCTTGATGACGCGGTGATCGAAGCGGCGCGTACCGCCGCGGAAACCGAGGGCTTTGGCTACCAGACTGTGATCAACAACACCCTGCGCCATGCTCTGCTTGATGGCCCACGCCAGCAGGAAAGCGCCGACGATTCAGGTCTGACGGGCCAATTCAAGAAAGGCATCACCGCCACCGATCTCAAGAGTCTCGAGCGAAAGCTGTCAGCGGCCATCGGCGAAATCCGTCGCGTATTGGAGCCTGATGTAAAGCCTTAGATGGAGGCTGGCGCGATGACCCGAGCCAGCGCTTGTCGCACACGCGGTGAATCAGGCACCTGAAGATCGAACTCGCGCCGCAGCAATTTCATCAGCTCGTCGACGTCCGCCACCTCGCGCCGCTCACTGTCCGCGCCCATGTGATGAATGGCAAAACTGCCGTTGTTCAGGGTTTTGCGCCAGCCAGCGCCGGTGCGCGCGACCATCAGGCGCTGCGAAAAGGGTGACTCGGGATGGGTGGAGACGTACCAGTTGCCGACGGTGTAATCGATGTCTTCCTGGCGTTGCAAATCGAACAGGTACATCGGCCGCCATTCGCCTGCGACTTTGGCGCGCAGCAGATAGCCATCTGCTTGCTTGTCGATGCGGTAAGGTTCGTGCGGGGTGGGTTGCTCATCTTCACTGTCGAGCAACAGCGGCGCGGTGGGCACCATGCCGCCGAAGCCGACGTCGGTGATGTAACGCACTCCCTCGATGGTCACCAGACTCAAACGATGGGTTCGCGCCGTCCAGCTACCTTCCGGTTGATTCATCACCACGCGCCCGCTGATCGCCCGTGCGTCGAAGCCCAATTCAAGCAGCAGCGCATAGAACAAATGATTGAGCTCATAGCAGTAGCCGCCCCGCCCCTGCTGCAACACCTTGTCTTCGATGGAGACCAAGTCGATCAACACCGGCTCTGCACTGATCGTCGCCAGATTTTCGAAAACAAACTGAGCGGTGTGGCGCGACTGCAACTGGCGCAACGTATCAAGCGTCGGTGGCGGCGGCGCATCGAAACCCAGACGTTGCAGGTACAGATTGGTACTGGTCAGCCGTGGCGCACTCATTGCTCGATCCTTATGCATGGGCCGCAGAACACTGCGTGGATGTTGCCCTGTATACGGGATCAAGCACGGCTTCCGACAATTGATTTCGCCAATCGCCCGCTCAGCGCTTTTTCCGCGAAGCGATGCGAATCCATGTCGGTGCATGGTCACTGGCGTGCGGTTCGTTGCGTACCCAGGCGTCGACGCCAGCGTCGTGCAAATACGGGCTCAATGCCGGATTGAGCAGCAGGTGGTCGATGCGCAGGCCGGAATTGGTTTGCCAATGGTTACGGAAGTAATCCCAGAAGGTGTAGAGGCGCTCTTCGGGATACACGTGGCGCAGAGAATCGGTCCAGCCTTGGTCCAGCAGCCGCTGGTAGCACTCGCGGCTTTCGGGTTGCAACAAGGCGTCCTTGAGCCAGGAACGGGTGTTGTAGATGTCCATGTCGGTGGGCACGACATTGAAGTCACCGGCCAGCACCACCGGGTGATCGCTGCTTTGCAGGTCTTTGGCGTAATTGATCAGACGCTCGAACCAGGCCAGTTTGTAATCGAATTTCGGCCCCGGCTGCGGGTTGCCGTTGGGCAGATACAGGCAACCGACCAGCACACCGTGCACCGCCGCTTCGATATAGCGGCTGTGGGTGTCATCGGCATCGCCGGGCAAACCGCGTCGACTCTCCAACGGCTGCGCATCACGCGCCAGAATCGCCACGCCATTCCATGACGCCTGGCCCTGCCAGATTGCGCCGTAACCGGCGGCCTCCAGTTCGGCGACGGGAAATGCGCTGTCGACTGATTTGAGCTCTTGCAGGCAGACGATGTCCGGTTGCTCGCGCTTGAGCCATTCCAGCAGATTCGGCAGCCGCGCGCGCATGCCGTTGACGTTGAAGGTGGCGATTCGCAGGTTTTTCATCGTCTGCAACTCCTGCTCGGTGGGATTGCAAATTGTGACCCTGAGAACGCCGCCCAGGTTGCATCGAATCACAAAGCGCCAGCTCAGACTCGGTTACGCAGCCATTGCAGAAAGCCTCTTTTCGGCGCGACCACGGGCGTTTCCTCGGTCAGCGACTGCGCCTTGTGCAGACGGAAATCGAGCAATGCCTGCATCGCATCGTGGATGTCATGGCGCGCGTCCAGGCACGGTTTCAGGTAGGACTTCTCGATGCGATACAGGGCGCAGAAAGTCTTCGCGGAAAAATCCGCCGGCAAGGCGGTGTCGGAAAGAATCCCGGCCTCACCGATCACCTCGCCCGGCCCCATGCGCCCGGATTCCAGTGGCGCACCATGGCGCTTGAGCGTCACCGATACCACGCCGGATTCAATGATGAACAAATGATCGCTGACCTCCCCGCCCGCGAGAATCGTTTCGCCGGCGCGGAAAGTTTGCAGGGTCATGTTCTGGCTGAAGGTGTCTTTTTCTTCTTCACGCAGAGTCGAGAAGATCGGTGAGCTTTCCAGCAGCGCCCGTGGCCGCGACAACTGCGGCGCGGCGCTGGTCTCGTTGCTCGACAGCAGGTTGACGCCGGAGGCCTGCAAATGTCGGTACGCGAGATCGAACAACTGATTGCGCACCACGCGCTTCTCGCCCATCGAGGCGACAAACCCGCTGATTTCGTATTCCGCGCCGCCGCTGGCAGAACTCTTCAACGACACGCTCGGCGCCGGTGTGTCGAGCAATTGCCGGCAGCCTTGCATCGCTCGCTCCAACGCCTCGATCACTGAGCTGGGCCGGGCATGGGGGCTGACGGGCACGCTGACGGAAACGCCGAACATATTGCTCGGTCGACTGAAGTTGATGATTTTGGCTTTCGCCGCCAGCGAGTTGGGAATCACGGCCATGCTGCCCTGGCTGGTTTGCAGACGCGTGGCGCGCCAGTCGATGTCGGTGACGCGGCCCTCGGTGCCGTCGATGGAGATCCAGTCATCGAGTTGATAGGGCTTGGTGGTGTTGAGGACGATGCCGGAGAACACGTCGCTCAAGGTGCTCTGCAAGGCCAGACCGACGATGATCGCCAACGCGCCGGACGTCGCCAGCACGCCTTTGACCGGCAGATCGAGCACGTACGCCAGCGCCGCAATGATGGCGATGAGGAAAATCACTGCGCCGAGCAAGTCCTGCAACAGCCGGCCGGTATGGCCGACCCGCTGCATCATCACCGCGCCGATCAACACCGTCAGGGTCCGCGCACCAAACAGCCACCAGCCGATCTGCAACCCGGTCGCTGCCAGATGCAGCGGCACGTTGTCGGCCCACGGCGCCGGTTCCATCGGGTTGAGGCCTTCGTTGAACAGCACAATGCTGAACAGGGCGAAAATCAGCACCCGCACCAACAGCTTCCATTCGCTGCCGCGAGAGCTGATCAGCCGCCACAGGCCAAGATCGAGCAGGATCAGGATCAACGCGCTAAACAACGGGTGTTCGGTCAGCAGAGACAGCATCAAACAACTCCGACAAAGGCCAATCGCGAGAAGATCGCACAGATTGGCACAGTGTAGGAGCAATTGATTTCGGCGGATGAACCGCCGCTTGAAAACACTGCGAAACCCTGTAGATACTCTGTTCACGGTCAAGCTTTTTGGGTGTGTTTACCGCTAAAAAGCTTGGCTGTACTGAAGTCTTCGC
>NZ_JBAWKM010000040.1:0-14171 GCF_037095675.1 Pseudomonas sp. CCNWLW23 | reverse complement strand
CCGTTTCGACTGCGCCGGAAGTGGGGCGAATTATAGACCTCTGGAATCTGCCGTCAACCGTTAATTTCGCTTTTCTTTCAAATCAGCAAAAACGCTTTCTATATATAGACGCGCCCTCATCCAATGCGCAGTATATTGCCCACTACCACAACAATACTGTGTTTTTGCCTTGGATGCTGCCGCGCAATGAATGATCAACCTCGCTCCCTTGCTTCCACATTGTTTCCGGTTTGCCTGCTCATGATAGCCATGGCGTCCATCCAGTCGGGCGCTTCTCTGGCCAAAAGCATGTTCCCCATTATCGGCGCACAAGGAACAACCACTCTTCGCTTGATCTTTGCCAGCGTGATCATGCTGCTGATACTGCGCCCATGGCGTGCAAAGCTGACCTCCAAGTCTCTTCGTACCGTCATCGTCTACGGAATGGCATTGGGTGGAATGAACTTCCTCTTTTATATGTCGCTGCGCACAGTGCCGCTGGGCATCGCCGTTGCGCTGGAATTCACCGGCCCTCTGGCTGTAGCTATATATGCCTCTCGCCGCGCCATCGATTTTGTATGGATCGCGCTTGCTGCGGCCGGCTTGCTTCTATTGATACCTACCGGGGCAACCACTGCCGGCATTGATCTGGTCGGAGCGGGTTATGCGCTGGGCGCCGGAGTGTGCTGGGCGCTGTACATTCTGTTCGGGCAAAAGGCCGGCGCCGACAACGGGGTGACGACGGCAGCCCTCGGCGTGATGATCGCCGCGCTGTTCGTGGCGCCGATCGGCATTGTTCATGCCGGCGCTGCGCTGCTTACACCATCGCTGATTCCGATCGCTATCGGCGTCGCCATTCTGTCCACCGCCCTGCCCTATACCCTGGAGATGGTCGCCCTGACGCGTATGCCCGCGCGCACCTTCGGCACGCTCATGAGTATCGAACCGGCCTTCGGAGCATTGTCAGGTCTGCTTTTTCTCCAGGAATACCTTTCATTGTCACAATGGCTGGCCATCCTGTGCATTATTCTGGCGTCAGTGGGCGCAACCATGACCATGGGCAGCGGAGCAAAGCCTGCTGTCGCGGCCGACTGAAGCGTTATAGAAAGTGGGGTCTGGTAATTGGCGCTCATTTAGGCCATGTTTAGCTTCGTAACCCATCGCCAGGCATGGATTTTTTCGCAAAGGACGGCACAACGCTGCAAACGCGAGCGAATACAGGCAGACCCGAGCACCAGACTCGCGGCCGCTATTAAGGATGGTAATGAAACGAATTTTGCTATTGATCGCCCTGCTGGCGATCGCGAGTTGCGCAGCGACCTCGGAAACCCAGGTCAAACGAGGCAAGAAGGGGCTGCACATCAACTGTTCCGGACTTTCATCCTCATGGGACAAGTGCTATACCAGCGCCGCTAATTCCTGCGCGCCCAAGGGTTACAAGGTGATCGCCAAATCCGGGGACACCGTCGAAGAACCTGGCGATTATCCGTTCGGCCTGAACCCCGCCGGTTATACCAGCCGCAGCATGATCGTCATCTGCAAATAACTACTCGGCTCGTGGCAAAGCGAGCTGACGCGTAATTTCCTCGTGACTCGAGCGCAACACCGTACGCTGCACGTCCGGTGTTGCCAGCATCCGCGCGACCACCAATGCACCCACGCATTGCGACAGCACCGACCAGGCCAGACTCTCGCTTTCCAGTATCTCGGCCCAGCCCTGCTGAAGGCGGCAGATCCATTCTTCAGCCTGCTCACGCACCAGTACATCGGCACGGGCAATCTCCGCGCCCAATGTCGGCAGCGCGCAACCGGCCTCGGGTTGCTCGACGTGGGCCATGCTCAGGTACTGCTTCAGACAACGCTCCAGCCGCTGCCGATCTGCACCGCCCTGGCCACCAAGGCGCTCAAGACTTTCACTCAACTCTCGCTCGACGATGGCAGCGAACAACGCATCCTTGGATGAAAAGTGGCTGTAGAACGCGGCGCCACTCAAACCGATGGCTTTCATCAGGCCATCCACGCCCACCGTGGAAAACCCCGATTTCTTTGCCGACAGCGCGCTGCTTTGCAGCAATCGTTCGCGGGTTTCCGATTTGTGTCCGGCCGAATAACGCATGTCATCTCCTGAAGTAGATCGCCTTGACGCTGCCCGAATCCTAGCATAACGTTCGTTAACTAAACGATCGTTAACCCAAAGGGATTCACCCATGAATAACAAGAAGGTCGTGTTGGTTGTCGGGGCCGGTGATGCCACGGGCGGGGCCATTGCCAAGCGCTTTGCCAGTGAGGGATTTATAGCCTGTGTGACCCGGCGCAGCGCCGACAAATTGCAGCCTCTGGTTGACGCAATCATCGCTGATGGCGGTGAGGCCCATGGTTTTGCCTGCGATGCGCGCAAGGAAGAAGACGTCATCGCCTTGATCGAAGACATCGAAACCCGCGTCGGCCCGATTGAGGCCTTTGTCTTCAACATCGGCGCCAACGTGCCTTGCAGCATTCTCGAAGAAACCGCGCGCAAATATTTCAAGATCTGGGAGATGGCCTGCTTCTCCGGTTTTCTCAATGCCCGTGAAGTGGCCAAGCGCATGGTCACTCGGCAGCGCGGCACGATTCTGTTCACTGGTGCCACGGCCGGGCTGCGCGGTGCTTCTGGATTTGCCGCTTTCGCCGGAGCCAAACACGGCATCCGCGCACTGGCGCAAAGCATGGCGAGAGAGTTGGGGCCGATGAACATTCATGTCGCCCACGTCGTAGTTGATGGTGCGATCGATACCGACTTCATCCGCGACAGCTTTCCCGAGAAATACGCGACCAAGGATCAGGACGGCATTCTCGATCCAGGGCACATCGCTGAAAACTATTGGTATCTGCACAGTCAGCCACGGGATGCCTGGACCTTCGAGCTGGACCTGCGCCCATGGAACGAACGCTGGTAAGCCCTCCCCCCTCATTACAACAATAAGAGAGCGATTTGATCATGACGAAAACCGTGGAATTCTATTTCGACCTCGGCAGCCCCACCACCTATCTGGCGCACACCCAGCTAGCGAAAATCTGCGCCGATACCCAGAGCGAACTGATCTACATCCCGATGCTGTTGGGTGGCGTGTTCAAAGCCACCGGCAACGCTTCGCCGGCAATGATTCCGGCCAAGGGCCGCTACATGTTTCAGGACCTCGATCGCTTCGCCAAACGCTACGGCGTACAGCTCAGATTCAATCCGCACTTTCCAATCAACACGCTGATACTGATGCGTGCCGTCACTGGCTTGCAGATGCGCCAGCCGCAGCGTTTCGCCGAGTTCGTCGATTGCCTGTTCAAGGCGCTTTGGGTCGAAGGCCGTAACCTCAACGATCCGCAAACCGTTGCCGCCGTGCTGACTGAAAACGGCTTCGACCCCCAAGAGATAATGGCGCTGACCAACGATGAATCAGTAAAAGCCGCACTTAAGGAAAACACCGAAGCCGCCATCAAGCGCGGCGTTTTCGGTGCCCCCAGCATGTTCATTGGCGATCAGTTGTTCTTCGGTCAGGATCGACTCGACTTCGTAGAAGAGGCATTGCGCCAGGATTGAAGCCGAGACCCAAGGCACCGCGAGCGGCGCCTTGGGCAAATCGATCAAATGGCCACAGTGCGCTCGTTCAGCCAGCTCAGCGCCGCGCCATCCAACAACGGACTCAGACGCTCGCGTACTTCGCTGTGATAAGCATTGAGCCACTGCTTTTCTTCGTGGGTCAGCAGGTCAGCAATCAGGCAGCGGGTATCGATCGGGCACAGCGTCAGGGTTTCGAACTTGAGGAAGTCGCCGAATTCGCTGCTGCCGGCCTCGCGGTTCATCGCCAGGTTCTCGATGCGCACGCCCCAGCGGCCCGGGCGATAAGTGCCGGGTTCGATCGAGGTAATCATCCCCGGCTGCATCGCCGTCTGCGGTGCCGGTGCCGCTTGATAAGCGATCACTTGCGGACCTTCGTGAACGTTGAGGAAATAGCCCACGCCGTGACCGGTGCCGTGACCGTAGTCGACGTTGTCAGCCCAGATCGGCGCACGAGCGATGGCGTCGAGCAGCGGCGACAGAATGCCTTTCGGGAATCGTGCCCGCGACAGCGCAATCACGCCTTTCAACACGCGCGTGCAATCCTGTTTCTGCTCCTGGGTCGGCGTACCCACCGGGACCATGCGCGTGATGTCTGTGGTACCGCCGAGGTATTGACCACCGGAATCGATGAGCAACAGACCATCACCCTCGATCAGCGCATGCTCCTCTTCGGTAGCGTGATAGTGCGGCATCGCGCCATTGGCGTTGAACGCGGCAATCGTGTTGAAGCTCAGCGAAACGTAATCGGGACGACGCTCACGGGCAACGGTAAGTTTCTCGTCGATGGTCAGTTCGGTGATGCGCTCGCGCCCCCATGCCGATTCCAGCCAGGCAAAGAATTCGCACAACGCCGCGCCATCCTGCTCCATGGCTTTACGGATGTGTTGAGCGTCGGCTTCGCTTTTCTGCGATTTGGCCAACGTAGTCGGGTTGAGACCCTCGACCAGTTTCACGCCACTGTCCAGGTTATCCAGCAACCCCGTGGTCACTCGCGCCGGATCGACCAGCAGGCTCGCGCCACTCGGCACAGCACGCAATGCATCGGCCACTTCGCTGTAGTCACGCAGCGTCACGCCATCCTGCTCGAGTACCGCGCGCAGATCGGCATCGACCTTGCTCAGCGCCACGAACAGCGTGGCCTGTTGCTGATTGATCAAGGCGAACGAAACAAACACCGGATTGAACGAGACATCACCACCACGCAGGTTGAACAGCCAAGCGATGTCATCCAAGGTGGCGATGAAGTGCCAGTCGGCACCACGTTCTTGCAAGGTTTCGCGCAATTTCGCGAGTTTCTCGCCACGGCTGACGGTCGCTTGCGGCGGCAGATGCTGATAGATCGGCGCGTTCGGCAGGCTCGGGCGATCGCGCCAGACTTCCTGCAACAGGTCGATATCGGTGCGCAGGCGAGCGCCGCGTGCTTCGAGTTTGCTGCTCAGCGTACGCGCCGAAGCCACCGCCATTACCGCACCATCCACGGCAACCACGCCGCCCTCGAGGGTTTGCTCCGCCAGCCAGTCCAGCGGGCTCGGCTGCCCCGGTTGCAGCTTGACCAGTTCGATGCCGCTGCCGTTGAGCTCTTTCGTCGCCTGTTCCCAGTAACGACTGTCGGCCCACACACCGGCGAAATCCGCAGTGACGATCAGCGTACCGACCGAACCGTGGAAACCCGACAGCCATTGCCGGCCCTGCCAGTAACCCGGCAGGTATTCCGAAAGATGCGGGTCGGCGGACGGCACCAGCAGCGCATGGATGCCTTCGCGGCGCATCAGTTCACGGGTATGCGCCAGGCGCTGAGGCACCGATCCTTCGGTCAAGGTGTGGGAACTCATCATGTCTCCTGCTAATCGCGTCATCGTTATTGTTCGTAGCCTTCGCGGCCATGGAAAGCGTCTGCTGTTTAGAGCCCTGTCGCCCAGAATGGCGGGGCACTGGCGCAGGCGGTTGTGATCAGGTCAACGGCCTTGTCGACATCCTCGACGGTGGTAAACCGCCCGAGGCTCAAGCGAATGGTGCGCCCCGCCAGCCGCGCATCGTGTCCGAGCGCGAGCAGCACGTGGGACGGCGCATTACTTGCGGAATTACACGCCGACGTCGCGGAAAACGCGATCGAATGGCTCAATGCGGCGCTGTTGAACTCGCCCTCGCTGAAGGTCAGGCTCAGGGTGTGCGGAATGCGTTGCGAGGCACTGCCATTGAGGCGCACGCCGGGCAACTTCAAAAGCTGTTCGAGCAAGCGTTCGCGCAAAGCGATGATGGACTTTTTCTCTTCATCAAATGCGTCGGCGGCCAAAGCGAAAGCAGCGCCCATCCCGGCAATCTGATGAGTCGCCAGGGTTCCGGAGCGCAGGCCACCTTCATGACCGCCGCCGTGGATCTGTGCCTGCAAGCGTTGCTGCGCCTGCGGGCCGACATACAGGGCGCCGATGCCCTTGGGGCCGTAGAGTTTGTGTGCGGAAAACGACATCAGATCCACCGGCCAGCGGCTCAGGTCGATCGCGACTTTGCCCGCGCCTTGCGCCGCATCAACATGAAACAACGCCTGCCGACTGCGCACCACTTCGCCAATCGCCTCGACATCGTTGACCGTGCCCAACTCGTTGTTGACCAGCATCAGCGACACCAGAAAAGTGTCGTCACGCATCGCTTCGCTGACCGCTTGCGGCGTGATCAAGCCTTGGGCGTCCGGCACCAGGTAAGTCACGGCAATGCCCGAGTCCTGCAATTGCCGCGCGGTGTCGAGAATGGCCTTGTGTTCGATCTGACTGGTAATGATGTGCCCGCCGCAAACGCCACGGGCCTGGGAGACGCCTTTGAGGGCGAGGTTGTTGGACTCGGTGGCACCGGAGGTCCAGACGATCTGCTCAGGCTGCGCGCCGACCAGATCGGCGACTTGCCGACGTGCCTGCTCGACCGTCTGCCGGGCCTGCTGGCCGAAAGCGTGGGAGCTGGACGCCGGGTTACCGAAGTTACCGTGAAAACCCAGACATTCGATCATCACCTGGATGACCCGCTCGTCCACCGGGGTGGTGGCGGCGTAATCGAAATACAACGGACGTGTGTTCATAAAGGACTCGCAGAGCGTGTTCCGGGATCAGGAGGCTCGTGTCTGCAAACGACAATGCACAGCCTCGTGAGCTGTGCATGGGTTCGAGAGCGTCATCAATACCTGATCGGATGCCGTTAAAGAAGTAGGGCTTCATTTAAAAGTGCGTAGGAACGCTCCTGAAACCGAGCTTAACAGGCAACGGGCCGGCGATTGAAGCAATGCGTCAGTGAAAGCTTTCGAGAAGTAACGGATACAGCGAGATCACCAACAGCGCCGCCATGCCCCAATTGAACACGCGCAACCAGCGCGGATCTTTCAGCACATTGCGCAACAGCGTGCCGCACGCCGCCCACAGGCCGACACTGGGCAGGTTGATGATGGCGAACACCGCCGCGATGATTACGACGTTATAGAAATAACCCTGCATCGGCGTGTACGTGCTGATGGCGCCGATGGCCATGATCCACGCCTTGGGATTGACCCACTGGAACGCCGCGGCGCCCAGATAGCTGATCGGTTTCGCCTCGCCGTGGGCACTGTCGCCGACCGGGCCGGAGTGGGCGATCTTCCACGCCAGATACAACAAATACGCCGCGCCGACATAACGCAGCACCGTATACAGAATCGGATAGGCCTGAAACACCGCGCCAAGGCCGAAGCCCACCGCTACCACCAATAAAAAGAAGCCGCAGCTGATGCCGAGCATGTGTGGAATGGTGCGGTTGAAACCGAAATTCACTCCGGACGCCAGCAACATGGTGTTGTTCGGCCCCGGTGTGATCGAGGTGACAAGGGCAAACAGGGCAAAGCCCAACAGCAGATCAAGCGAGAGGTTCATCGAGGCAGTCCATCCAGGGTCATTCAGCTGTTGACCCTATCCCACACGGCCCGGCAAACCCACGGACAGTTAGGGAAAACTTCAAGCAGTACAGTTTGCCTTCAGCTCGGACGACCGTGCAGCTGTATGGCACGTTCGGCGCTCATCTCACCCTGTTGGTCGAAGCCGAAAGTCTTCTGCGGCTGGCCGAGCAATTGGGCTTTTTTCGCGTGGTATTCGTCGAACGACAAGCCGCTGCGGTTCAGCGCTTCCAGCGCCAGTTCGCGGGATTCTTCAGCGGTGTAAGGGCGCAGCTCGGGCGAAACATGGCCGGCACAACCTGCGAGTACGGAAACAGCGAGCATCAGCGAAACAGTCAGTAAACGGTTCATGGGAGCGTCCTGGCGAGCTATGTGGGGTCGATGGAGAAAGGCTACGCCCCGGCTCGCTCGCGCAGAAATCAACGCTCTCAATAGTGGCTATCAGCTTTGCGCTAATACTGGCTGACCGGCAGACGACAATGCAGCGCATCGTCGTGACTGCGGGCAATGCTGCTGTGAACCTGGAACGAATTGAAGGTCACGGTTTTTGCCCGATGGGTGCGGATCAATTGCCAGAAATCCTCCTCGCCGCTTTCGAAACTGCGAAACGCCGCCTCCCCCGCTTCGCGGCTCTGCCATTGCAAAAAGCTCAGCACGCGGCGGCCGTCGTCGCTGGCCTGCACGCTGGCGCTGAGAAACCCGTCGTAACGCTGGGCCAGCCCCTCGGTCTGCGTGGCCAATGCCGAGACCAGCGCCGCTTGCTGACGGGGTTCGATTTCGAATTCGATCAATTGGGTAAAGCTGCGATTGCTCATGTAAAGCCCCCACTCATCTTGATGCGAGCCTTGCGACCCGAAGAGCTGCAGGGTAAAACCTCTAGTTAAGTCAAGGTCAAGAGTATTTTCCGCATGATCAGCAAGGAGCAGGTGCACAAGCCTCTCACCGTGGGTGAGGTTGCGGCGCGCAGTGGCGTCGCGGTCACGGCGCTGCATTTTTATGAAGCCAAAGGTTTGATCAAGAGTGAGCGCAATGCCGGCAATCAACGCCGCTATCCGCGCGCCGTACTGCGCCGGGTGGCGTTGATCAAAGTCGCACAACGGCTGGGGATACCGCTGGCGGAAATCGGCGAAGCGCTGAAGATCCTGCCGCAGGATCGCGCGCCATCAGCGGCGGACTGGAAAATGCTGTCTGAACAATGGCAGCGCGAGCTCGATGAACGGATCAGGCAACTTACGCTGATGCGCGATCAGCTGACCGGGTGCATCGGCTGCGGCTGTCTGTCCATGGAGGCGTGTCCGTTACGCAATAAAGGCGACATGCTCGGTGACCGAGGCCCAGGCCCGCACTTTCGCGATGAGTGATGACGCTGCTCGTCGGCGAACAACTTGCGCAGCAAGGACGGTTCTATAGTGATTGCTCCGGGTAAATCCGGTGTAACCACATCTGTTGAAAACAAAAACAGGGAGAACGTCATGAGCGTCAAACCCATTCCCGAGGGGTATCACAGCATTACCCCGTATCTCGGCATCCAACAGGCTGCCGAGGCCATCGATTTCTACAAGAAAGCCTTCAATGCCAGCGAAGTCATGCGCCTGACCATGCCCGACGGCAACATCGGCCACGCCGAGCTGCGCATCGGCGACAGCGCGATCATGCTCGGCACGCCTTGCGACCAAGGGCCGTTGAGCAATCCGCAGCAGGCGGTGTCGATCGGCTTGCACCTGTATGTCACCGATGTCGACCAGTCCTTTCAACAGGCGCTGGATGCCGGGGCGCAAAGCGTCTCCGAGGTCAAAGACCAGTTTTACGGTGACCGCAGCGGTACTTTGAGAGATCCGTTCGGCCATCTGTGGTTTCTCGCCACGCACAAAGAGGATCTGAGCGAAGAGCAGATTCGCCAGCGGGCGATGGAGATGTTCAGCCAAGGCTGAGGGCTTTTTGCCTCGGATCGACCGGCAAAAATGCACTGCCGATGTAATTGCGAAACATTTACTTTCATATCCGCTTTCGGGATTTTCTTCGCTCATCCGTCTTATAGGAATGCAGGCCGTTCGCGTAGGCAAAAGCCACGAACGGCCTCCCGGGGAGTTCCGTGCTGCGAAGCCCGTAGCCCGGCCCCTTCCACCGCAATCAAGACGCGCAATCATGTCGAAGAAATCCCGTTCCAAACTGTGGTTCCTGGTGCATAGCTGGCTGGCGTTGCCGATCTGGTTCTTTGTGCTGATCGTCTGTGTCACCGGCACGCTGGCGGTGGTCAGCCAGGAGATTGTCTGGCTGGCCAACCCGCAAATGCGCGCCAGTCAGCCGTCGGACGATGCGCCGCGACTCAGCTATGACCAGATTCTCGCCGCGATCAAACAAGCCGAGCCGCAAACCCTGGTGCAGAGCATCAATCGTCCGGACGAGTCGCACTTTGCCCTCGATGTCGAAGTCAGCTACCCCGACGGGCGCTCGTTGACGGTCTATGTCAATCCGTACACCGGGGTCATCCAGGGCACCGCGCCGGCCTTCGATTTCAAGGCCTTTACCCGCGCCCTGCATGGCTGGTGGCTGGTGCCGTTCACCAATGGCTATAGCTGGGGCTGGTATCTGGTGTCATTGCTCGGCGTGCCGATGCTGGTGTCGCTGATTACCGGGCTGGTGGTGTACAAGCGCTTCTGGAAAGGTTTTCTGCGCCCGACCCTGCGCGTGCGCCACGGCGCGCGGATTTTCTGGGGCGACTTTCATCGCCTGTGCGGCATCTGGTCAATCTGGTTCATCGCGGTGATTTCCATCACCGGCATCTGGTTCCTGATCAAGGCGATCCTGTTCGATAACCAGATTTCCATTTCCAGCGAACCGATCATTCCGGCGATGTCCCGCGAAAGTGTGCCGATCTCGGCCGCCGGCACCCCGCCGCCGCGTATCAGCCTGGATCGCGCCATCGAAATCGCCCAGCAGAAGATTCCGGGGCTGGAAGCGAGCTACGTCAACCTGCCGGGCAATGCTTACTCGCACATGAGCGTCAGCGGCCGTGGCTGGTATCCGCTGATGTATCAGACCGCGACTCTCAACCCGTACAACGGCGAAATGGCCTCCTCACGGTTGCTGTCCGATCGGTCCTCGCTGGAATTCGTCACCGAATCCATGCGCCCGCTGCACACCGGTGACTTCGGCGGCATCTGGATCAAATTGATCTGGTTCTTCTTCGGTCTGTTGCTGAGCATGATGATCCTCAGCGGCCTGCTGATCTGGACCAAGCGCACCGCGCTGGCCACCGCCAATGCGCTGAAACGCGAGGACAAGAAAAACCGCATCACCGCCCAACCCGCGATGCGCCGTGAACCTTCGGAGGCCAGCCTGTGAACAAAGCCATCTCGGTCACACCGCCCTCGCGCCTGTCACGTTTCTGGCACAAGTGGCGTTTCCACATCAATGTCCTGCTGTTGCTGATCCCGCTGGGCTTCATGCCGAAATACTTTGCCGATGCTTCGCTGTTTCGCGGCGACAGTGGCCTGGGCCAGCGTGAAATAGGCACCGTTCAGGTCGGCCCGTGGAGCGTGCGCCTGGCCGAACTGCGTGACGAGGCGCCGCACCTGAGCGGTCCGGCCGGCTATATGAAGGATTTCACTGCCGCCGTTTGTGATACCTGCGTCGAACAGGTCAAGGCTACTTACCTGCGCATCGGCAAACCGCGCAGTCTGCGCGCCGCCGGCACGATCTTCTTCGGTACGCCTTATCGCATGGGCACGCAAATGCCGATCCCGGCAAAGACCAAACCTGACGCCGAGCTGTGGATCACCATGGAAGGCTGGGACGGCAGCATGCACCAGGCCGCGATTCCCCTGAGCCAAGCCTCCCCCGCCACGGTTGCGTGGCTGAACAAACAAGGAGCCAAACCATGACTCGCTCACCCCTTCAGACCCGTTTGCTCGCCAGCGCCGCGCTGCTGCTGAGCGCCGGTTTCAGCGCCAGCACCCTGGCGCACAACCCGATGTGCGAATGCAAAGCCATCGATGCCGAACAGATCAAATGCACCGGCAGTTTCTCCGACGGCAGCGGCGCGCCGGGGGTAACCCTCGACGTGATCGGCTACGACGAAACCATTCTGGTGCCGGGCAAATTGGGTGATGACTCGACGCTGACGTTCAAGAAACCCGGCAGTGAGTTCTATGTGCTGTTCGACGCCGGCCCCGGCCACGTGGTGGAAATCGACCAGGCGGATATCGAAGCCCCATGAGTAGCCCGACAACGCAAGTGGTACGCCCGGCCGGCGCCGGTCATGAAACCCTCAATGTGCTGCTGTTGTGCCTGCTGATCCTCGCGGTCGCCGGCTCGGTGGTGGCGTGGCGCGGGGTTTCCCATGAACCGGAGCCGGTCGCCAGCAACCAGTACGACGCCCGCCGCGATCTCAGCGCCGCCGAGCAAGGCATTTATGCCGACCTGCGGGTGACCCTCGACGAAATCCGCTTGTTGCGCGAAGAGCAAAAAGCCCTGCCGACGCCACAAATGCTCGCCGACGAAGGCTTTGCGCCGTTCGCGCAGGACGCCAGTTCGGTCAGTCGTGGCGGTCACGCATGGCAGATGTTCGCCGATCGCGCCTATTTCGGACGCAGTGCAACGCCTGATGTCGCCGGTTCATTTCTGATGCGTGTCGGCACTGACGCCAACGCGGCGCCGGACATCTGGCTCAAGCGCAGCGCCGATTCCGCGCCTGCTGAAGATCTGTCTGACGCCGCGCTGTCCGCCGCTGGCTGGAAACAGATCGTCGCGCAATTCGATGCCGGGGTTACCCGCGAACATCGCCATTGATTCCTCGCCTTTATCCGAGAGAAGACTGCTTGCCCATGTCCATTTCATTTCCTCGCCGTCCATTGTTACGCCTGTTTCTGCTTGGCCTGTGCGCCTGCCTGCTGAGCCCGTTGGCCAGCGCCGAGCAAGGCAAACGCCTGCGTATCGGCATCACTCTGCATCCGTATTACAGCTACGTCGCCAACATCGTTGGCGACAAGGCCGAGGTGGTGCCGCTGATTCCTGCGGGCTTCAATCCGCACGCCTACGAACCGCGCGCCGAAGACATCAAGCGCATCAGCGGACTGGACGTGATCGTACTCAACGGCGTCGGTCATGATGACTTCGCCGACCGGATGATCGCCGCCAGCGAAACACCCAACGTCAAAACCATCGAAGCCAACGAGAACGTGCCATTGCTGGCGGCCACCGGTGTCGCTGCGCGCGGCGCTGGCAAAGTGGTCAATCCGCACACGTTCCTGTCGATCAGCGCCTCCATCGCCCAGGTCAACAACATCGCCCGCGAGCTGGGCAAGATCGATCCGGACAATGCCAAGACCTACACGCAAAACGCCCGCGCTTACGGCAAACGCCTGCGGCAGATGCGCGCCGACGCGTTGGCCAAACTGACCCAGGCACCCAACGCCGAGCTGCGCGTGGCCACAGTGCATGCGGCTTACGACTATCTTTTGCGTGAATTCGGTCTGGAAGTGACGGCCGTGGTCGAGCCGGCCCACGGCATCGAGCCAAGCCCGAGCCAGCTGAAAAAAACCATCGATCAATTACGCGAACTCGACGTGAAAGTGATCTTCTCCGAGATGGATTTCCCCTCCAGCTACGTCGACACCATCCAGCGCGAATCCGGGGTGAAGCTGTACCCGCTGTCGCACATTTCCTACGGCGAATACACCGCCGACAAGTACGAAAAGGAAATGACCGGCAACCTCAACACCGTGGTTCGGGCGATTCAGGAGTCGGGGGCATGACGTCGAAAGAACCCCTGATCCCTGACAACACCGATAACCCGGTGGGAGCGAGCCTGCTCGCGAAGGCGCCGGATCAGCCAACATCTTCGTTAAATGACACATCGCATTCGCGAGCAGGCTCGCTCCCACAGGGAAAAAACGGGCCGGCGCTGGAGTTTGCGGATATCAGCCTGACCTTGGGGCGCACGACGATTCTCGACAAGGTCAGCTTTCAGGTGCAGCCCGGCAGCGTGCATGCGCTGGTCGGCCCCAACGGCGGTGGCAAGAGTTCGCTGATCAAGACCCTGCTCGGGCAGATGCCGCATCAGGGCCAGCTCAGCCTGCACTGGCCCGGCGAGCCCGGCACCATTGGTTACGTCCCGCAGGCGCTGGAGTTCGATCGCGGCTTGCCGATGACCGTCGACGATTTCATGGCGGCGATGTGTCAGCGCCGTCCGGCCTTTCTCGGTTTGAGCAAACACTACGCCGGCGCCATCGGCGAGGCGCTGGAGCGCGTCGGCATGCAGGACAAGCGCAAGCGGCGCATGGGCGCGCTGTCCGGCGGCGAGCGGCAGCGGGTGCTGCTCGCGCAGGGCTTGATTCCGGCGCCGCAACTGCTGGTGCTCGACGAGCCGATGTCGGCCCTCGATGAGGCCGGGATCCAGGTGTTCGAACGCCTGCTGACTGACTGGCGCGCGGCGGGCATCACGGTGTTGTGGATCGAACATGACCTGGAAGCGGTAGGTCGGCTGGCCGATCGGGTTACCGGTCTCAACCGCCGCGTGCTGTTCGATGCCACACCGCAACAGGCGCTGACTCCGGAACGTCTGCTGACGCTGTTTTCCACCCATCCACGGAGCGCGGTCTGATGAGCTACGAAGCCTTTCGTTTGATGGTCCAGGGTTGGGCATCGTCAGGTTATCTGCCCGAGGCGCTGGCCTACGGTTTTGTGGTC
>NZ_JBAWKM010000039.1:0-17030 GCF_037095675.1 Pseudomonas sp. CCNWLW23 | reverse complement strand
CAAACTCGACCGCCGCGCCTTGCCAGCGCCCGATCCCGAGTTGAATCGTCAGGACTATGTCGCGCCAAGCAATGAGCTGGAGCAGACCCTGGCGCAGATCTGGTGCGATGTGCTCAACGTCAGGCAGGTCGGCCTCAACGATAACTTCTTCGAACTCGGCGGCGACTCGATTCTGTCGATTCAAGTGGTCAGCCGCGCGCGTCAGCAGGGCATTCACTTCAGCCCGCGCGACCTGTTCCAGCACCAGACCGTGCAGACGCTCGCCGCCGTTGCCAGTCGCACCCAGCAAGTGACTGCCGAGCAGGGCCTGGTGGTCGGCGAGTCGCGCCTGACGCCGATTCAGCACTGGTTCTTCGATACGGACATTCCCCAGCGCCAGCACTGGAATCAGGCGCTGTTGCTGGAACCGACTGTGCGCCTCGAGCCGCAACGATTGCAGCAAGCCTTGCTGGCGGTGATCGAGCAGCACGATGCGCTGCGTCTGCGTTTCACTGAAACCGATGATGCATGGCAAGCGACGCATCAAGCGCTGACGAATGAGGATGTGCTCTGGCAAGTCAGCGTCGATTCGCTGGATCGGTGCGAATCTCTGTTCGCCGACGCGCAACGCAGTCTGCATCTGCGCAACGGCCCGTTACTGCGCGCGGTGCTGGTCGATGTTGCGGATGTTCAGCAACGCCTGTTCATCGCCATCCACCACTTGGTCGTCGACGGCGTTTCCTGGCGCGTTCTGCTGGATGATCTGCAAACCGCCTATCGCCAACTCGACGCTGCGCAGCCGCTGAACCTGCCGGCGAAAACCAGCGCCTTCAAGGACTGGGCCGCGCGTTTGCAGGCCTACGCCGGCAGCGAATCGCTGCGTGAGGAATTGAGCTGGTGGCAGGCGCAACTGGCCGGGCCGAGCGCTGATCTGCCTTGCGAAAACCCGCAGGGCGGCAGGCAGAATCGCCATGCGCAAACCGTCAGCGTACGCCTCGATGCCGAGCGCACCCGGCAGTTGCGGCAACAGGCACCGAGCGCTTATCGCACTCAGGTCAACGACCTGCTGCTGACCGCGCTGGCCCGTGTGCTGTGCCGCTGGAGCGGCCAGCCCTCGGCACTGATTCAACTGGAAGGACACGGTCGCGAAACCCTGTTCGACGAGATCGACCTGACCCGCACCGTCGGTTGGTTCACCAGCGCTTATCCGCTGCGCCTGACCCCGCACAATATCGAAGAGGCCGCCGGGCAGGGCGCTTCGATCAAGGCGATCAAAGAACAATTGCGCGCCGTTCCGCATAAAGGTCTCGGTTATGGCGTGTTGCGTTATCTGGCTGATGACGGCTGCCGCCAGAACATGGCCGCGCTGCCGCAGGCGCAGGTCACCTTCAACTACCTCGGCCAGTTCGACCAGAGCTTCGGCAGCGATGCGCTGTTCCGTCCTCTCGATGAGCCAATCGGTGCAGCCCACGATCCGCAGGCGCCGTTGCCCAACGAGCTGAGCGTCGACAGTCAGGTTTACGGTGGAGAACTGCTGCTGCGCTGGACTTTCAGTGCCGAGCGTTACGAGGCGCAAACCATTAACGATCTGGCCGCCGCCTACCTCGGTGAGCTGCAAAGCCTTATCGCCCATTGTTTGCAAGACGAAGCCGGCGGCCTGACGCCATCGGACTTCCCGCTGGCCAGACTGACTCAGGCGCAACTCGATGCGCTGCCGGTGCCGGCCGCGCACATCGAAGATGTCTACCCGCTGACGCCGATGCAGGAAGGCATGTTGCTGCACACCTTGCTCGAGCCGGGCACCGGTCTGTACTACATGCAGGATCGATATCGCATCAACAGCGAACTCGACCCCGAGCGTTTCGCCCAGGCCTGGCAAGCGGTGGTCGCTCGTCATGAAGCATTGCGCGCTTCGTTCTGCTGGAACGTCGGCGAAGACATGCTGCAAGTGATTCATACGCCGGGACGTACGCCGATCGAGTATCTGGACTGGAGCGCCGTCGCCGAAACCGAGCAGGAACCACAGCTGCAAGCGCTGCTGAAAAGCGAGCGCGAATCCGGGTTCGATCTGCTCAATCAGGCGCCGTTCCACCTGCGCCTGATCAAGGTCGGCGCGGCGCGCTACTGGTTCATGATGAGCAACCACCACATCCTCATCGACGCCTGGTGCCGTTCTCTGCTGATGAACGACTTCTTCGAGATCTACACCGCCCTCGGTGAAGGTCGTGAAGCGCAGTTGAGCGTGCCGCCGCGTTATCGCGATTACATCGGTTGGCTGCAACGCCAGAGCCTGGCCGAGGCGCGGCAGTGGTGGCGGCAGAATCTGCAAGGCTTCGAGCGCACCACGCCGATCCCGAGCGACCGGCCGTTCCTGCGCGAACACGCCGGTGAAAGCGGCGGCATGATCGTCGGCGACCGTTACACCCGCCTCAATGTTGAAGACGGAGCACGGTTGCGGGAACTGGCGCAGGCACATCAACTGACCGTCAACACCTTCGCCCAAGCTGCGTGGGCTCTGGTTTTGCGGCGCCTGAGCGGCGATCGCGACGTGCTCTTCGGCGTGACCGTGGCCGGGCGGCCGGTGGAGATGCCGGAAATGCAACGCACCGTCGGCCTGTTCATCAACAGCATCGCCCTGCGGGTGAAGATGCCTGAGGACGATCAGCGCAGCAGCGTGCGTCAATGGCTCAGCGCTTTGCTCGACAGCAACATGCAACTGCGCGAGTACGAATACCTGCCACTGGTAAACATCCAGGAACAGAGCGAATTGCCCAAAGGCCAGCCGTTGTTCGACAGCCTGTTCGTCTTCGAAAACGCCCCGGTGGAAGTCTCGGTGCTTGATCGTGCACAGAGCCTGAATGCGACCTCGGATTCCGGCCGCACCCATACCAACTTCCCGTTGACGGCGGTGTGTTACCCGGGCGATGACCTTGGCTTGCACCTGTCCTATGACCAACGTTACTTCGACGAGGCGACGGTCGAGCGCATGCTCAGTGAGTTCAAACGCCTGCTGTTGGCGCTGGTCGACGGCTTCCATGGCGACATGGCCGATTTGCCGCTGCTCGGCGACGAAGAACGCGACTTCCTGCTGCACGGTTGCAACCAGAGCGGCCACGACTACCCGCTGGAGCAAAGCTACGTGGCGTTGTTCGAGGCGCAGGTCGCGGCGCATCCGCAGCGCGTTGCCGCCAGTTGCCTCGATCAGCAATTGAGCTATGCCGAACTGAATCACAACGCCAACCGTCTCGGCCATGCCCTGGTCGCTGCCGGTGTGCGCATGGATCAACCGGTGGCGCTGCTGGCCGAGCGTAATCTCGACCTGCTCGGCATGATCATCGGCAGTTTCAAGGCCGGTGCCGGTTACCTGCCGCTGGACCCGGGTCTGCCGAGCCAGCGCCTGAGCCGCATCATCGAGCTGAGCCGCACGCCGTTGCTGGTGTGCAGCGCAGCCTGCCTAGAGCAGGCGCAGACCTTGCTCGAAGAGTTTGGCTGTTCGAATCGCCCGCGCCTGCTGGTGTGGGAAGAGGTCCAGGCGTCGGCCGCAGCGACGCACAATCTCGGCATTCACAGCGGCCCGGACAATCTCGCCTATGTGATCTACACCTCGGGTTCGACCGGTCTGCCAAAAGGCGTGATGGTCGAGCAGCGCGGCATGCTCAACAACCAGTTGAGCAAACGCCCGTACCTCGACTTGAGCGAGGCCGATGTGATCGCGCAGACCGCCTCGCAAAGCTTCGATATTTCCGTCTGGCAGTTCCTTGCCGCGCCGTTGTTCGGCGCACGGGTCGACATCGTACCGAATGCGATTGCCCACGATCCGCAAGGTCTGCTGGCGCATGTACAGGCGCAGGGCATCACCGTGCTGGAAAGTGTGCCATCGCTGATTCAGGGCATGCTCGGCTCCGAGCGTCTGAGCCTCGATGGTTTGCGCTGGATGCTGCCGACCGGTGAAGCGATGCCGCCGGAACTGGCCCATCAATGGCTGCTGCGTTACCCGGACATTGGTCTGGTCAATGCTTACGGCCCGGCGGAATGCTCGGATGATGTGGCGTTCTTCCGTGTCGACATGGCTTCAACGCGCGGCAGTTACTTGCCGATCGGCACGCCGACCGATAACAACTTGCTGTACCTGGTCGATGGCGCGCTGGAACTGGTGCCGTTGGGCGCGGTGGGTGAGCTGTGCGTTGCCGGCACCGGTGTCGGTCGCGGCTACGTCAGCGATCCGCTGCGCACCGCGCCGGTGTTTGTGCCGAATCCGTTCGGCGCGCCGGGCGAACGCCTGTACCGCACCGGTGACTTGGCGCGGCGCCGCGCGGACGGCGTGCTGGAATACGTCGGCCGCGTCGATCATCAGGTGAAGATTCGCGGCTACCGCATCGAGCTCGGTGAAATCGAAGCGCGCCTGCATGAACAACCGGAAGTGCGCGACGCGGCGGTGGGTGTGCAGGAAGGCGTCAACGGCAAGCATCTGGTGGGCTACCTGGTCGCGGCCGATGCGGCGCTCAATCCGGGCGAACGCCTGGAGCGGATCAAGCAGCGCCTGCGCGCCGAACTGCCGGAATACATGGTGCCGCTGCACTGGCTGTGGCTGGAGCAAATGCCACTCAATGCCAACGGCAAACTCGACCGCAAAGCCTTGCCAACGCTGGAGATCGGTCAGTTGCAGAGCGAGGATTATCTGGCGCCGCGCAACGAGCTGGAGCAGATCCTGGTTGATATCTGGGCTGAGGTGCTGAAAGTGGAAAAGGTCGGCGTGCGCGACAATTTCTTCGAACTGGGCGGGCATTCGCTGCTGGCTACGCAAATTGCATCGCGGGTACAAAAAGCCCTGCAACGCAACGTGCCGCTGCGCGCGATGTTCGAATGCAGCACGGTGGAGGAACTCGCCGAATACATCGATGGACTGGCGGCCAGTGACATTACCGAGGAGAAGGTTGATCGGTTGAATGATCTGATGGCGGAGCTGGAGGGGTTGTAGTTCTTCAGCGCCTGGGCCGGCCTCTTCGCGAGCAGGCTCGCTCCCACACAGGATCTGTGTTGTTTACAAATCCCCTGTGGGAGCGAGCCTGCTCGCGAATGGCGTCTGTACATTGCCGTACATTTCCATCCTTGACGATCAACAACCGGCAGCTCAGTCTGCCGGTTCTGTTTTTTCTCGCGGAGGTGGTCGATGCCCTTTTTCACGGTTGACGGACAAGCACTGCACTACATTGATCAAGGCACCGGCCCCGCCGTGTTGCTGGCTGGCAGTTATCTCTGGGATCAAGCGATGTGGGCGCCGCAGATCGCCGCGCTGACCCCGCACTATCGCGTCATCGCCCTGGATCTGTGGGGTCATGGCGAGTCCGGCAAGTTACCTGAAGGCACGACATCGCTGGATGACATCGCCCGACAGGCGCAGGCCTTGCTTGATCATCTGGACATCGACCACGTCACCCTCGTCGGGCTTTCGGTCGGCGGCATGTGGGGCGTGCGCCTGGCACTGTCCGCACCGCAACGTCTCAACGGTCTGGTGCTGATGGACACCTACGTCGGCGTCGAGCCGGAACCGACCCGGCAGTATTACTTCTCGTTGTTCAAGCAGATCGAAGACAGCGGCACCATCTCCGAACAATTGCTCGACATCGTTGTGCCAATCTTCTTCCGCCCGGGCATCGACCCGCAGTCGGCGCTGTATCAGGGCTTCCGCGCAAAACTGCAGGGCTACTCGCCCGAGCGTTTGCGCGACAGCATCGTGCCGATGGGCCGCATCACGTTTGGCCGCAACGACCTGTTGCCACGCCTGGACGAGCTGAACCCGGCGACGACGCTGGTATTGTGCGGCGATCAGGACAAACCGCGACCACCCTCGGAAGCCCGGGAAATGGCTGAATTGATCGGTTGCCCGTGCGTGCTGGTACCGGAGGCGGGGCATATCTCCAATCTGGAGAATCCCGGGTTTGTGACTGAGGCACTGCTGGCGTTTCTGGCCGAGCGCAACCGCTAGACCGAGTGAGCTTCATTCGCGAGCAGGCTCGCTCCCACAGTTAATCGCATTCTGGCTGAGGGAATGCAGTCAACTGTGGGAGCGAGCCCGCTCGCGAAAGGGCCGGTCCAAGCGATGGAAAAACTACTTAGGCCCGAGAATCTTCACCAGCTTGTCCGGCGAAGGCGCGCCTTGCTGTTGTTGCAGTTCGCCTTTGTCGTCCATGTAGAAAATCGCCGGGGTGGCCTGCAGTTCGAGGTCTTCCATCAATTGCATGTTGGCCGCGAGTTTGGTCTGCACGGCGACCGGGATGTCTTTCAACGCCTTGAGGGCGCTGCCCTTACCGGCGCTCTCATGATCTTGCAGAGCCTTGGCCGGGTCTTTCGCCGCCAGCAGCGCGGCTGATTTGCCCGGGCTGTCTTCGCGGATGATGCCGACCATGATGTGGCGCAACTGCACTTTGCCGGCCTTGACCCATGGCCGTGCCTGTTCCCAGAACATGTTGCAGTACGGGCAGTTCGGATCGCTGAACAGGTACACCGTACGCGGTGCATCCGTGTTGCCGTCCTGAATCCAGTTGCTCGCCTCGAACTTGGCCCAGACTTCCTTGGACATCGGCGCGTAGACCAGTTTCTGCAAAGGCTCGCTGCTCAGGTCCTTGCCGTCGGCGTCGTACAGGTTACCCACCACGACGTGTTTGCCGTCCGGGGTCAGGTACAGCGCCATGCCGCGGTTCTGGTATTGCGCGGCGTACCCGCGCAGGCCGTCGGGGGCGTCGAACTGGCCGACGATTTTCGCGCCCTTGGCTTCGATCTTTTTGATCGCCGCAGGCAGTTCTTCAGCAGCCTGTACCGACGGCAAGTGCAGCAGGGCAGTGCCCAGGGTCAGCGTCAGCAGGTGGCGGAGGCGGGGCATGGCAGTTTCCTTGCAGAGTTGGCCGGGGCAACGGCCTGATTCGGGCTTGAAGGCGAAGTGTCGAAGGTTTCCAGGGCGCGGGCGAGGCTGGCGTTCGACAGTTCACCGAGGTGACTGGTCAGCAAGCGACCGTCCGGGCTATAGAACAGCGTAGTCGGTAACGCCATGGAACCCACGGCCTGACCGAGACGGCCGCGGCGGTCGAACAGCACGTTGTTCAGGCTCAGGCCCTGGGTTTCCAGGAACGTTGCCACGCTTTGCATGCTTTCGGCCTGATTGACGAACAGGAAGGTCAGGTCCGGTCGCTGCTGTTGGGCGTTTTCCAGCACCGGCATTTCTCGCCGGCACGGCGGACACCAGGTCGCCCAGAGGTTGATCACCAGCGGCCCGCCCTGATAGTCACTGAGCTTGATGGTTTCGCCAGCGGCGTTGCGCAGGGATATATCCGGCAGGCGCGTACCCTGTTCGTAGATATTCAGCGACAGGGTGGCAAGCAGCCAGAACGCCACGCCACTGACCACTCCGAAGCCCAACGGTCGACGCAAAGCGGGCCGGCGCCAGCCGCGATACAACGCCGTCAGCAACAGCACGATGACCCCGGGCCAGGCGAGGAAACCGCCGTCGCGCAGATCGATGATCTGCCACGGGTCATTGCGATAGTGCGACCAGTACAGCGCGACAAACGCAACGCGCGCCGCGAGCATGCCCAGCAAAAACAGGCTGAACAGCGCCGACTCGGGGTTCTCGCCGCCGCGCTTGGCCACTCGCCAGCCGACAAATGTGGCCAGCGCCAGAGCACTGATCAGCAGCAGGTGGTTGAGCGCGATGGCGAAGGTGCCGAGGGTGAACGTCAGCATCAGTTGGCATCTCGGGTGGCGGACCAGCGTTGCAGGAAGGTGTCGGCATCGACCTCGCCGGTGATGCGCTGGCTGCGGCGTTCTTCGCCGTCAGCGCCGATCCAGATGAACGTCGGCGGCCCCGGCACTTTATAGCGACTGAGCAGCTCACGGCTGGCAGCGTTGTCGGCGGTCACATCCAGGCGCAGCAGGCGCACATCGCTCAGGGCCTGCATGACTTTGGCCTCACCGAACACCTTCTTCTCCATGACCTTGCACGACACGCACCAGTCGGCGTAGTAATCGAGCAGTACCCACTGGCCTTGAGCCTTGGCCGCGTCGAGTTCGCGTTGCAGGGCGGCCGGTTCCTTGATTGTGCTGAAGGCATCGTGACCCATCGGCGCCGCGCTGGCGACAGGGCCGGCGCTGTAGACCTGCAATGGCTGATACGGATCATCACTGCCGCCCGCCGCACCGATCACCAACAAGCTGCCCCACAAACCGAGCAACAAGGACAGGGCGCCAAACATCTGCGCGACGCGGCCAAACCCTGCGGATTGTTTCCAGGCGCTGTAAGCGGCGATCAACAGCAGTGCACCACACAGCCCCAACCACAACGACGGGTCCAGTACCGGGCGCAGCATCAACAATGCAGTGGCAAGAAAGAGGAAGCCGAATATGCCCTTGAGCAGATTCATCCACGCCCCGGGTTTTGGCAGGAAGCGGTTGCCCACGGTGACCAGCAGCAACAGCGGCACACCGATGCCGATGCCCAGTGCAAACAGAATCAGACCGCCGTGCAACGCGTTACCGCTCTGCGCGATGTACAGCAGCGCGCCGGCCAGTGGCGCGGTCATGCACGGCCCGACCAACAGACCGGACAATGCGCCCAGCACACCGGCGCCGATCAGGCTGCCGCCGCTGCGGCTGCGCGACGCATGTTCAAGACGATCACGCAGGGCCACCGGCAGTTGCAGCTCGAAGAAGCCGAACATCGGCAATGCCAGCACCACGAAAATGGCGGCAAACGCACCGAGCAGCCAAGGATTCTGCAACCACGCCTGCAGGTTCGCACCGAGCAGCGCAGCAATCACGCCCATCGCCGCATACACCAGCGCCATGCAGATCACGTAGCTGCTGGCCAAGGCAAACCCGCGCCGTGGTGTGGCGCCACTGCCGACGATCATCCCGGCGAGAATCGGCAGCATCGGCAGCGAACACGGGGTAAACGCCAACAGCAGGCCGAGTCCGAAGAACACCAGCAGACTCCAGCCCAGCGCTCGTTGTTGCAGGCTGCTGGCCAAGGCCTGATCCGGCGCTTCACCGCCCGTTATTGCTGCGGCTTTGCCTCCCAGATCAATCACCCGGGTTTGCGGTGGATAGCACAGACCGGCATCGGCGCAACCTTGATAGCTGACTTTGATCTGACCGCTGGCCGCCGCCGGGATTTTCACTTCCAGGCCCTGGCGGTACACCGGCTGCTCGCCGAAAAACTCATCGCTGTGGGATTCGCCTTCAGGCAACACCGGCTGCTGATCGGCGGCCAGTCCGTCGAATTTCAAACGTTTCTGATACAGGTAGTAACCGTCGGTGATCTGCCAGAACAGCTGGGTTTCGCCCGAGTCCAGACGCTCGGAGGTGAGTACGAATGCCCTGTCGACGGGTAAAAAGTCCGGCTTGGACTCGAACGGATTGTTTCCGGCCTGAGCCAGACCGGAAACCAGTAGAGCAAACAGAAGAAAAAAATGACGCATGGAGGAGCCTTGTCCCTGTGCAAGTGGGGTGCAGGATGGGCGGCGGCGATTAACCGATAATTAACCCTATCCTACTAGGCTCGCCGGGATTGACCAATCAGCCACGCAGCAGGCCGGGCCAATTACCGTCATCAATGGTTCTGGGGCCGGCAACGAGTCGGTCGGACTGAATGTTGTAAGTGAGGTACTGATTGTTGGTCAGGAAGATATACCAGTAACTGTCTGCAAATGTCCGGTCATTCTGCGCCGCGGTGATTATCCGGTCCTTGTAAGGTTTCAGCGCGCCCAGCTGATATTCGCCGAAACGGTTGTACTTGACGGTCTTGGCCTTGTAGTCGAAAGACAAGTAGTGGCCGTCATCGAGGATGAATCGAAACAGAAAAGGGTGGCCGGTCAGTTGAAACCAGGTGCCGGCGATGATCTTGTCAAAATATGGAAGAATCGGCTTCCATACCGAGTCGGCTACCTTGTAGAAGGCGGCAACTTTATCGCTGTCCTGATCGTATTTGCAGACCATCGGAGTTGTTCCGTCATAGAAGAAAAACCAGGCAATATCCTCGTCACTTCCGGCGTTCCAGCCGAAGGAAGTGGTAGTCAAGCCAAAGCGCAGATCTTTGGTATACGGGGCGAAGTTGTCCCAGTTGCCTGCCGTGGCGGCTGGATAATTGGACGGGACACTATTGTCACCAAGATCAAAGCGCGAATAGGTATCGGTGTCCTTGAAGAAAAAATAAATTCGATCAGGGCCGGAGCGCCAGTCTATGGCAACAAAGTTATTCAAGTTGGTCATGTTTGAAAGTCCATTTAAGTGTGGGGTTGAAGTTGCCGGTTGAAACTAGATGAAGTTGCGTTGGCGATAAAGGCTGGAATTGTTTCCGGATGGGTAACGGGGTAATAAAGTTTGCTGGGCGTGCTCGCGTCGGTTGCTGGGCTGCGACAACCTGACTGCATTCTCGTGCAGCTTTGCGAAGTCGACGTGTGCCGCCATAATTGCCCCTTAATCCTTGCCTGCTTCACTCGCCTTTTTTATTTCCGGAGCCCCTATGCACGTACTGGTTTGCGAAGACGATGAGCTGATCGCCAGCGGCATCGTCGCCGGGCTCAAGGCACAGGGCCTGACCGTCGAGCACGTCAACACCGCGTCCAAGGCGCGGGCGATGCTCAAGGTCGCCGAATTCGACGTGATGGTTCTCGATCTCGGGTTGCCCGACGAAGATGGCCTCAAGTTGCTCCAGCAATTGCGGCAGAGCGGCCTGGAGATCCCGGTTCTCATCCTTACTGCCCGTGACTCGGTGACCGATCGTGTCGACGGTCTGCAGGCCGGCGCTGACGACTACCTGCTCAAGCCTTTCGACCTGCGCGAACTGTTCGCTCGCCTGCAAACCCTGTTGCGCCGAGTGGCCGGGCGCAGTGTCAATCTGATCGAGCATGGCGCGCTTACTTACGACCCGAGCAGCCGGGAAACCCGCCTCGCCGGGCAACCGGTGGACCTGTCGCGGCGCGAGCAGTCGCTGTTGCAGGCATTGCTGCACAATCGCGGCCGGGTGCTGTCCACCGAGCAACTGAAGGACAGCGTCTACGGCTTCAACGACGAACTGGAAAGCAACGCACTGAACGTGCATATCCATCATCTGCGCAGCAAGCTTGGCAAAGGCATCGTCGAAACCGTGCGTGGTCTGGGCTATCGCCTCGGGCCTGCCGATGGCGGAGAGCAAGGCAAGTGATGAGTCTGCGCCTGCGCCTGAGTCTGACGCTCGGCGCTGCCTTCGCGTTGATCTGGGCGCTGGCGGCGGCGTGGATGCTCAGCGATCTGCGCAATCAGATGATGTTTTCTCTCGACCAGCGTCTGGTTGCCTCCGCGCGCATGGTCGCCGGCTTGCTCGAGCAATTGCCGACGCTGCCGAGCAAAGGTGAGGGCACCCACTTCAGTGCTGAACAGCTGAACATTCCCGGCGGCATGGCCTGTCAGGTCAGCTCATTGCGCGGCGAGATTCTCGCGCGAAGCCACAACAACCCCGAGCAAGCGCTGGAAGCCGAGAAAATGGGCTTCCACGATCAAATGATCGACGGCGCACCGTGGCGCAGTTTCACCCTGGCCCGGGGCGATGTGCGCATCACTACGGCGGATCGGCAGATCGAACGCGAAGCCTTGAACATGTCGATTCTGCTCGCCGCTTCGGTGCCGGTCGGTGTGGCCTTGCTGGGTTGCCTGTGCCTGCTGTGGCTGGGCATCGGTCAGGGTCTTGCACCACTCAATCGTCTGCGCGAGGCGCTGATGCGGCGCAATGCCGATTCCCTTGAGCCATTGCAGTTGCAGGCGTTTCCCAGCGAATTGAAGCCGTTGCTGGAAACCCAGAATCAATTGTTCCAGCGCATCGGCAAGACCATCGAGCGTGAACGTCGCCTGACCGGTGACGCCGCGCATGAACTGCGCAGTCCGCTGACGGCGATCAAGACCCACCTGCAAGTCGCGCGCATGACCGATGGCAGTGCCCGCGATCAGTCGCTGGCCCGCGCCGAGGAGGGCGCCGATCGCTTGCACCGCACCCTTGAACAGTTGCTGTTGCTGGCGCGGGTCGAAGGCAGCCTGTCGTTCGATGACGGCTCGCAATGCAGCGCCGAGCAAGTGGCCCGACTGGCGATTCAGGACGCCACTGGCGGTGAACGGCTGCGGATCAAACTGCACGTGCCGGACGACCTGTCCGCCGCACCGCTGCAAATGCCTGCTGTGCTGGCGATTGCTGCACTGCGTAACCTGCTCGACAACGCCCTGCGCCATACGCCTGAAGATTGCGCGGTCGAGGTCCATCTGGAAAACATCGGCAATCGCGTGCGTTTTGTCGTGCGTGACCATGGCCCGGGCATTGCGCCGGATGATTTGCAGCATCTGACCCAACGCTTCTGGCGCAACGGGCAGAGCACCGGCTGCGGGCTGGGTCTGGCGATTGTCCAGGCGATTGTCCAGCGCTGTGACTGCGCCCTGCATTTCGACAGCCGCCCGGATGGCTTGCGGGTCGAACTGACCATGCCGTTGCAAACCCTCTGATCTCACCTCAGACCCCTGTGGGAGCGAGCCTGCTCACGAATGCGGTAACTCACTCAACATCGACGTTGACTGGTCCGACGCTTTCGCAAGCAGGCTCGCTCCCACAAAAAACCATGTTCTGGCACATCAAATGTAACTTCTCGGCGTTCGCTATCCGCCAGGGTTGGGGCTAAGGTCAACCCAGCTTTGACTCAATGGATTGAGGGAACTGCGCCATGGAAGCACCCGTCTGCGTACGTTCGGCCACCCTGGCCGACACCGGCATCATCAACCGTATAGTCGAGCGCTCGATCCGCATCGGATGTGCACTCGATCACCGCAACCATCCGCTTCTGGTCAACCACTGGCTCAACCGCTCCTCCGCCGATTTCATCAGTAGCCGGCTCGCCGACCCACATTTCTATCTCTGCGTCGCTTTGCTTGATGACAAACCGGTCGGTGTCGGCATGGCCCGGGTCAGTGGCGAAATCCTGCTGTGTTACGTCCAGCCGGAATCCTTCCGCCGAGGCGTCGGCCGGGCGCTGATGCAGAATGTCGAAGGCTGGTTGCGGGTTCGCGGTGTGCGCAATGCTCACCTCAACAGCACCCGCACCGCCGAGGGGTTCTATCGGCACCTGGGTTACCAACAGGCAGCGCCACCCGGTCTTTCCAACGGCTTGCAAACCGTGCCGCTGCGCAAACCTTTGTCCTCACCGGCCGGACAACTCGATCAAGGGTGTAAATCCGAACCGCGCTGAAGCGTTTCCAGAACAGGAAAACCTGCAAGTGCGCCCCGCGACCGGAACGCGCACCTGTCGGTGTGCTGTTCTGGTCACTATCCATAGCGAATTGAGGGGTCGAGAGATGTCAGTCGCCACCAGTCTTATCGAAGCGTCGTCGGCCCGGGTCGCCTCGGCGCCGGCGGAAACGTTGTTCGAATTCAACGAATCACCGTTGTTGGCGCGGCAGAGCCGGCAGGAGTCCAACGCACGCAGCTATCCTCGGCGTATTCCCTTGGCGCTCAAGCGTGCCAAGGGCTTGTATGTCGAGGATGTTGAAGGACGTACATTCATCGACTGCCTGGCTGGAGCCGGCACGCTGGCGCTGGGGCATAACCACCCGGTGGTGATCGAGGCGATCCAGCAAGTGCTGGCCGATGAGTTGCCGCTGCACACCCTCGACCTGACCACGCCAGTCAAGGATCAATTCGTCCAGGACCTGTTCGGACTGCTGCCGACAGAGCTGGCGGCGCAAGCGAAGATCCAGTTCTGTGGCCCGACCGGCACCGACGCCGTGGAAGCAGCGCTGAAACTGGTGCGCACCGCAACCGGGCGCAGCACCGTGCTGTCATTTTCCGGCGGTTATCACGGCATGAGTCAGGGGGCGTTGAGCCTGATGGGCAGCCTGGGGCCGAAAAAACCATTGGGTGCCTTGCTCAGCAACGGCGTGCAATTCATGCCGTTCCCCTACGATTACCGCTGCCCGTTTGGCCTCGGCGGCGCGGCGGGCGTCAACGCCAATCTGAGTTATCTGGAAAACCTGCTCAACGATCCCGAGGCCGGGGTGCAATTGCCGGCGGCGGTGATTGTCGAGGCGGTGCAGGGCGAGGGCGGCGTGATACCGGCGGACGTCGAGTGGTTGCGCGGCTTGCGCCGGATTACCGAGAAGGCCGGTGTGGCGTTGATCGTTGATGAGATCCAGAGCGGTTTCGCCCGTACCGGCAAGATGTTTGCCTTTGAACACGCGGATATCGTTCCGGATGTGGTTGTACTGTCCAAAGCTATCGGTGGCAGCCTGCCGTTGGCGGTGGTGGTGTACCGCGACTGGCTCGACACTTGGCAACCGGGCGCCCATGCCGGCACGTTCCGCGGCAATCAGATGGCCATGGCCGCCGGTTCAGCGGTGATGCGCTATCTGGTGGAGCACAAGGTTTGCGAGCACGCAGCCGCCATGGGTGATCGACTCAGCGAGCATCTGCACATCCTGCAACGCGACTTCCCGCAGCTGGGCGATATTCGTGGGCGTGGCCTGATGCTCGGCGTTGAACTGGTCGACCCGAACGGCGCGCCCGACGCGCTCGGTCATCCGCCAGCGTTTGCGCGTCTGGCGCCGCTGGTCCAGCGTGAATGCCTCAAGCGTGGCCTGATTCTGGAGCTGGGCGGTCGCCATGGCGCAGTGGTGCGCTTCCTGCCGCCGCTGGTGATCACTGCCGCGGAAATCGACCGGGTGGCCGAGATCTTCGGTCGCGCATTGGCCGCTGCCACCACCGCGCTGTAAATTTTTCCGCGCGGCGAACGTTCTTTCTACATACCCGGCTGCATTCTTTGTGCAGCCGCCCTTACAACGATGGAGAACCAGCATGACGTCAGTATTCGACCGCGAGGACATCCTCTTTCAGGTCGTGGTCAACCACGAAGAGCAATATTCGATCTGGCCCGATTACAAAGCTGTGCCGCAAGGCTGGCGCACCGTGGGCAAGAGCGGCCTGAAAAAGGAATGCCTGGCCTATATCGAAGAAGTCTGGACCGACATGCGCCCATTGAGCCTGCGCCAGAAGATGGATGCGCAAGTCGCGGCGCAATAAGCGACCGGGCAAAAGAAACCCGCTGGACCAGTGATGGTCAGCGGGTTTTTTCATGTCTGGAGAGTGACGTTGTGGGTGCGGGCCTCTTCGCGAGCAGGCTCGCTCCCACAATTGAAATGCGATCCCCTGTGGGAGCGAGCCTGCTCGCGAAGAACGATAACGCGGACTTACTAAAACTACGCTCCGCTCAACCCCTTGAGCAACAAATCCACATTCCCCTCCAGCTCCGCCAGCGGATCCGCCGCATCGGTACTCAACACCACCAGGCGGCTGCCGGATTCGGCAATCGCCGCTTTCACCGGCTCCGCGGGCTGGCGATGGTGCAGCACCACCGCCACGTCATTGTCCTTGAGCGTCGCTGTCAGCTTCTTCAACTCCTCTGGGGTCCAATCGGCATCGGGACGCGCATCCTGTCCGGCCAGTTCAAGGTTGAGGCTGCCAATCAGATAGCCGAAGTGATCGCTCAGGCTCATCACGCTCAGGTTGTCCGCTTCGGCCAGACGCGCTTCGGTGTCCGCGCTGAGTTTCAGCAAACGCTGTTTCAACGCCGCCAGGTTGGCTTCGATTGCAGGCTTGGCGCTCGGTGCCAGGCGCACCAGGTCTGCGGCCATCACATCGGCCATGCGCCCCATGTTGTTGCTCGCCAGCCATGGCTGACTGTTCAGGCCATCAACCTGCAGGCCCGGCTGCACGGCGATGCCGGGCAGGGCGCCGTCGACCGGGCGCGCAGCGTCGACTTCGACGATACGGATGTTGCTACGGCGCGCGATCGGGTACAGCGGATCATCGGCCCACAGCGAACGCAGACCGATTACCGCGTCCGCGTCGGTGGCCAGTTTGCTCAGCGCCGGAGCGCCACGGCCGGTGAAATACGCGGTCTGGCGGCTGCCGGGCAGGTTGGCCGGCGCCGCACGTTCAAGTTTGACGTCGGTACCCTTGAGCAATGCTTCGCCCAATCCATAGGTGATCGGTAACGAGGCCAGAACGCGTAACGGTTTCGCAGTTTCAGCCGCCATCAACGGAGTGCAGACCACGCCACACAGGGCCATGGCCAGAGTCAGGTTACGCAATGAAAAAGCCATTTATCCAAGGTTCCCTTTCAGGCTGGGGACGACGCCGCGCGCAATGGCGGCGAGGGCGAAAGCGATGCCGGCGACCAGAATGATCGCAGCGCCGGACGGGATCGGCAGGTCGAACACGATTGGCGCAAGAATCCCGCACAGGGTGCTGACGGTAGCGATCAGCACCGAGCACCAGAAAAACCCTTTCAGCGACTGACTGAGCAAGCGCGCCGCTGCCGCAGGAATCACCAGCAAGGCACCGACCAGAATCGCGCCAATCACCTTCACTGCCGCGACGGTGATCAAGGTCACCAGGATCACGAACAGGTAATCCAGGGTCTTCACCGCTACGCCACGCACCGCCGCCAGTTGCGGATTGAAACTGGCGAGCATGATGCGGTTGTACAGCGGCAGGGCGAGGGCCATGACCAGCGAACCGACGATGGCCAGCACCGCCAGATCATTGCCGTTGACGGTCAATACCGAACCGAACAGCACGTTTTCCAGAATGTGCACGTTGATCTTGCCGGCGAGAATCAGCAGCAGGCTCGCGCCCAGTGCCAGTGACACCGAGAGAAACACGCCGATCAGCGTATCCGGTGCCAGTCCGGTGCGGTTGCGCAGGTAATTGAGCAGGATGCCGAACAGCAGGCAGTAGCCGAACAGACTGCCGTACGGGCCGGTGTAGGGTTCGCCGAGCAGGATGCCGATGGCGACACCGGTCAACGCGGCATGGCCGACTGCTTCGGAAAAGAACGCGAAGCGCTTGACCACCACCAGCGTGCCGAGCCCGCCCAGCACCGGGCCGATCAGCAGGCCGGCGAGCAGGGCGTTGACCACAAAACCGTAGGCCAGCGCCTCGGGCAGATAACCTGACGATGCCCAACCCTGGACCATCAAACGAAAGGCTT
>NZ_JBAWKM010000038.1:0-17475 GCF_037095675.1 Pseudomonas sp. CCNWLW23 | reverse complement strand
CAGAAACACATCTTCGTATGTCGCACCAGCGAGCTTAGATCTCATTCATGCTGGTGTGTGGGGAACATACAAGGAGCTGACGAAGGCTGCGATCTTGAGGCTGTGGGACGCGGAGCGTCCCCGGCTGCATTCCCACGCAGAGCGTGGGAACGATCAGACGCTGAACAACCTGTGGGAGCGAGCCTGCTCGCGAAGGCGTCATGTCAGTCACTACTTCTTCGACCGAATCAGAGCATTCGCGAGCAGGCTCGCTCCCACAGGTGGTTTCGGTTAGCCGTAAAGCCCGGTGTCAGGCGTGCATCTGGCCAAAGCGCCCGGACTGGAAGTCGGCAAAGGCCTGGTGGATTTCCTGCTCGGTGTTCATCACGAACGGGCCATGGCCGACGATCGGTTCGTCGATCGGCTCGCCACTGAGCAGCAATACCACCGCGTCTTCGCTGGCCTGGAGGGTGAGTCGATCACCGTCGCGTTCGAACAGCGCCAACTGCCCTACCCCAACCGATTCCGCGCCGTTGACCTGCACCGAACCCTTCAACACCACCAGCGCGGTATTACGTCCTTCGTGCAGATCAAGCGTCAGCATCTTGCCGGCATTGAGGCGCAGATCCCACACGTCGATTGGCGTAAAAGTCCGTGACGGTCCGGTGTGCCCATCGAATTCGCCGGCGATCAGACGCAGGCTGCCGGCGTTGTCCTTGAGCGCGATGCTGGGAATGTCGCGGTCGAGAATGGTCTGGTAACCCGGCGCGGCCATTTTGTCCTTGGCCGGCAGGTTGACCCACAACTGGACCATTTCAAGCTTGCCGCCGGTTCTGGCGAAGTTCTCCGAATGAAACTCTTCATGGAGGATGCCGGACGCTGCGGTCATCCACTGCACATCACCCGGGCCGATGGTGCCGCCACTGCCGGTGGAATCGCGGTGCTGCACTTCGCCGTCGTAAACGATGGTCACGGTTTCGAAACCACGGTGCGGGTGCTGGCCGACGCCACGCTGTTCAGTGGTCGGGGTGAATTCGGCAGGACCGGCGTGATCGAGCAGCAGAAACGGGCTGATGTGCTTGCCCAGGTTGTCGTAGGAAAACAGCGTGCGCACCGGGAAACCATCGCCGACCCAATGACCGCGCGGGCTGGTGTAAATGCCGATGATGTTTTTCATGGGGTCTCCAATGGGTGAATGCATTGAATTAAGCCTAAAGGCATATCGAATATTCGACTAGAGGGTGGAAATCGGCTTGAGTGTTCCATATGCAGAACAATTGAGCAGCGGCGCGCATTTCGCGAGCAGGCTCGCTCCCACAGGAGTCTGCATTGGTTCAGAGGCACCGTGCGAGGCCGTGCATGGCTTCGCGCAACCTGTCGATGGCGCGGTCGATAAACGCGTTTTCACCGTCTCGGCACGCCGTGTCCAGATCTACGCACGCCGCAACAACCCGCGCAGCGCCGACCATTTGCGCGCCGCCCCTGATTCGATGGGCCAGCTCACGCAGGCCGTTGCGGTCGCCCACGTGGGTCTGATCCAAAGCCTGCAGATCGTCGCGCAAGCTATTGCCGACTTCCTTGCGCAAACGCTCGATCAACGAGTGATCGGCACCGGCCATCTGCTCCAGGGCACTCAGATCAATCTCGACGGGCTCAGCACTTGGCGGTTCATCTTCGTGGCGCTCGCAACGATGAGCGCCTTTCAGGGCTTCAGCCAGATCATGCAAGCGAATCGGTTTGAACAGGCAGCCATCCATGCCGGCATCCAGACAGCGCAGGCGCTCTTCGACCTGCGCATTGGCCGTAAAACCGAGGATAAGACAGGGCCTGCGGCCGCTGGCGGCCTCTTCATCGCGAATGGTGCGCGCCAGCTCATAGCCATTGCGTCGCGGCATGTTGCAGTCGGTAATCACCACATCGAAGGCCTGGGTTCGCCAGCGGTCCAGCCCCTGTACGCCATCGCCTACATCTACCGTGCGATGCCCGAGTTCGCTCAATTGCCAGCACATCAGCAAGCGGTTGACCGGGTGATCGTCCACCACCAACACGCTTAATACACAGGTAGCGGCTGCCGCCTCGGGCGTTGCCAGTGTGGTCGTCACAGCTGTCAACAGCGGCAAGGACAGATTCATTTCCACTCGCGTGCCTTGCCCGAGATCACTATCGAGACCCAGCGTGCCGCCCATCATTTCGCAGAGGTTACGGCTGATCACCAGCCCCAGGCCGGAACCGCTGCGCGCCGCTTGAAGGCTATTGCTCGCTTGAACGAACGGGCTGAACAGGCGCTTTTGATCTTCGTCGCTGATGCCGATGCCGTTGTCTTCGATGCTCAGCAGCAAGTCCACTTCAGCGTCGGTCATGGCGATGACCTGCAAGCGCAAACTCACCTCGCCCACCTCAGTGAATTTGATCGCATTGCTCAACAGGTTCGACAGCACCTGTTTGAAGCGCGTCGGATCAATCAGCACATCCACGTCGGCGCGCGGATCAAGTTCGATGCGCCACAAGAGCCGTTTCTGCCGCGCCAGCCCTTCGAAAACCCGACACACCGATAACACCGTCTCGCGAAAATTGGCCCGTTCTGGCGAAAGGGACAAATGCCCCGACTCGATACGAGCGATGTCGAGAATGTCGCCAATCAACGCCAATAATTGCTGGCCGGCATTCGACGCCACCTGAATTGCCAGTCGATCAGTCACGCCCTCCTCTGCGCGCTTGAGGGCCAGTTCGAGCATGCCGATCAAGGCGTTCATCGGTGTGCGGATCTCGTGGCTCATGGTTGCCAGGAAAGTGCTTTTGGCCCGATTGGCCTCATCCGCTGCGTCCTTGGCCTGTTGCAGTTGCAACAACCATTGCTGGCGCTGATGGATCTGCCGACGCTGCCAGCCGATCCAGATCAGGGCCAGCAGCAGCAAGCCTGCGGCGCCGGCAAAACCAAGCAGAATCTCGCGGCGATGGCGCGACCAATAGCTGTCCTCCACCACCACATCGTGGCTCCAGCGCTCGACCAGTTCATCCATTTGCTGCGGCGCGATGCCCAGCAACGCCTTGTTCAGGATCGAGTGCAGCAGCGCCGACTGCGGCGCCGTGGCCAAAGCGATGCGCGCCGGCTGATCGCCGACGGTGCCGGTAATACGCAGGCGGTCGCGGTATTGGCGGGCGATCAGAAAACGCGCCACCAGCAACGAGCTCACCGTCACGTCGACCTGTCCACGGGCAATCAGCGCCATGCCTTCGGCGGGGCTTTTGACTTCGACCAGACGCAGGCCGGGAACCCGTTGCAGCAAATAATCGCGCAACGGATGTCCTCGATAGATCGCCAGGCGTTTGCCCGCCAGTTCGTCGAGCGGCAATGGATGTGGTCCGTTCGCCGCGCTGACCAGCACGAACGGATTGTTCAGATAGGCGCGGGTGAATTGCAGCTGCGCTTCCCGCTCGGTGCTCGGCGTCACCACCGGCAGAACATCGAGTGCGCCGGCCTGAAGTTGTTCGAACTGGTCGTTCAGCGAGGTGCCACGCACGATCTCGAAATTCAGCCCGCTGCGCTGTGCAATCAGGCTCAGCAACTGCGCTGCCAGGCCGTTGAAGCGTCCGTCGGCAACGAAAAACGCCAACGGCGCGAAGTCTTCGACAGCGCCGACCCGCACCACCGGGTGCTGATCCAGCCACTGCTGCTCGGCGGCGCTGAGCTGTACCCGCGACTGTTCGGCCATCTCGGCGAGGCCGACGCTCCAGCGCTGTTCGATCAGATGGCGACGCTCCATGGGCACGGCCAGCAAGGCCTTGTCGACGATGCGTTTGAGGACCACATCGCTGCGCAACAACGCAAAGGCGAACGGATTGGCATCAAGCCCCGACGGCCCGGCCAGTTGCAGGTCGTTGCGATAATTGGTGTTGATCAGGTAGTTGGCGCTGATGAAGTCGCCCAGGTACACGTCGTCGGCACCGAAGGCGACCGCGCCGAGTGCATCCATGGCCGAAGCATAAAGCTGCACGTGGGCGCCGGGGTAGAAAGCCTGAACATGGGCCAGTGGCAGGTAATCCTCGACCATGGCGATGCGTTTGCCTGCAAGGTCAGCAGGCAGTTTCTCGTCATGACGCGTCACCAGCATTGGCTGATCTTCAGCATACGGCCGCGACAGAACAAAGGCCGGATCCGCCGCTTCGAAACTGTTCGAGGTGCCCAGGAGTTCGACGTCAGCGCGCTTGAGTGCGGCCATCAGTGCGGGACGATCGGCGAAACGCCGCACTTCGATCCTGATGCCGAGCAGTTGTGCCAGCAGATCGGCGTAATCGGCGGTCAGCCCTTCCAGTTCATGCTGTTGGCGGGTGATCTCAAAGGGCGGGTAATCCGGGCCGGAGATGCCCATGCGCAAGACTGGATGCTCACGCAGCCACTGGCGCTCCCGATCATCGAGGCGCACCTGGATACCCCCCGGTTCGAGGCGCGCCAGCACCTCCAGCGTCTGCGGCTGGTCATTCGCCCCGACCGAGGCAACAAGCCCCAGCCACAGCAATAAAACCCGCAGTCCCTGCGTCATGTCGGGGTACTCAGATCAAGTGATTGCGCTTGGCGAACTCACGCAGAAGCACCAGCGAACCCAGGCCAAGTTTCGCCATCATGCGGGTCTTGTAGGTGCTGACGGTTTTGTGACTCAGGTGCATTTCCAAAGCGATGGCCTTGTTCGGTTTGCCCAGCGCCAGATTCACGAAAATGCATAACTCTCGATCGGACAGCTGCGCGATCAGCTCCTTTTCCGTGCGTTGCACGGCGTTGTACAGACCGCTGGTATTGGGCAATGCGGAGAAATAAGTGTGGCCGGACATCAATGCCTTGATGGCTTCGTGCAGCAGAGTCAGTTGATTGCTCTTGGTCACGTAGCCCCGTGCGCCGGCGCGCAGACAGCGCTCCTGGTAATGCGTGGGCTCATGCATGCTGAACACCAGCACCCGGCAACGCGCCGTCGGCGCCTTGATCTGGATTCGCGTCAGCACTTCCAGACCGTCCATCGATCCCAGCCCCAGATCGAGCACAACCAGGTGCGGATCATGCGCGCAGATCAACGGCACGACTTCATTGCCATTGGACGCTTCATGAATCCGGGTGAAGCCTTGTGCCTGTAGAACGATCCGAATGGCCGCGCGCACGACTGGATGATCATCGACGATCAGCGCTGACTTCATTGGGACTCCTGCAAAATCGAAGACACCGCAACAGTCTGTCCCGGAGTCGGTGGCTGCGCCGGCACTGTTACATGGATGGGCAAGAGAATCACCTGTCAGGTCTGACAGTTGTGCAGAGTGGTTTTTTATGCATTGGCATGGCGCAACGACGCATAAGAGTCGGGCGCTGCCTGCAATTCGTCGCGAGCTTCGACTCTCGCCATCAACTGCCCGATAAGTTTTGAATTGGGCAATGGCGTCGGGCTGATCTGCGCGTTTTCCTGAGCAAACCCGGCAGCCGCCTGCAAAGGTGCCGACGGTTCGTTGTAGATCAGAGCATGGCGAACCTGTGGGTTATCGAGCAGAAAGCCCAGCAGATCGAGAGAGCCTGCCGCCAGTTCGGCATTGATCACCAGCACATCGAACGGCTCGCAGCCATAGTCGACCAGGGTCAACAGTTCGCCGAGAGTCTGCACCGGGGCGACGCGGTAGTAGCCGAGCGCGTTGAACAGGCGCTCGATTTTCATGCGATGAAAATGCTGCGGGTCGGCGATCAGGATGCGCAACGCTTTGTTGCTCATGGTCATTCTCCCGGTGAGGTTTGGGGAGGGCAAGACTACGCAAGCGTCGGGGATAGCTCTGTAGGACTTTTCCTAAAAATTTGGTCATTCATCCGGCGGCCCTGACGCACCAATATCCCCTGCGGGAGCGAGCCTGCTCGCGAAGGCGGTATACCTGTCAGAAATTTATTGACTGACACGGCGCCTTCGCGAGCAGGCTCGCTCCCACAGGGGAGAGCATTCCATGGCGGTTATTGCCAGCCAAACCGGCGGATGTAGAAGCCTTTAACGGCTTGGGTCAGCGCCATGTACGCCAGCAGAATCACCGGCAGAAACACGAAATACAGCGACGGCAGCGCCTGCAATTTGAAGTAATGCGCCAGCGGCCCCATCGGCAGGAAGATGCCGACCGCCATGATGACCCCGGTCATCACCATCAGCGGCATGGCGGCGCGGCTTTGCAGGAACGGGATCTTCGGCGTGCGGATCATGTGCACGATCAGCGTCTGGGTCAGCAACCCGACCACGAACCAGCCGGACTGGAACAGCGTCTGGTGATCCGGGGTATTGGCGTCGAACACGTACCACATCAAGGCGAACGTCGTGATATCGAAGATCGAACTGATCGGGCCGAAGAACAGCATGAAGCGCCCGACGTCAGCCGGCTGCCAGCGCTGCGGCTGTTTCAGCATCTCGTCGTCGACGTTATCGAACGGAATGGCGATCTGCGAAATATCGTAGAGCAGGTTCTGCACCAGCAGGTGCATCGGCAGCATCGGCAGGAACGGGATGAACGCGCTGGCGACCAGCACCGAGAACACATTGCCGAAGTTGGAACTGGCAGTCATCTTGATGTACTTGAGCATGTTGGCGAAGGTGCGCCGCCCTTCGAGCACGCCCTCCTCCAGCACCATCAGGCTTTTTTCCAACAGGATGATGTCCGCCGCTTCCTTGGCGATGTCCACCGCGCTGTCCACGGAAATGCCGATGTCGGCGCTGCGCAGCGCCGGCGCGTCGTTGATACCGTCGCCCATAAACCCGACCACATGGCCGTTGCCCTTGAGAATGCCGACGATGCGCTCTTTGTGCGCCGGCGTGAGCCTGGCGAAGACGTTGGTCGTCTCGACCGCCACGGCCAGGTCAGCATCACTCATACGCTCAATGTCATTGCCCAGCAGCAAACCCTGTTGGGCGAGGCCGACCTCACGGCAGATTTTCGCCGTCACCAGTTCGTTGTCACCGGTCAGCACCTTCACCGCCACGCCATGCTCGGCCAAGGCCTTGAGCGCTGGCGCGGTGCTTTCCTTCGGTGGATCGAGGAACGCCACGTAACCGATCAGTGTCAGTTCCTGCTCATCGGCCAGGCTGTAAATTTCGCGACCTGCTGGCATTGAGCGAGCCGCGACCGCCACCACGCGCAGACCTTCAGCGTTGAAGGCGCCGGTGACTTGGCGAATCCGCGCCAGCAATTCATCGCTCAAAGCCTCATCAACTTCGCCGTGACGCACCCGGCTGCACACCGCCAGCACTTCTTCCACCGCGCCTTTGCAGATCAGCTGATGTGGCTGACTGCGGCCCTCCACCACCACCGACATCCGTCGGCGATTGAAGTCGAACGGGATCTCATCGACCTTGCGAAACATGCTGCCGACTTTCAGTTCGCGATGGACTTCCACGTGTTCGAGCACAGCGACATCCAGCAGATTTTTCAGGCCGGTCTGGTAGTAGCTGTTGAGGTAGGCCAGTTCCAGCACAGCGTCAGAATCCTCACCCCAGACGTCGACATTACGCGCCAGAAATATCTTGTCCTGAGTCAGGGTGCCGGTCTTGTCGGTGCACAGCACGTCCATGGCGCCGAAGTTCTGAATCGCGTCGAGGCGTTTGACGATGACTTTTTTGCGCGACAGGAACACGGCGCCTTTGGCCAGGGTCGAGGTGACGATCATCGGCAGCATTTCCGGAGTCAGGCCGACGGCAATCGACAGCGCGAAGAGCAGCGCTTCTGTCCAGTCGCCCTTGGTGAAACCATTGATGAACAGCACCAGTGGCGCCATGACGAACATAAAGCGGATCAGCAGCCAGCTGACCTTGTTGACGCCCTGCTGAAACGAGGTCACCGCCCGGTCCGTCGCGCCGACCCTTTGCGCCAGCGCACCGAAGTAGGTGCTGTTGCCGGTGGTGAGAATCAGCGCAATCGCGCTGCCGGAGACAACGTTGGTGCCCATGAACAAAATGTTGTCCAGCTCCAGCGGATTGCGCGTGTCACGATCGGTCTGCCAGGTGAATTTCTCCACCGGCATCGATTCACCGGTCATCGCTGCCTGGCTGACGAACAGGTCCTTGGCGCTGAGCACGCGGCAATCGGCGGGAATCATGTCGCCGGCCGAGAGCACGATGAGATCGCCGGGTACCAGTTGCTTGATCGGCAGCTCCCGGCGTGGGCCATCGCGGCGCAGCACCGTGGCGGTGTTGCTGACCATGGCTTTGAGCGCATCGGCGGCCTGATTGGATTTGCTCTCTTGCCAGAAGCGCAGCAGCGTCGACAGCACCACCATGGAGAAAATCACCACGGCCGCCTTGAGGTCTTCGGTCAGCCAGGAGATCACCGCGAGCAAGGTCAGCAGCAGGTTGAACGGATTTTTGTAGCAGTGCCACAGATGAGTCCACCACGGCAGCGGCTGCTCGTGTTCGACCTCGTTGAGGCCATGTTGCGCGCGCAGAGTATCGGCCTCGACCTCGGTGAGCCCCTCGCCGTGCGTGCCCAGCGATGACAGCAACGCAGCGCTGTCTTCATGGGCGGCAGCGACTAGCGTACTGGCCAGCGTCGGCGGCACTTCACGGCTGACCGTGGTGTCATTGATCGAATCCAGCAGCGCCAGACGACGGAAGTGCCGGGCGATGTGGCGGCTGCGCAGAAAGCCTGCGAAAAATTCCTTGAGCGTAAGTTTCATGGCTGTGTCCCCTGTGGTCAGCCGGGAAACCGTCGAGCAGGTACCGCCGCGCCCTGGCACCGGGACAACCGGCACGGCAAGGCGTGGCGCGCCGGTCGGGTATGACAGGCGTGTCGATAGGCTGCGATGACGACTGAGGTCGCCATTACGCCTGTTTCAGCGTCGATGAGAAGGACGTCGAGACACGATCCGGAACGGGTCGTGCACGGGATGCCGCTGCTCGCTGTTACGGCGAGACAACGGCAGGGAAAGGCTGCGCGTTATCTTGCCGAGAATCTGCCGGTGATCGAGACCGGCCGACAACTGTCACTCGAACAAGTACCCACTGTGGGTCTCCGCAATTGATGAAAACGCGCGCAGCTTACGCCCGCAGCGAAACGGCTGGAAGAGGTGTTTTCGGGGAATGTGGGGGGTGTTCAGGAAGGGTTCAGAATTTCCCCGCGATCGTTCCTGCGCTCAGCGTAGGAACGCCTCATCGGACGCTCCGCGTTCGGCTTCTGAAAGGGACGCGGAGCGTCCCGGGCTGCATTCCCACGCAAAGCGTGGGAACGATCATATGTGGGGCTTTTCATGGCCCCTTCGCGAGCAGGCTCGCTCCCAGATTTTGCCCTGCGTTCACAGAACCATTGTGGGAGCGAGCCTGCTCGCGAAAGCGGTATGTCAGGCAATGCAGATTCAGCTGGCAGTCGCCAACAACAACTCCGCCACCGAGCGGCTGTGCCCGCGCTGTTTGCCATGCTCGTACAGCGAGCCGGCGATTTCGTCGGCGCGAATCGGCAGCACCGACAGCAGCGTATCGCTCAGGCCATGGCTGGCCTGGCAGAAGCCCTGCATATAAATGCCGGCCTTGCAGCGCTCGTCGGTGATCAGTTTGTAGTTGCGATCGACCTCGAACTCACCGAGGTATTCCTCCAGCGGCGCGAGCAACTTGCGGTGCATCTGCCGCTCGTAACCGGTGGCCAGCACCACGGCGTCATAGATTCGCACCGTGACTTCGCCGGTGGCGTTGTTGCGCACGGCCAGTTCGATGCCGTTTGCCGTGGCAGTGGCGCTCTCGACGGTGGTCAGGGTGCGGAACGCATGGCGGGCAATCCCGGAAACCTTCTGCCGGTAGAAGATGCCGTAGATGCGTTCGATCAGGTCGATGTCGACCACCGAATAGTTGGTGTTGTGGTACTCGTTGACCAGACGCTCGCGCTCGACGCTGTTCTGCTGGAACACCAGATCGGTGAACTCCGGCGAGAACACTTCGTTGACGAACGGGCTATCATCCGCAGGCTTCAACGCCGAACCACGCAGGATCATGTCGACCTGCACCGACGGGAACGAATCATTCAGGTCGATAAAGGCTTCCGCCGCGCTCTGCCCGCCGCCGATGATGGCGATGCTCATCGGTTGGTTGTTCACGCACGGCTGCCTGGCCATTTGCGACAGGTATTGCGAATGGTGGAATACCCGGTGATCGCCCTTCAATGCTTTGAACGCCTCCGGAATGCGCGGTGTGCCGCCAGCGCTGACCACCACCGAACGCGTGGTACGCACGAATTGCTGGCCGTCGCTGCCCCGGGAAATCACCCGCAAGGCTTCGACCTGCTGGTTGTGCAACACCGGTTCGATGAACTGCACTTCTTCGCCATAACGGCTCTGCGCGGTGAACTGCCCGGCCACCCAGCGCAGGTAGTCGTTGTACTCCATGCGGCATGGATAAAAGGTGCCGAGGTTGATGAAGTCGACCAGACGCCCGTGGTGCTTGAGGTAGTTGACGAACGAGTAAGGGCTGGTCGGATTGCGCAGGGTCACCAGGTCCTTGAGGAAGGAAATCTGCAACTCGCTCTGCGTCGACAAGGTGTTGCCGTGCCAGCTGTAAGTGGCCTGCTTGTCGAGGAACAGCACATCCAGTTCGCCCTGGGTCACGCCGCGTTCCTGCAGAGCGATGGCCAGTGCCAGGTTCGAAGGGCCGAAACCGACGCCGATCAGGTCGTGAACGATGGGCGATGCAATTGCCTGTGTCATTTCCAGTGTCCTCTGGATGAACCCCTCAACGCGGGGAAATAAAGCCTGGGTGGCCTGACCGGCCTGAATCAGGTCAGCAGGTCGTCTGTTGAGTAGGAACGAGGACGATGAAAGGAAATTTAACCGGCGCGGCTCACTGGCCATCCCATTGCTGGATGCGCAAGCGGCAATGCTTCATGGCGTTGACAATGTGTTTTTCCACCAGCGCCCGGGAGATGCCGAGGGTCTGAGCGATTTCCGGATGGGACATTCCTTCGATCTTGCGCAGCAGAAAACTGTCGCGGCACAGCGGCGGCAACTCGGCGAGTGCGCGCTGGAGCATTTCCAGACGCTGGCCGTGATCGAGGGTGCCATGGGGGGACGGGGTGAAATAGCGCTCTTCGTTGTCGAGCACGTCCAGCGATTCGACCTGGCGCAGCGCGTTGCGGCGGTGATCGTCGATAACCAGGTTCAGCGCGGTGCGATAAAGGAAGGCCCGTGGTTGTTCGATCGGCACCTCGCTGGAGCGCTCCAGCACCCGTACATAGGCGTCATGCACCACATCCTCGGCGACCTGACGGTTGCCCAGTCTGGCGTTGAGGAAACACACCAGCTCACGATAGTAGTTTTCCAACATGACTCCCGACCGCATCGATGCCGTTTCTGTCCTTGAGCGCACTGATCAGACCTGCGAATCACGCAGTAGCAAGATAGTGGCAACTTGAGGTGCGTAATTTATAGTAATTCTCATATAGATTTAAAGAGTTGATTCCATATCCCGGACAAATAGTCGTGGCCCGGCTGCGGTAACTCGATGTGTCTGCGGCTAAATTCCGTCGCCCATGCCTCGTTTACAGGACAGCCCCTGTGTCTGTCGTGCCTTGCGACGGGCCGCAACCACTGGCCGGAACCCTGCATGAATCGTCCCCGCCCCGCCCGTCGCGCGCTGTTTGCCGCCCTCTGTCTGATTCCCGTGATCGCCGTCGCTGCCTGGCAAGTCTTGCCACCCGGTCGCGACGCCGTTGCCACTGTGCAGGTCAGCCGCGGCGATATCGAAAACAGCGTGACGGCGCTCGGCACCTTGCAGCCGCGCCGCTATGTGGATGTCGGCGCACAGGCTTCGGGGCAGATTCAGAAGATTCACGTCGAGGCCGGCGATACGGTCAAGGAAGGCCAGTTGCTGGTGGAAATCGACCCGTCGACACAGAAAGCCAAGCTCGATGCCGGGCGTTTTTCCATCGAAAACCTCAAGGCGCAGCTGCAGGAGCAACGTGCCCAGCACGATCTGGCGCAGCAGAAATACCAGCGCCAGCAGAAACTCGCCGCCGGTGGCGCCACCCGCGAGGAAGACGTGCAGACCGCGCGCGCCGAGGTTCGCGCAACCCAGGCGCGCATCGACATGTTCCAGGCGCAGATCCGTCAGGCCCAGGCCAGCCTGCGCAGTGACGAGGCGGAACTCGGTTACACGCGCATCTACGCGCCGATGAGCGGCACCGTGGTCGCCGTCGGTGCGCGCGAAGGCCAGACCCTCAACGCGCAACAACAGACCCCGCTGATCCTGCGCATCGCCCGACTGTCGCCGATGACCGTGTGGGCCGAGGTTTCAGAGGCCGACATCGGCCACGTCAAACCCGGCATGACCGCCTACTTCACCACCCTCAGCGGCGGCACTCGGCGCTGGAGCAGCACCGTGCGGCAGATCCTGCCGGTGCCGCCGCGTCCGCTTGAACAGAATCAGGGCGGCAGTCCAACCAGTGGTCGCAGTGGCAGCGAACGGGTGGTGCTGTACACCGTGCTGCTCGATGTCGATAACGCCGACAACAGCCTGATGACCGACATGACCGCGCAGGTGTTCTTCGTCGCCGAACAGGCGCAAGACACCCTGACCGTACCGACTGCCGCCCTGCAACCGGGCTCGCGTCCGCAGTGGCAGCGAGCGCAGATAGTCGCCGCCAACGGTGATATTCAGGCGCGCGAAGTACGCACCGGCATCAGCGATCGCCTGCGCACCCAGGTGCTCGAAGGTCTGGCCGAGGGCGAGCATGTTCTCAGCGCGCCGGCCGCTGGTCATGGAGGCTGAATGCACACGCCCCTGATCGACCTGCGGCAGATCCGCAAAGCCTACGGCGGTGATGACAGCCCGCGGGTGGAAGTGCTGCGCGGGATCGATCTGTCGATCCATGCCGGCGAGTTCGTTGCGATTGTCGGCGCCTCCGGTTCAGGCAAATCGACGCTGATGAACATTCTCGGTTGCCTCGACCGCCCCACCAGCGGCGAGTATCTGTTTGCCGGGGAAAATGTCGCGCAGCTGGACAGCGATGAACTGGCCTGGCTGCGCCGCGAAGCCTTCGGTTTTGTCTTTCAGGGCTATCACCTAATCCCGTCCGGCTCGGCGCAGGAAAACGTCGAGATGCCAGCGATCTATGCCGGCACCCCGGCCGCCGAGCGGCATGCCCGAGCTCACGCGCTGCTGGAACGTCTCGGCCTCGGCACTCGCACTGGCAATCGCCCGCATCAGCTTTCCGGCGGTCAGCAACAGCGGGTGTCGATCGCCCGTGCGCTGATGAATGGCGGCCATATCATCCTCGCCGACGAGCCGACCGGCGCCCTCGACAGCCACAGCGGCGCCGAGGTCATGACCCTGCTCGACGAACTCGCCGATCAAGGCCATGTGGTGATCCTCATCACCCACGACCGCGAAGTGGCGCAACGGGCCAAACGCATCATCGAAATCCGTGACGGCCTGATCATCAGCGACAGCGCCGAGCACGCGTGCGCGCCGCCTGCGGCCAATCCCGGGGCGTTGCAAGCGGTCGACCTGCGCCAGCGCCTGAGCAGCGGCAGCAACCAGACCGGCGCCTGGAAAGGTGAACTGCTCGACGCTGTACAAGCGGCGTGGCGGGTGATGTGGATCAACCGCTTTCGCACCGCGCTGACCCTGCTGGGCATCGTCATTGGCGTGGCCTCGGTGGTGGTCATGCTCGCCGTCGGCGAAGGCAGCAAGCGTCAGGTCATGGCGCAAATGGGTGCGTTCGGCTCGAACATCATTTACCTCAGCGGCTCGGCGCCGAACCCCCGCACGCCGGAGGGCATCATCACCCTCGACGACGTTGCCGAACTGTCCGCCCTGCCCCAGGTGGAACGGATCATGCCGGTCAACGGCTCGACCGCCGGGGTGCGCTTTGGCAACGCCGACCACAGCAGCTACGTCGGCGGCAATGACACCAACTTTCCGCAGATTTTCAACTGGCCGGTGATTCAGGGCAGCTACTTCACCCAGGCCGACGAGGACAGCGCCGCCGCCGTCGCGGTGATCGGCACCAAGGTCCGCGACAAATTGCTCAAGGATGTCGCCGACCCCATCGGTCAATACATCCTCATCGAGAACGTGCCGTTCCAGATCCTCGGCGTGCTTGCGGAAAAAGGCGCCAGCTCCGGCGACTCTGATAGCGACAACCGCATTGCCGTGCCCTATTCGGCGGCGAGCACGCGACTGTTCGGCAGCCGCAATCCGCAATACGTGGTGATTGCCGCCAAGGACGCGCGCAAGGTCAAGGACGCCGAACAGGCCATCGAACAGGCGATGTTGCGTCGGCACCACGGCAAGAAGGATTTCGAGCTGACCAACAATGCCGCGATGATCCAGGCCGAAGCGCGCACGCAAGGCACGCTGTCGCTGATGCTGGGGGCAATTGCGGCGATTTCCCTGCTGGTCGGCGGTATCGGCGTGATGAACATCATGCTCATGACCGTACGCGAACGCACCCGCGAGATCGGTATTCGCATGGCCACCGGCGCCCGTCAGCGCGACATCCTCCGTCAGTTTCTCACTGAAGCGCTGATGCTCTCGGTGGTCGGCGGAATTGCCGGAATCGGCCTGGCGCTGCTGGTTGGCGGCGTGTTGTCGCTCAGCGGCGTGGCGATTGCCTTTCAAGCGCTGGCGGTGATCGGTGCGTTCGCCTGTGCGCTGGTCACCGGTGTCATTTTCGGCTTTATGCCGGCCCGCAAAGCTGCCCGGCTTGACCCGGTCACGGCCCTTACCAGTGAATGATCGACCTATGAAAGTGCGATTGACCTTCCTCGCCGCCAGCCTGTTGCTGGCGGCCTGCAGCAGCCCAGCGCCGCGCCTGGACAGCGGCGTGCAGCCACCGAGCGCGTGGCAGTCCGCCGACACCCCCGGCGCGCTGCAGAGCAATCGGCAATGGTGGACGCAATTCGGCAGCCCCGAACTGGAGCGGCTGGTGGAACAGGCGCGGCTGGGCAGCTACGACCTCGCCGCCGCCGTGGCGCGGGTCAGACAGGCCGAGGCCAGCGCAACCATCGCCGGCGCCCCGCTGCTGCCCGAGCTCAAGGCCGGCTTGAATGCCAACCGGCAGAAACTGATCCACGGCAAGGGCTACAGCCAATTGGATGTCAGCCCGGAGAATCGCTCGCTTGACTATTACGATGCCGAGCTCAGCGCCAGTTACGAGATCGATTTCTGGGGCGGTAAGCGAGCCGCCCGCGACAGTGCCGTGCTCGGCGTACAGGCCAGCAAGTTCGACCGCGCCACCGTCGAGCTGACCTTGCTCAGCGGCGTCGCCAACAGTTACACCCAGGCCCTGGCCTTGCGTGAGCAGGCGCGCATTGCCGCACTCAATCTGAAAAATGCGCAGAATGTGCTGCATCTGGTGCAGACCCGTTTCGACGCTGGCAGCGCCACCGCGCTGCAACTGGCCCAGCAGAAAAGCCTGGTGGCCGAACAACAGCGTCGCCTGCCGCTGGTGCAACAACAGGCCCGCGAAGCACTGATCAGCCTCGCCGCCCTGCTCGGCCAACCAGTGCAAACGTTACCGTTGCCCACACAATCCTTCGCCCAATTGCACTGGCCGGACATCGCCAGCGGCGTGCCGAGCGACTTGCTCAGCCGCCGCCCGGACATTGCCAGCGCCGAGGCCAAGCTTGCGGCAGCCCAGGCTGATGTCACCGTCGCCCGCGCCGCGATGCTGCCGAAAATCACCCTGACCGCCAGCCTCGGCAGCGGCGCCGATCTGGCCGCCGATTTGCTGCGCACGACGTTCTACAACCTGTCCTCGGGGCTGACCGCGCCGATCTTCAACAACGGCCGCCTCAGCGCCGAACGCGACAAGGCCCAGGCGCGGCAGGACGAATTGCTGGAGACCTATCGCGGGGCAATCATCAACGGCTTCGCCGACGTCGAAAAAGCCCTCAGCAGCATTCGTGGCCTCGATGAACAACGGCAATGGCAAAGCGAAGAACTGAGCCAGGCACAAACCGCCTTCGACATCGCCCAGAGTCGCTACCAGGCCGGCGCCGAAGACCTGCTCACCGTCCTGCAAACCCAGCGCACGCTGTATGCGGCGCAAGACCTCAACGTGCAACTGCGCCTGTCGCGGTTGCAGGCGAGCATTGCCTTGTACAAAGCGCTGGGGGGTGGCTGGGAGGTGATCTGACAGAGATGCGTCGAATGGACTGACGCCTTCGCGAGCAGGCTCGCTCCCACAAATGAAATTCGGTCTGGACAGAAATTTTCGGCACGACCAAGGCGCCCTGTGGGAGCGAGCCTGCTCGCGAAGAGGTCCTGTCAGGCACTGATGCATCTGAATGACACACCGCATTCGCGAGCAGGCTCGCTCCCACAAATGGAATTCGGTTTGGACGGAAATCTCCGCCACGAACAAGGCCCGATGTGGGAGCGAGCTTGCTCGCGAAGAGGTCCTGTCAGGCACTGATGCATCTGAATGACACCCCCGCATTCGCGAGCAGGCTCGCTCCCACAAATGGAATTCGGTTTGGACCGAAATCTCCGCCACGAACGCTTGCTCGCGAAGGGGTCCTGTCAGGCACTGATGCATCTGAATGACACACCGCATTCGCGAGCAAGCTCACTCCCACAAATGGAATTCGGTTTGGACCGAAATCTCCGGCACGACCAAGGCCCATGTGGGAGCGAGCCTGCTCGCGAAGGGGTCCTGTCAGGCACTGATGCATCTGAATGAGACACCGCATTCGCGAGCAGGCTCGCTCCCACAAATGGAATTCGGTCTGGACCGAAATCTCCGCCACGGCCAAGGCCCCATGTGGGAGCGAGCCTGCTCGCGAAGGGGTCCTGTCAGGCACTGATGCACCTGAATGACACACCGCATTCGCGAGCAAGCTCGCTCCCACAAATGGAATTCGGTTTGGACCGAAATCTCCGCCACGAACAAGGCCCGATGTGGGAGCGAGCTTGCTCGCGAAGAGGTCCTGTCAGGCACTGATGCATCTGAATGACACACCGTATTCGCGAGCAGGCTCGCTCCCACAAATGGAATTCGGTCTGGACAGAAATCTCCGCCACGACCAAGGCCCGATGTGGGAGCGAGCCTGCTCGCGAAGGTGTCCTGTCAGGCACTGATGCATCTGGATGACACTCCGCATTCGCGAGCAGGCTCGCTCCCACAAATGGAATTCGGTTTGGACGGAAATCTCCGCCACGAACAAGGCCCGATGTGGGAGCGAGCTTGCTCGCGAAGAGGTCCTGTCAGGCACTGATGCATCTGAATGACACACCGCATTCGCGAGCAGGCTCGCTCCCACAAATGGAATTCGGTCTGGACAGAAATCTTCGGCACGAACAAGGCCCATGTGGGAGCGAGCCTGCTCGCGAAGAGGCCTTGTCAGGCACTGATGCATCTGGATGACACACCGCATTCGCGAGCAAGCTCGCTCCCACAAATGGAATTCGGATTGGACCGAAATCTCCGGCACGATCAAGGCCCGATGTGGGAGCGAGCTTGCTCGCGAAGAGGTCCTGTCAGGCACTGATGCATCTGAATGACACACCGTAT
>NZ_JBAWKM010000037.1:0-23575 GCF_037095675.1 Pseudomonas sp. CCNWLW23 | reverse complement strand
AGTTTGGCCACCTGGTAATGCTGGTCGCCCAGGCTGACCAGAGACAGGTTGCCGCCGCTCTTGATTTCGCTGCCGACGTGGGTGACCTGGGTGACTTCGTCGCGCTGGAGTTTCAGGTTGCCGAAACCGCCCTTCTCCTTCATGTCGTAAAGGGTGTGGTCCTTGTTCTGCGCGGCCAGCAGATTGAGGTCGTTACCGGCGTAGACGTAGGCTTCATTGCCTGCGCTGATTTTGCTCGCGACCAGTGTGGTGTCACGCCCGGAACTGGTTTTTACGTCGCCGCCGGCGATGAACTCAGCTGCTTTCTGAACAGTGTGGTCATCCTGTTCATGGACACGTTTCTTGCCGTCCTTGCTATGGGTTTCAACGTTGTGTTCATCTCCGGCCGAGGACATGTTGATGTCGCGCTTGGCCTCGGCGGCGAGGTTGCCGGTGGCTTCGGCTGTGCTGGCGACGACGTTGATGTCGCGACCGGCATCGAGCTTCAGGTCGCCGCCGGTTTTCACTGTCGACGCGAGGTTTTCCACGGTGGAGGTAATGACTGAGCGGTGGCCGCCATCGAATGATTCGTGGAGTTCGTCTTCGTCGCGTGTCGCCAACAGGTTGATGTCGCGCGCTGCACTCAGGCTGGCGTCACCGCCGCTGCTGATGGCAGACGCGTTGGTCAGATCCTGTCCGGACTTGATGGTCAGGCTGTCGCGAGCGCTGATGAAGCCGCCGTCGTCGACAAGGGTGCGCATGCCGCTGCCATCACGCACAGCGATGGCGGTACGATCGTTGACGATATCGCCCTTGAGTGTCGTCAGTTCGACCTGATTGCCACGGATTTCGCCGGCCAGTGCGTTGCGAATGCTGTCGGTGGCCATGAGTTTGATACGCTCATCGGCTTCCACCAGACCGCCCTGATAGAGGCTGCCCTTGACGTCGACGGACACGTCGTTGCTGGCCTTCAATGTGCCGACGTTGACCAGATCGCTACCGGCCAGCATTTCCAGATCTCGGCCCTGAATCAGGCTGCCACCGCGCACGTTGCGCGACTCGGCCTGCGCCAGATACAACACCGGCACCAGCACTTTCTGGCCGTCGACGATGCGTTCTTCCATCCAGACAATGTCGTGGGTCAGCGCAGCGACCTGCGCCGAGGTCAGGCTGACGCCGACTGAGAGGTTCAGTTGATTTTTGCTGGCGAGCGCGTTATCCATCAGATAACGAAATTGCTCGTAGTCGTTCTCCAGGCCACCGGCGAGAAAACGCTGGCCGGTCTGGGCCATGACGGCGTCGCTGATCAGCCGCGATTCATAGCGACCGTCACCGAGGCGACGCGCCGCTTCGTCGGCGCTGAAGTCGAGCTTGCCGAGCAGGTAGTCGGAGCTCATGAACGCGGTCGTCTGGGTCAGCTCCGGATTGGTTTCGATCAGATAACGGCTCTGCGGATTCGTGCTTTGCACGAACATGCCGTACGGGCCTTTCGGCAACCGGAAGGTCGAGGAAGCCGTCGGGTCGACTGCGGCGAACGGCACACCTTTGAAGTCCACCGGTGTGAAGCTGATCTGCTTCACGCCATCGGCGTCGACATGCTCGATACGGGTAACGGATCTGGAGGTTTGGGCGACAGCGTCGGTGCTATGTTTGCCCAGGTTGATGTTGATGCCGCCGACCGCGTCAGTCTGGTCGCTGGCCAGAGAACCTGTCAGTTGACCATAAGTGTTGTCGTATAGCGTGCCGTTCTGGATGCTGTTGGTGACGTCGAGCTTGACCTTGCCGCCGGCCTGCATCACCGCAGCGTAAACGGCGTTGCCGTTTGCATTCCAGGTGGTGACGTCACTCATCAAAGAGAATCGCGAATCACTGGAGCGACTGATCAGTTCATCGAACCGCGCCTGATCGAAGTTGCCGGCCGCGGTAGCCGCGTTGAACGCCGGAACATCGACGAACTCCATCTTGTCCCAGAGGCTGTTGTCGATACGCCCAGGGGTGCCCCTTTTCACCACGCGCGTCCCCGAACGCGACTCCGCGCCCTGGTTCAGCAGGCTGTCAGCCGTCACGGTCAGGTCGCCGTTGGCGGCCAGCAGGCTGTAACGGTTTTCAACCTGGTTGGCGTGGATGGTGAAGTTCTTGCCTGCCACGAATCGCGCCGCGCGCGAGTCCTTGAGCACCTCGTCGTTGAATTGGGTAGTGATGGTGATGGTGCCGCGCTTCCAGCCATCACCACCATCGCAGTGCTGACCGCATACCCAGCTCAAGCTGCCGGACGACTGACCGGAAGTCAGCTCGAACTCGGCTTTGGCGTTTTCGAAGGAAACCGCGTTGATATCGACGTCACCCTCGCCTTCGATGGTGCCCGACAAGTTGCTGAACAACGCCGCGCGCCCGCCATCGACAGCGTCGACGCTCATGTTGCCGCCGCTGTAAATATCGCCGTAATAGTTATTCAGGCTGTTGCCGTGCAGCTTCATCGTGCCGCCGCTGAACAGCAGCGTGTCGGCATCGTTGTAGAGACCGTTGGCGGCGGTGAATTCGAGATTGCCTTGGGCGCCGAGGGTGCCTTTGTTATTGATCCGTGCCGCCGTCACCGTGAGGTTCTGGTTGGCGATCAGGCGACCGAGATTGTCCAGTGTGCCGCGCAAGGTCATCACGGTGTCGCCGCCGCTGACCAGTCGCCCGTCCTGCTGGATCACGTCGTTGGCGCTGATCGTGAGTTTCTGCTGCGCGGAGACTTTGCCGCTGTTGAGCAGATTGCCGCCGAGGGTCAGCGCCAGATCGCCGCCGCTGAGCAATTGTCCGGCATTGTTCAGGTTGGCCACGTTGAGGCTGAGCGCCGAAGTACTGGCGATCCGTTCGCCAGCATTGAGCGTCAGGTCCTGCGCACTGGTGTAGGTCAGCCCGCCGTTCAGTTGCCAGGTACCAACACCGTTGACCGAGCCGACATCCCATACACCATTGCCCAGCCCGGTGAGACTGCCCTGGTTGTTGGCCAGTTGGCTCACATCCAGGTCGAAAAGGCCCTGTGCCGCGTGGCGCACATTGCCGCTGAAGTTATTGATTTCGGCACCGGATAGCAGCAGGTCCTGACTGCCGATTTCGATCACGCCGCTCTGGTTGTTCAGATTGCCGGTCAGCTTGATCTGACTCGCAGCGCCACCGAGGGCGCGGAGCTGGCCGCCGGCGCTGTTATCCAAGCCGCTGGCAGTCAGCTTGAGGCTGTTCGCCGATTCGATCAGGCCGCCCTGATTGAGAACCTGCCCGACGGCTTCGAGCCCCAGCTGATTACCGCTGATCTCGCCGCTGGTGTTGTCCAGGCTGGTACCAGTGAAGATCACCTGATCCTTGCCGAACATTTTGCCGGCGCGGTTGGTCAGGCGCGTTACCGTCAACGTCAGGTCATCGATCAGGCTGGAAATCAGCCCGGCCTTGCCGCTGGCTGCACTGTTGTCGAGGTCGGCACTGGTGATGCTCACCGAGTCGGCTTGCAGCGTGCCGCCCTGGTTTTGCAAATTGCCGTTGTTCAGCGCCAGTTCGGCATGGCTGCCGTTGGCCAGAATCACACCTTGCTGATTGAGCAGTGTTTTGCCAGTAATCTTCAGGCCGTCGCTGCCAGCGATGATCTGCCCGGCAGCGTTGTTGTTGATCCAGGCGCTATTGATGTCCAGGCGCTTGCCTTGCAGGGTGCCGCCCCGGTTATCCAGCGAGGTCAGTTGATCAAGGAGCAAGCGCTGTGCGCCAGCGTCGACCAGACCGGTGACGTTGCTGAAGACTCCGGCAATGTTGAGGACGACATCGCCGCCATTACCGACGATGCCGCCCTTGTCGTTGTTGCCAAGTTGTTTGGCATTGATGTCGATAGCGTTGCCAAGCAGGACACCGGCGCTGTTGTCGACCTCGTCACCGTCGATGTGCAACTGACCTTCGCTCTGAATCCGGCCCTGTTGATTCAGCAGTTGCGACTGGCCCGGCGAGGTTTGCTTGAGGATCAACCGCGCGCCATCGGCACCTGCGGCCAACAACCCGTTGGCACGGTTATCAAGGCTGGCCGCGTGCAACTCCAGGCCGTCGGCGATCATCCGCCCGCCACGGTTGTCGACGTGTCCGTCCTTGGCCAACACCAGCAATTGCCGGGCGGCGACTACACCGCCACGGTTATCGACAGAGCTGGCACGCAGTTCCACATCGCCTTTGATGGATTGCAGACGGCCCAATGCGTTGTTCAAGTGCTGCTGGACGTGGAGCGTCAGTTGCCCGGTTTCGGCGCTGAGCGTGCCGTCGTTGTTGCCGGTCAGATTGAGCAGTTTAGCGTCGACGATGCCGCCCAAAAGTTGGCCGCTGGCGTTTTGCAGATCCTGCGCGGTCAGGCTCAGGCGATCGGTCCCCTGGATCAGGCCAAGGCTGTTATCCAGGTCTGCACTGGAAACCACGCTGTCATCGGACGAAATCGTGCCTTGCGTATTATCCAGCGTGCCGCGACTGGCCACCTCGAGGGTTTTGCCCGTCAGACTTGCGTTGCGGTTGTTGATGCTCTGCGCAGTGACGGTCAAGCGATCCGAGGCTTGCACCTTGCCGTCGTGGTTGTCGAAATCCTGCATCAGCGTCAGATCAGCAGCACCGTTTTCCGCGCTGATCACACCCTTGGCGCTGTTATCAAGGCGAGTGGCCGTGACGTGAATGTCGTCGGCAGCCAGCGTCCCACCCTGATTGAGCAACTCCCCTCCCGACAGTGCCAGCGTGGTTTTCGCCTGGATCTTGCCCGCGCCGTTATTCAGACGTTCGCGGGCGACAACCTTGGCCTCACCGTCGCTGGCGCCGATCAGGCCGCCGCTGTTGTCCAGTTGACGGGCGTCCACGTCGAGGCGACCGGCGATCACTTTGCCGCCGGTGTTTTTTACCTCCTGAGCATTGAGCTTGAGGCTGCCGACGGCGATTTCGATACGGCCCTGACGGTTGTCGATACTGTCGACCACCAGTGTTGCCGCTTGCCCATCGGCGAAGCGAATCAGGCCGCTGAGGTTGACGATGGCCGGCGCGCTCACGACCAGACGGGTTTCACCATAAACACGCGCATTCACACCTTGGTTGACCAGGCGCGCCGCGTTCAGAGTGAGGTCTTGAGCCTGCACGGTACCGTTCTGGTTCTCGAACGTTGCGGCTGCGCTGGCGGTCAGGGTTCGGCTGGCCAACACGCTGCCACTGTTGCTCACCGAAGCACTGTTGATCGACAGATCACCATTGGCGTTGCGGCTGTTGTCTGCGCTTACCCCGGCTTCAATCACACCGGTATTGGTCAGCCTGCCGCCACTGCTCAGGCTGACGCGGTCACGGGCAGCGAGGCTTTGGCGATTGATCAGGTCTTCGGCGGTTTGTACGGTGACCTGCGTACCGGCATAAACCGCGCCCTGGGCATCGAGACTTTTGGCCTTTACATCGACGGCATTACCCGCCGTGACTTTGGCCAGGGTCAGTTGGCCATTGGCGTCGATCCGGATGTCACCTGCGCTGGCGGCAAGATCCCCTGCCAGCTTCACGCCAACGCCCTGCTCGGTGCCGACCAGTTTGATTGCACCGGCATACATGCCGCCGAGCGCCGAGGAGTCGATGGCCAGTTGTGGTCTGGCGCTGCCGTCATCGGCACGGGCGGTGGCGCTGAGCTTGTCGGCGTTGACGTCGTTGCGGCCGGTGGTGATGTTCAGGTTTTTTGCGTGGATCTGTGCATTGATCTGCGCACTGCGGGTAATGATTTCGAAACTGTCGACGTTGCTCGCATCAAGACCGACGCCGTCAATCGAAACGCTTCCCTGATCGACCTGAAAGCGCTCCAGGCGACCGTTGTCGAGCACCGGTTTACCGGTGGTCAGCGTGACACGTGGCGTGTTGATGAAACCGCAACCGTTGCAACTGATGCCGTAAGGATTGGAAACGATCACCCGTGCCGATTGCCCTGCGACTTCGGTGTAGCCGCGCAACTGGCTCGGGCTGCCGCCATTGACTTCGTTGAGGATGGTTTGTGCCGCTGCGCCACGCAGGTTCGGGTTGCCGAGAATGATCCCGCCCAGTTGCGTCTGTTGCATGCGGTCGGTGGCGTTGTTGAGGATGACGCCTTGCGCACCGACGTTGTAGTCGTGGAACTGGTTATGCGACAGGCCACTGCCATTGGGCGCTGCGATGTTGACGATTGGCACGCCATTGCCGGCGCGATCCAGACTGGTGCCGGGTGCACTGACAACGATGCCGTCCGCCTGCGCCCACACCGGTTGCCAGAACATGACGTTCGCCAGCAAAAAGGCCAGACCACGCTTGGGCATGCCGCAGAATTGCTCGCGCTTTTTTACGGCCGCAGAAGGTTGGCTGGCCAGGAAGGCCAGGTGGCGAATGTCCATATCAGAATCTCGAAGCCGGCAAAAATTAAATGAAGAAATCCAGGCGGAAATAGATCGGCGCTTCACGCTCAGTCAGCGCGTCCGGTCGTTCCAGGGAATGCGCGAAAGTCACGCTGGCGGCCACATGCTGACCACGTGCGAACAGCTCCAGCGAGTTGCTCGACATGCGTCCGTGCTGATCGCCGTTGTAGCGATCGCCGCGAATTACGCCTTGGTCGTAACCGAGGCTGGTGCCGTACTCGGCGAACACTGGCCGCAGCCATTCGGCGGTCACCGGGCGGCTCCAGCGCAGGTCGTTGCGCCAGTAACCACCGCTGTCGCCGGACAGCGATTGATCCTTGTAGCCGCGGATCGACGCCGAGCCGCCGAGGCTGGTGCGCTGTGGGCTGAACAGCACATCTTCGCTGCGCTGGCCGGTCATCAGGCTGCTGAAGCTGAAGGATTCACCGAGCAATTTGAACGGCTGCAAATAGCTCAGGGTTGCGGTGTATTTGCGGTAGCGTGCGTCCGGTTCGCCGGGGCCGGGATCGTGACTGCCCTGCGCATCGAAAGCACCAATGCCCTCCTGCACGCCAGCATCGAAGTTGACGAACGCGCTGCCGACACGACGGCCGTGGTTGAAGCCGAATTGCGCTTCGCTGATGCGATTGCTGCTCAGTTTGAGTTTGCTGTCTTCGATGAAGTTGTTGCTGCGCAGGTACGAAAGTCCCGCACTGAGGGAGGTCTTGCTGACCGCGTCGCGATGGATCACGCGCTCGGCGCGCAACTGATGGTTTTCGCTGTCACCGGTCTGCTTGAAGTTGTAGCCGTTGGCGGCGATCTGCGAGCGGTACTCGCTCTGGCTGTAGGTGTAACTGAACGTCCACCAGCCCCACGGCAGGCTGTAATTGAGCATGGCGTTGTTGGAAGTGTGCTGGTGATCGGTCATCGCATCGTGGCCGCCGCGCAGGCTCAATTGGTCAGCCAGACCCAGCGGGCTGTCCCAATCGAACGACGTGCCCCACTGCTGCTCGCCGGTGCTGCGCTGGCCATCGTTGCTTCGGGACAGGCCGGCGCGCCATGGCTTCTGCGGCGTGTTGGTCACGCGCACTTCACTGCCGCCGACATTCTGCCCCGGCGCCAGCTCCATTTTGGCCTGGTTGGACGGCAGGCGATTGAGCTGGTCGACCATTTGCTCGATCTCGCGCAGGTTGACCAGTTCACCGCTTTTGCCGGGAAAGGCCATGGCCAGTTCGCGATCCGAGAGCCGGCTGTTTTCTGCGCCCTTCATGCCTTCGAGCTTGCCTTCGACCACCAGCACTTTCAGGTGCCCGGCGGACAGATCCTGTTGCGGCAAATACGCGCGACTGGTGACCAGACCTTTTTCGATGTAATGGTCGGTGATGACTTTCAGCAACTCGTTCAGCTGCGGCACGCCGAGGCATTCGCCGATATAAGGCTTGAGCAGCCGCGTCTTCTCGCGCTCCGAGAGGCTGTCTGCACCTTTGAGTTCGATGTCCTTGATGGTGAAGCAGCGCGTATCGGCGGGTGCTGTCGGTTGCGCCGATTTGGCGTCTTTGCCGGGCAGATCCTTGAGTTCTTCGAGGCGCCGCTGCTGCTCTTCGAGCAAACGGTTCTGACGTTCGCGGATCAGGTCGGTTTCACCGGGAGTGGGCGCGGCCCAGGCAGAGTCAAGCGGAGAAAGGCAGAGCAGCGCCAGGCACAACCGCGCCGTGAAGGCGGGTGAAAACATGTTCGATCCCTCGACACAAAAAGTGACATCAAAATAGTGGCGCGATATTAGAGGGCCATCATTTTGACGTCAAACTTAAGTTTGTTCCGCTCATCGGGATTTGCCGCGCTTTCATACGGGTGAAACCAGCACCTGCGTACAAGTGGCGGGCGCGTTTTGCGCGGATAGTGGCCGTTGCCCATTCGGCATCTATTCTTGCCACACACGATCACAAGGAGTTTGCATGAGCACCTTCAAAACCCAAGACGGCACCGAGATCTATTACAAGGACTGGGGCAGCGGCAAGCCCGTGCTGTTCAGCCACGGCTGGCCGCTGGATGCCGACATGTGGGAATACCAGATGGAATACCTGAGCAGTCGCGGCTATCGCACCATCGCCTTCGACCGCCGTGGTTTCGGTCGCTCCGATCAACCATGGACCGGCTACGACTACGACACTTTCGCCGATGACATCGCCGGCCTGATCAACCATCTGGACCTGCGCGACGTGACCCTGGTCGGCTTCTCCATGGGTGGCGGCGACGTCAGCCGCTACATCGCCCGCCACGGCAGCGAGCGCGTTGCCGGCCTGGTATTGCTCGGTGCGGTCACGCCGCTGTTCGGCAAGAAAGCCGACTTCGCCGACGGCGTCGACAAATCAGTGTTCGACGGCATCAAGGCCGGCCTGCTGAAGGATCGTGCGCAATTTATCGCTGATTTCAACGCGCCGTTCTACGGCACCAATCAGGGCCAGAAAGTCTCTGACGGCGTGCTCACGCAAACCCTGAACATCGCGCTGCTGGCATCGCTCAAGGGCACCGTCGACTGCGTGACCGCGTTCTCGGAAACCGACTTCCGCCCGGACATGGCCAAGATCGATGTGCCGACTCTGGTGATCCATGGCGACGGCGACCAGATCGTGCCGTTCGAAACCACCGGCAAGCAGGCCGCCGCGCAAATCAAAGGCGCCGAGTTGAAGGTCTACGCCGGCGCGCCGCACGGGTTTGCCGTGACCCATGCGCAGGCGTTGAATGAGGATCTGCTGGCGTTCCTCAACCGGTAATCCCGCACGGCACACGCCGTAGTCAGATGCTGATGAACCAAGGCCCGTGCGATGCGGGCCTTGTGTTTTGCGCTATGGTATTTTCCTGCGTCCACTACCCGGAGAAGGAAATCCCATGCTGCGAATACTCGGCAAAGCCTCATCGATCAACGTGCGCAAAGTGCTGTGGACCTGTGCTGAACTGGACATCCCGTTCGAGCGCGAAGACTGGGGTTCGGGCTTCCAGTCGCCAAACACACAGGAGTTTCTCGCGCTGAATCCCTGCGCCATGGTGCCGGTGATCCAGGACGGCGATTTCACTCTCTGGGAATCCAACACCATCATTCGTTATCTGGCGACGCGTTACGGCGGTGCGCATTTATATCCGGTTGAGCCCATCGCCCGCGCGCGGGTCGATCAGTGGATCGATTGGCAGGCCTCGGAGCTGAATCGCTCTTGGTCGTACCCGCTGATGGCGCTGGTGCGCAAGTCGCCGGATTATCAGGACGGCGATGCCCTGGCCGCCGGCTGCCGGGACTGGATGCGCAACATGCAAATCCTCGATCGCCAACTGGAGAAGACCGGCGCATACGTCAGTGGCGAGCAGTTTTCCCTGGCGGACATTCCGATCGGGCTGTCAGTGAATCGCTGGTTCGAAACGCCGCTCGATCACGGGAATCTGGCTGCGGTGCGCGCCTATTACGATCGCTTGAATCAGCGCGACGGTTATCGTTTGTACGGGCGCAATGGCACGCCATAAAGATGCGCTCTATCAGGCTTGCTCACGCACCACGCCCCGCTCTTCAAGCAAACGCACGAACATGCTCAGACTGCGCGACACCGTGCCCCGGCGCCACACCAGCCATGTAGTCAGATAGCGGAAGTCCGCGGTCAGCGGCCAGACGCTGACCGTCGCGCTGCCGGGCATGCTCTGCAGCATTTTGCGCGGCATCAGCGCCAGGCCGGCACCGGCGCTGACGCAGGCGAGCATGCCGTGGTAGGACTCCATTTCGAAGATCTTGCCGGGTACGGCAGCGTCGGTGCTGAACCATTTTTCAAAATGGTGACGGTAGGAACAGTTGGAACGGAAGGCGTAGATATTCTCGCCATTCACGTCCGCCGCACGTTCGACCGGTGAATGATGGAGCGGCGCGATGATGACCATTTCCTCCTCGAACGCCGGCACACCTTCCAGGGCCGGATGCAGCACCGGGCCGTCGACGAATGCAGCGGCGAGACGCCCGGACAGCACGCCGTCGATCATCGTCCCCGATGGCCCGGTGGACAGGTCGAGGTCGACCTTCGGGTGCTGCTGGTTGTACGCCGCCAACAGTTCGGGAATACGTACCGCTGCGGTACTTTCCAGCGAGCCCAACGGGAACGCGCCCTGGGGTTCTTCGCCTGCCACCGTAGCGCGGGCTTCCTGCACCAGATCGAGAATACGCCGCGTGTATTCGAGAAAACTCCACCCGGCCGGCGACAGGCGCAGACGGCTTTTCTCGCGGATAAACAGATCGACGCCGAGATCCTGCTCAAGCTGTTTGATCCGCGTGGTCAGGTTCGACGGCACGCGATGAATCTGCGTGGCGGCAGCGCTGATGCTGCCGTGCTCGGCCACCGCTTTGAAGATTTCCAGTTGCACCAGATCCACAGTCATTCTCCAATCGTGAAGGAAACGCTCTTTATTATTCAGTTTCCAGAAAACTAACGCCACCCTACTCTAGGCCCATCCGACGAACCTACAGGACAACGTCATGAGCCAGATTTCCAGCCAGACCCACGCCATCTCGATCAACCCCGCCACCGGCGAGCAGATCGGGCATTACGCGTTTGAATCCGCCGCTGCCCTTGATGCGGCGCTGACTCGCGCTGCCTTTGCTTTTGGCAAGTGGAAGCGCAAGCCGCTGCAGGATCGTTCGCGTCTTTTGACCGCCCTCGCCGGCGCGCTGCGTGAAACCTCAGAAGCGATGGCAACCATGATCACCCAGGAAATGGGCAAGCCGATCGCCCAGGCCCGTGGCGAAATCGAGAAATGCGCCAAGCTCTGCGAGTGGTACGCCGAACACGGTCCAGCCATGCTCGACGCCGAAGCCACCCTGGTTGAAGGCGGCAAGGCGCGTATCGAGTACCGTCCGCTGGGGCCGATTCTGGCGGTGATGCCGTGGAATTTCCCGATCTGGCAAGTGCTGCGCGGCGCGGTGCCGACGTTGATCGCTGGCAACACTTACGTGCTCAAGCATGCGCCAAACGTGATGGGCAGCGCTTACCTGCTGCGCGATGCGTTTGTCCGCGCCGGTTTTCCCGATGGCGTGTTTGAGGTGATCAACGTCACCCCGGAAGGCGTTTCCAGCGCCATTGCCGATTCGCGCATCGCCGCTGTGACGCTGACCGGCAGCGTCCGCGCCGGTATGGCCATCGGTGCTCAGGCCGGTGCGGCATTGAAGAAATGCGTGCTGGAACTCGGCGGCTCCGATCCGTTCATCGTGCTCAACGATGCTGATCTGGATGAGGCGGTGCACGCGGCAGTGGTCGGTCGTTATCAGAATTCCGGCCAGGTCTGCGCGGCTGCCAAACGTCTGATCATCGAACAAGGTGTGGTCGAGGAATTTACCCGCAAGTTCGTTGAAGCGACACGCCAGTTGAAGATGGGCGATCCGCTCAACGCTGACACTTACATCGGGCCGATGGCGCGCTTCGATCTGCGTGATGAACTCGATCAGCAAGTGCGTGACACGTTGGAGGAAGGCGCGACGCTGCTGCTCGGCGGCAGAAAAGCCGAGGGCGCCGGCAACTTCTACGAACCGACCGTGCTGGCCGATGTAACCGACCGCATGACCTCGTTCAAGCAAGAACTGTTTGGCCCGGTCGCCTCGATTATCACCGCCCGCGATTGCGCACACGCCGTGGCCTTGGCCAACGACAGCGATTTCGGCCTGACCGCGACTATCTACACCGCGAACGTGGCGCTGGCTGAGCAACTGACCAGTGAACTGGAAACCGGTGGCGTGTTCATCAACGGCTACTCGGCGAGCGATCCGCGCGTGACCTTCGGCGGCGTGAAGAAGAGCGGCTTCGGTCGTGAGCTGTCGCACTTTGGCGTACGGGAATTCTGCAACGCGCAGACCGTATGGCTGGATCGTAAATAAGCCGGGTGCTGTAAAACCTGTGGGAGCGAGCCTGCTCGCGAAAGCGTCCTGTCAGTCACTGCTGCATCGACTGACACACCTCTTCGCGAGCAGGCTCGCTCCCACAGGGGCACGGCTGCGCAGATGATTTGGGGCACGACTCCCACAAGCTCTGCTTCGATTTACAGATACTTCAGCCACCTGATGTCCCGCCGCCGCGCTTTCAGTGCCGAAAACCAGCGCACTGCCGGGAACAGCACCACGGCAAGAACCACCGCCGCCAGCCACACCGCCGTCACCGTCGAAAAGCCGAAATAGCTGCCCTGATTCAGGCCGAACAGCGCCACGCCAATCAGGTACAACACCTTCAACACATACAAGTGCAGCAGATAGAAAAACATCGGCGCCGAGCCGAACACGGTCAGCCAGCCAATCCAGCGGCGACTCTGCACGCGCTCAAAGGCGAGCAACAGCAACAGCCCCGTACTCACAGTCAGCGCGAGAAACAGCAGCGACGGCGGGTATTTGGTGATGTTGAAAAAGCTCATCAGTGTCTGCACCAGCGAATCGCTGATCGCCCACGGCTTTTCGCCGTAGCCATTGATCAAGCGCAGCGCCACGAAGCCGAGCAATCCAGCGACCCCGGCAATCAGCAAACGACGCTGACGCACCGCCGCGTCCATGCCGCGAGCAAACCACGGCCCCAGCACATAGCCCAGGCCGATTACACCAATCCACGGCAGCAGCGGGTACGAGGTGCGCAGGCGCAGGGTTCCGCTGATCTCGATCCAGCCTCGATCATGCAGAATCGCCCAAGGCACATGCAGTGCCGACTCGACCGGGAAATGCACTGCGTCGAGCAGGTTATGCCCGGCGATGATCGCCACGCTCAGCGTCAGCAGCAGCGCACGCGGCAACCAGACCAGCAGCGCCAGCGCGATCATGCTCAGGCCGATCGCCCAGATCACTTGCAGGTAGATCACGCTCGGCGGCAACTGGAAGGTCCAGGCGAAGTTGACCAAAGTGAATTCCAGCGCCACCAGGAACAATCCGCGCTTGAACAGAAACGCGCTGACATCGGCTTTGCCGGCGTATTTTTCGCCGTAGAGCCATGCCGACAAACCGGTCAGCAAGACGAACACCGGCGCACACAAATGCGCCAATGTGCGGCTGAAAAACAGCGCCGGTTCGGTGCTGGCAATGTCCATCGGATCGGAGACCTGTCGGTGCAACAGGAAGGTTTCGCGTACGTGATCGAGCAGCATGAACAGGATCACCAGGCCTCTGAGCGCATCAATGGACAGCAGCCGGCCAGTCGTCAATGGGGCAGAACGGGGAAGTACAGGGGGCATGGGTCTTTCGCAATCGAGAGGAATAACACCGGACAGCCACAACGCCGCCCGCAAATTTCGCGTTACCTTATAACACCAGAAAAACAAAACCCAAACATGCACCATCAAAGTTGCCCATCAGCGCCAGCCTTCTATAGTGAACAGGTCCGCCCTGCCCTTGAGCGCTGTCCATGGTCAATACCGAACACCTGATCATCTGCGAGCACTGTGATTGTGTGTACGAGAAAGTCGTGCTCGGCAAACACCAGAAAACCCTGTGCGTACGCTGCGGTGGCGTGCTGCAGCGCTTCAACGGCCTGACCATCGAGCAGCGTCTGGCGCTGACGTTCACGGCCGCGATGCTGTGGCTGTTTGCCAATTTCTATCCGGTGATGAGCATCAGCCTCAAAGGCATGAAAAACAGCGCAACCCTGTGGGATTCGGTGCTCGCGCTGAGCCAGGGACCGATCACCTTTATCGCCATGGTTGCGGCGATTGCGATCATCATCGCCCCGGCATTTCAGTTGGTGTTGCTGGTCTGGGCGTTGAGTTTCGCCCTTGGCATGAGGCGGGCACCGGGGTTCAATCTGTGCATGCGCTGGCTGGAAACCCTGCGCCCGTGGAGCATGCTTGAGGTGTGTCTGCTGGGGGCGATGGTTGCAGTGTTCAAACTTGCCGGCCTGCTCGATGTGCTGCCGGGGATCGGCCTGTTCGCCCTGGCGGTGCTGAGCCTGATGATGATCCGCATTGCCGGCCGTGACATCCGCGAACTCTGGGACATTTTATGAAGCGTCCACCGACCGCCAGCGAACTCAACTTGTGCCTGTGCCACAGCTGTGGCCTGGCCTGCGATATGACCGACGAGCCACACGAGTGCCCGCGCTGCGATGCGCCGCTGCATCGGCGCAAAACCAATTCGCTGACGCGCACCTGGGCGTACATGCTCGCCGCCCTGGCGTTTTATATCCCGGCCAATCTGCTGCCGGTGATGAATACGGTGATGCTCGGCAACGGCGCCGACAGCACGATCATGAGTGGCGTGCTGGAGTTCTGGGAGGCCGGAGCGTGGGACATCGCCCTGATCATTTTCATCGCCAGCATCGCGGTCCCGGGGGTCAAATTCGTCGCCCTGACCTTGCTGCTCGTCACCGTGCAGCGCAACAGCGATTGGGCGCGCAGGGAGCGTTCGAAGCTGTACCGCTTCGTCGAACTGATCGGCTACTGGTCGATGCTCGATGTGCTGGTGGTCGCGCTGGTCGCGGCGCTGGTGAAGTTCCAGGCGCTGGGCGATATCGAGCCACGACCGGGCATCCTGTTCTTCGGCCTGGTCGTGGTGTTCACCATGCTCGCGGCGATGAGTTTCGACCCACGCCTGATCTGGGACAGGGACACCAGCGACACGGTCAGCGACGCAGCGTCTGGAGCAGCACCTGCAACGGATGGCGCAGCGCCTGATCCGACTGGCGCTTGACCTGGCTGCGGCAGGAGTAGCCGGTCGCCAACGCCTCGCCCTGCTCCGCCGGAGCCTGCACCTGGCGCGCCCACGACTGCTCGTAAATGACGGCTGAGGTCTGGCGATTGCGTGCTTCGTGGCCGTAAGTACCGGACATGCCGCAGCAACCGGTAGCCTGCGTGGCCAGCTTCAGACCGGCACGTTCGAAGACCTGTTCCCACTGGCGGGTCGCGGCCGGCGCGTTGGTTTTCTCCGTGCAATGGGCGAGCAGACGGAACGCTTTGGGCTGAGCCTCAGGCGTCTGCTCCGGCATGACCTTGAGTAACCATTCCTGCACCAGCGCTACTTCTGGGCACTCATTCAGGCCCGGTACTTTCAGGTATTCCTGGCGATAGACCAGAGTCATCGCCGGATCCAGCCCCAGCAGCGGCACGCCGGTCTGCGCCAGCGCCTGCAACTGCTCAGCGTTACGCAACGCCGCGCGATTGAACGCCGAGAGAAAGCCCTGCACGTGCAGCGGTTTGCCGTTGGCGCTGAACGGCGCGAGATAGACCTGATAACCCAGGCGCGAAATCAGCTCGACCAGATCAGCCAGCAGCGGCGCTTCGAAGTAGCGGGTGAAGGCGTCCTGCACGATGACCACGCTGCGTTCGCGCTGCCCTGGGGTTAGCGCCGACAGCGTTGCAACCGTTGCTGGCTGCACCTGCCAACGGCGCATCGCCGCGTGGAAATCGAAACGGCTGAGCAGCGGCACATCGACCATGCCACCGATCCGCGCCAGCGCGCCACGCACCCAGCCAGCACCCATCAGACCGTTATAAAGCTCCGGTACCCTCGCCATGTATGGAATGGTGTATTCCAGCGAGGCAATCAGATAGTCCCGCGCCGGACGCAGATAACGACTGTGATACAGCTCGAGAAAACGCGAGCGAAATTCCGGCACGTTGACCTTCACCGGGCACTGCCCCGCGCAGGATTTGCAGGCCAGGCAACCGGCCATGGCGTCGTACACCTCATGGGAAAAATCCGCCGATGGATCGCGACTGTTGCGCCAGCGCTGCCACAGCGTGCTGAAAAACGCCGGTTTACGGATTGCGTCCGAGAGCACATCGACGCCCGCCTCGCCCTGCAACCGTAGCCATTCCCGAATCAGCGAAGCGCGGCCCTTGGGCGATTGCGCGCGTTCGCGGGTGGCTTTCCACGACGGGCACATGGCGTCATCAGGATCGAAGTTGTAGCAGGCGCCGTTGCCATTGCAATGCATGGCCGCGCCGTAGCTTTGCCAGACTTTCTCGTCGATCTGCCGATCCAGCTCGCCGCGCAGGGTCACTTCGTCGATCTTCAGCAGTGCTGCGCCGCTGTTGGCCGGCGTAGCGATTTTGCCCGGGTTGAACTGGTTGAATGGGTCGAACGCGGCTTTCAAGGCTTGCAGCGCCGGGTACAACTCGCCGAAGAATGCCGGCGCGTATTCGGAACGCAGGCCCTTGCCATGCTCGCCCCAGAGCAGGCCGCCGTAGCGCTGGGTCAACGCGGCGACGCCATCGGACACCGGGCGTACCAGGGCCGCTTGCTGCGGGTCTTTCATGTCGAGGATCGGCCGCACGTGCAGTACGCCGGCGTCGACATGGCCGAACATGCCGTACTGCAAACCGTGGCTGTCGAGCAGGTCGCGCAGTTCGGCGATGTATTCGGCCAAATGCTGCGGCGGCACGGCGGTGTCTTCAACGAACGGCTGCGGGCGGGCTTCGCCGGCGACATTGCCGAGCAGGCCCACCGCCCGTTTGCGCATGCCATAGACCTTGTTCACCGCTGCCTGACCAACCGCCAGCGTATGGCCCAGGCGCTCCACGGTGCGGTCGTTTTGCAGATGTTCGAGGAACGCTTCGACGCGGCGTTGCAGATCTTCGGGATCGTCACCGCAGAACTCGACCAGATTGATGCCCAGAGTCGGCCGCTCAGCGTTTTCCGGAAAATATTCGGCAACGCCGTGCCAGACGATGTCCTGCATCGCCAACAGCAAGACCTTGGAGTCGACGGTTTCAATCGACAACGGCTTGAGCGCCATCAACGCCCGCGCATCACGCAAGGCATCCATGAACCCGGCGTAGCGGATGTTGACCAGCATCGTGTGCTTGGGAATCGGCAGTACGTTGAGCCGCGCTTCGACGACGAAGCCCAGCGAGCCCTCAGCGCCGCAGAGCACGCTGTTGAGGTTGAAACGCTGATCGGCCTCGCGCAGATGCGCCAGGTCATAACCGGTCAGGCAGCGGTTGAGATCGGGAAAGCGTGCATTGATCAGCTCGCCCTGTTCATCAATGATCTGCCGCGCACAACGATAGACTTCGCCGACGCGATCATCGCGGGCGCACTGCGCTGCAAGCTCATCCTCGGCCAGCGGCAGGCCGTGCAAACGCTCGCCGCCGCGCAGGATCATTTCAAGTTCCAGCACATGGTCGCGGGTCTTGCCGTAGGTGCAACTGCCCTGGCCGCTGGCGTCGGTGTTGATCATGCCGCCGACCGTGGCGCGATTGGAGGTCGACAGTTCCGGAGCAAAAAACAGCCCGGCGGATTTCAGCGCGGCGTTGAGCTGGTCCTTGACCACCCCGGCCTGCACGCGCACCCAGCGTTGTTCAACATTGATTTCCAGAATGCGATTCATGTGCCGCGACAGGTCGACGACGATGCCGTCCGTCAGCGATTGACCGTTGGTGCCGGTGCCACCGCCTCGCGGGGTGATCACCACTTTCTCGTACGCCGGTTCGGCAATCAGCCGCGCCACCCGTGCCACATCGTCCGCATCCAGCGGAAACACCGCCGCTTGCGGCAAGCGCTGATAGATCGAGTTGTCGGTCGCAAGCACCACGCGGCTGGCGTAACCAGCGCTGATTTCACCGCGAAAGCCGCTGTCTTTCAGGGCGGCGAGGAATTGTTGGTAATCGCCGGTCAGGGCTTTGGCAGGCGACAGCTGGGCAATCATCGGTCGGGTCATCTCGGGCAAATCGGGCTGTGTGGCGGTGAACAGTTGTGCGCAAGGAATGATTGCGTCAGGCTCCGCCATCTGATTGCGCCCATGTTCATTGCTGGCCAGCCATGGAACAAGCGTAATTTCGACCCGCTATCGATGAGTTTTACGAATGAATCCGCGCACCCTCACACCGTCCATGTCGCTGCTGCTGGCTTTCGAGGCCGCCGCTCGCCACGAGAGCTACACCCGCGCCGCCCATGAGCTGTCACTGACGCAGAGCGCGGTCAGCCGCCAGGTGCAGATTCTCGAGAAGATGCTCGGCATGCGCTTGTTCAGCCGTGAAGGCCGGCAGGTGGTGCTGACGGATGTCGGGCGCATGTATCAGCGCGAGCTCAGCGAAGCCCTCGGACAGATTCGCAGCGCGACTTTGCAGGCGATGGCGTTTGGTTCGGGCATTCACAGTTTGCGCCTGGCGACGCTGCCGACCTTCGGTTCGAAATGGATGCTGCCACGGTTGAAGGATTTCTACACGGCGCACCCGGGCATGACCGTGCACCTGCATTCGCGGATCGAAACCATCGACTTCGACACCAGCGAAATCGACGCGGCCATCTGTGTCGGCGGCGGTGAGTGGCCAGGCCTGACCGCCCTGCCCCTGCACACCGAAGAACTGGTGGCGATTGCCAGCGCGCAGCTGTCGGCGACTGAACGCGATGAGGCCGAGCGGCACATGGCCGGGCAGTTGCTGCTCAACGTCAGCAGCAATGCCCAGGCGTGGGCGGAATGGTTCAGCCATCATCAACTGCCGCATCGCAGCATGCGGATCGGGCCGAGCTTCGAAATGACCTCGCACTTGATTCAGGCAGTACGCGCCAATATCGGCGTCGGCCTGGTGCCGCGGATTCTGGTCGAGGAGGAATTGCTCAAGGGCGAATTGCTGCAACTGGGCGAGCCGATTACCAGCCGACGCAGCTATTACCTGGTGTATCCGCCGCGTAATGAGAATTTGCCTTCGTTGAAGGCGTTCAGGGATTGGCTGATTGATACCCTCTGAAGGATCGCGTCGCGGCCATTCGCGAGCAGGCTCGCTCCCACAGGAAAATGTATGCCAAGTGTGGGAGCGGGCCTGCTCGCGAAGAAACCAGTCGCAACGACCTTAAAACCTCGGTTTGACCGTCCGCCAATCCGCCTTGTACCGCTGCATCTGCCGCACATCATCCCTCTGGCGAATCCCGCACGTCAGGTACTGATCATGCAGCTTGGCCAGTTGCTCGTAATCCAGTTCCAAACCCAGCCCCGGCGCACGGGTGATCTTCACGCAGCCATCGACAATCGGCAGCTTGCCGCCCTTGATCACTTCCTCGTCCGGCTCCTGCCACGGATAGTGGGTGTCGCAGGCGTAATCCAGATTCGGCACCGCCGCCGCGACGTGCGCCATGGCCATCAGGCTGATGCCCAGGTGCGAATTGGAATGCATCGACACGCCGAGGCCGAACACGTCGCACATTTTCGCCAGTGTCTGTGTATCTCGCAGGCCACCCCAGTAATGGTGGTCGGCGAGGACGATCTGCACGCTGTTCAACGCAACGCTGCGGCGGAACTCGTCGAAATCAGTGACGACCATATTGGTCGCCAAGGGCAGACCGGTACGCTTGTGCAGTTCAGCCATGCCATCAAGGCCCGGGGTCGGATCTTCGTAATACTGCAGGTCATCGCCGAGCAGTTCGGCCATGCGAATCGCCGTCTCCAGCGACCAGTTGCCGTTCGGATCGATGCGCAGCGGCAATCCCGGAAAGGCTTTTTTCAGTGCCTTGATGCAAGCCACTTCATGCTCCGGCGGCAAGGTGCCGGCCTTGAGCTTGATGCTCTTGAATCCGTACGCTTCGATCATCCGCGCTGCCTGCGCGACAATCTGCTGCTCGCTCAGCGCCTCGCCCCAGTTGTCCGGCTTGTAGGGCGAGTCGATATGTTCGGCGTATTTGAAAAACAGGTAAGCGCTGAACGGCACTTCATCGCGGATCGCGCCGCCGAGCAGGTCCACCAGCGGCACGTTCAGGTAGTGCGCCTGCAAATCAAGAAACGCTACTTCGAATGCCGAGTAGGCATTGCTCACCGCTTTGCTGGCGTGGGAACCGGGGGCCAGTTCGGCGCCAGCAATGCTCGCCGGTTTATTTGCCGCCACGGTGGCCTGCACGATCGCGCGCAATTGATTGAGGTTGAACGGGTCGAGGCCGATCAACTGGCTCTGCAATTGTTGTTGGATCGCCAGCGCCGGGGCATCGCCGTAGCTTTCGCCGAGGCCGATGTAGCCGTTGTCACTTTCAATCTCGATGATCGAGCGCAGGGCAAAAGGTTCGTGGATGCCACTGGCGTTGAGCAGTGGCGGATCACGAAAGGCAATCGGGGTGACGCTGACACGGGTGATTTTCAAGATAACGCTCCTGACAGATCAACAATCGATTCAGTGGCTCGCAGCCGGACGAGCCGGCGCTACAACGGCGGCTTCGTCACTTGGCTTTACCGGGGTTTTACCTTTGGCGCCAGGCGCCGTGCGGGCGAAGAAGATCACCACGGCGGCGATCAGCGATGTCGCCGCCAGGCCATACAGGCCGCCCTCGATGGAGCCGGTGGTTTGTTCGAGAATGCCAAACGCGGTCGGCGCGACGAAACCGCCAAGGTTGCCGATGGAGTTGATCAGCGCGATCACCGCCGCAGCGATGCGCGCGTCCAGATAGCTTTGCGGAATCGGCCAGAACAGCGCCGATGCCGCTTTGAAACCGATGGCGGCGAAGCAGATGGCGACGAAGGCAAACACCGGCCCGCCAGTGGTCGACATGAACATGCCGACCGCCGCGATCACCAGCGTCAGCGCGACCCAGGCCTGCTGGAATTTCCATTTGCCGGCCATCGCTGCGAAGCCATACATGGCGACAATCGAAATGATCCACGGAATCGAATTGAGCAGCCCGACCTGAAAATCTCCGAGGTTACCCATCTTCTTGATCATGCTCGGCAACCAGAACGTCGCGCCGTAAATGGTCAGGGCAATGGAAAAATAGATGAAGCAGAACAGCGCGATCTGTCGGTCAGCCAACAGCTTGAACATCGACGGCTTGGCGACTTGTACCGCTTCGCGAGCGCGCTGCTCCTCGGCAATCGCCGCGACCAGTGCGTCTCGCTCTTCCTCGCTCAGCCACTTGGCTTGACGCGGATGCGATTGCAGCCAGAACCAGACGAATGCGCACAACACCACCGAAGCCGCGCCCTCGATGAGAAACATCCACTGCCAACCGTGCATGCCCAATCCGCTGATATGCAACAGCGCACCGGACACCGGGCCGGAAATTACCGAGGCAATCGCTGAGCCGCTGAGAAACACCGCCATGGTTTTGCCGCGCTCGGACGCTGGCAGCCATTGGGTGAAGTAATAAATGATCCCCGGGAAAAACCCGGCCTCGGCCGCACCGAGAATAAAGCGCAGCACGTAGAAGCTGGTTTCACCTTGAACAAACGCCATGGCCATGGCCGCAGCGCCCCAGGTGAACATGATCCGAGTCAGCCAGACCCGTGCGCCGTAGCGCTGCAACAGAATGTTGGACGGCACTTCGAACAGTGCGTAACCGATGAAAAACAGCCCGGCGCCAAGTCCGTACGCCGCTGCGCCGATACCCAGATCGGTTTCCAGATGGCTGCGCACGAAACCGATATTCACCCGGTCGATGTAATTGACGATGAACATCATCACGAACAGCGGCAGGACGTGGCGTTTGACCTTGGCGGCGGCGCGGGCGAGCACTGTGATGGCCGGCGGACTCTGGAGGGTTTTCAAGGGGCGACTCCCGATCTTGTTTTTTTAGGGATGACTTGAAGCGATGAGCCGATCATGGACGTCGCGCATTGATCCCGTCTAATCTAAACAGGCATTCGATTGATACCCGGATTAGATCAATGTTCGAACTTACCCAGCTGCGCTGCTTCACTACGGTCGCCACCGAACTCAACTTTCGCCGCGCCGCCGAGCGCCTCAACATGACCCAGCCGCCACTGAGTCGGCAGATTCAGCTGCTGGAGCATCACCTTGGCGTCGAATTGTTTACCCGCAGCACCCGAAGCGTTGCGCTGACGGCGGCGGGCCGGGCGTTTTTCGTTGAAGCGCAGAATCTTCTGGAGCGCGCCCAGCAAGCGGCGATCACCGCACGCCGGTTTGCCGAGGGCGACATTGGCTCGGTGAACATCGCGTTCGTCGGCAGCGCGGTATATGAATTTCTGCCCAAGGTGATCGCCGAAGCGCGACTCAAACAGCCTCAGGTGAAAATCGATCTGGCAGAGATGAATACCTATCAGCAGCACGAGGCATTGCGCGCTCGTCGTATCGACCTGGGCATCGCCCGGGCGCCATTGCAGGAACCGGGCTATGCCACCGAATGCCTGGTGCGCGAACCATTTGTGCTGGCAGTGCCGAGCGGGCATCGGTTGGCCAATGCAGCTGAGGTATCAGTGGCTGATCTGGATAAACAACCGTTTCTGATGTACTCCCATGAAGCCTATCCGCCGTTCAACGAACTGTTGACCGGCACGCTGCGCTCAGCGCGGGTGGCGCCGGATTACGTGCAGTGGCTGGGCTCGTCGCTGACGATTCTGGCGCTGGTCAACGCTGGCATGGGTCTGGCGCTGGTACCGCGTTGCGCGACCAGCGTGGTGTTCAGGAATGTGGTGTTTCGCGAGATCGATCTGGGCGAAGGGGTGCAAAGCGAGCTGCATCTGATCTGGCGTGAGAACAATGACAACCCGGCGTTCGCGATGCTGCTGGAGGCGATTCGCCGGGCGGTGGTGCAGGGTTGGGGCTGAAAATTATTGTGGCAACCTGTATTTGAGCGGAGGCGGAGCGCTCGGGGCTTTGATCAACGGCTCCTCCAGCGGCTTGCCGTCAGGCCCTGTGAACAGGCGTTCGTATTGCTTTGGCATTGGTCGCGGTGCTCTTGCAGTCGTCATGATGAACCCTCTGATACCGGGCTGAATTCAACCCACTTAACTTGCGCGGAATCTATCAGCAAAATTTCGGCACCAAAAGGCGTCGACTTGCCATCGTCATTAACCCAACGTGGATTCTGCATCACGAACTGGCCGCAACTGGATTCGGACGGCCACTCGACAGGCCAGCCAAACACGCGCCTCTCGTCATGTAAATGCAGGGTTATGAACCGGTCGAACTGGGCGAAAGCGCAGAACCATTCACTGGGGAAAGAAGATTGTTTCGTGACGTTTCGCTTACGTAACCAGCCGTGCAATTTGTCACTCGTAGCCAGGTAACAGGCAAACAAACCCAGCATCAGCGAAAACACAAATGCCCAGAGCGTTTGCGCCCGATCATCCCAGTTTCCTAATGAAAAACCCTTCGAGCCAATCCACAAACAGAGGTTGCCCACCGCCAACACCGCGCCCTGAATCACAAATGTGAATATCAGCGCCTGCACGATCTGGCCGAACGTATCCGGTCGTTTGAATGCCGTAAGTGAATAGAAGATCCAGGTCGATAGAAACCCCGGGATGAGGTACTGCAACAGCGGAATGATGTCCTTG
>NZ_JBAWKM010000036.1:0-31773 GCF_037095675.1 Pseudomonas sp. CCNWLW23 | reverse complement strand
CCTTCAGCAACACGGCGTTCGATCAGACGATCCGAACCGCCTTCAGCCAGACGGCTTTCGATCAGCTTGTCCGAACCGCCTTCGGCGATCATGGTGTGCGCCGGGGTGGCGGCGAAAGCGTTAACTGCGAAAACCGAGAAAGCGATGCTGAGAAGAGTCTGGCGTTTCATGATGGTGTGCTCCGGGGTGTTATTGGTTGGTATGGAGCTGATGTTACGCCCGGAATTTTTTATGAGAACTTCATTGCCGTGATGGTGAACATCGACGTCGATGATGGTTGCGGACAACCGCGTAGCAGAGCCTCAGAGCACCTTCACCGCACGCCCGATCGCCTGAATCGGCCCGGTCGGTTTGCCGATCGGCGAGCCATTGGCGCCTTCCAGGGTCAGCTCAAACAGCTGGTTCGGCTGCAACGGCGGCAGTTTGTCCAGTGGCACCGACAACGCCTGCCCCGGCTTGACCAAGCCCAACGACACCGGCCCCGACCAGCCGTCAGCCTTGGTCCAGAACTCCAGCGCCTTGTCCGCCGGCACCTCGACCACTCCTAACGGAATCAACTGGATCTCGCGCGCATTGCTCGCCTGAATCACCCAGCCCGGCGCCTTGTCCTGCGGCGCGACCAGCACCACCAGATAACTCGGTTTCGGCGCAGTCTGCGTCAGCAGCATCGTGCCGAGGATCAATGTCGCCGCCAGCCCGGCCGCGCTCAAGCCGCGCCACAGCGGCAGCAGATTCCACCACGAGGTTAGCGGTTTCTTCACCGTCAGCCGTTCGAGACTGCGTTCGATACGAGGCCATAACTGCGCCGAGGGTTGCTGAGGTTCGGCCAGATCGGTCAGCTCCAGCAGGCGCCGCTCCCAGGCATCCACCGCTGCACGCAGTTCGGGATCGTTCGGCAGGCGCCGTTGCACCTCGATGCGCTGCTCGAACGACAAGGTGCCGAGCACGTATTCGCCGGCCAGTTCATCCCGTTCCTGCGCTGATTCGCCGGTCATCCCATGCACTCCCGCAAAGCATTGAGGCTGCGCTTGATCCACGCTTTGACCGTGCCCAGCGGCGTGTCGAGGCGCGCGGAAATCTGCGCGTGGCTGTAACCGTCGACGTAGGCGTGGAGGATGCAGCTGCGGCGCTGCGGTTCCAGTTGCTCGAGGCAGCGATGAATGCGTGCCGAGTGAACATCGACCGCCTCATCAGGCGCCGCTGCCTCATGTTCTTCGCTGAACGGCGTTTCCCGACTTTGCTTGCGCAGCTGATTCAAGGCCAGATGCCGGGTCACGCTGAACATCCAGCCCCGCGCCGAACCCCGCGCCGGATCGAACCCGGCCGCGCCGTGCCAGATCTTGATGAACGCCTCATGCACGATATCCTCCGCCAGCGCCGTATCGCGCACCAGCCGCTTGGCCACACCGAGCAGGCGCGGGCCTTCCTGCACATACAAATCGCGCAAAGCCGCGCGCTCGCCCCGGGCACAGGCGGCGAGGCGGGCTTCGTAATCGAAAACGGATTCGGCTAAAGGCATGGGGTGCAATCTAGCTCACATTTCCCAAACATCCAGACGCATGGTTCCTTGTGGGAGCGAGCCTGCTCGCGAATGCGGTGGGTCAGAAAGTAATAAGGCGACTGACCTTCCGTCTTCGCGAGCAGGCTCGCTCCCACAGGATTGTGCACTGCTTCTGAATATCAGTTAGCCGCCCAGAAAATATAATCCGCCTGGTACTTCACCACTTCCTGCTTGCCCTTGTTTGCCATGGTGCACTCACTGCCGGGCGCGACGCCGCCCTTGAGCGCGACACGCTGGATGTAGCTGACCCCGGTCATCGCGCCTTTGCCCTCGGCCGGGTTGGCCTTGACCAGTTGATAGGGCAGGTTGCCCGGGCTCGACGGTGCCACGGCGAGTTGTGTGCCGGTGACTTTCGAACCGTCCTTGGCTTGCCAGGTCGCTGGTGGTCCGAAATAGGTGCCGACCTGTTTGCCGCTGCGATCATTGAGCACCGCTTTCGGGCCGACAAAGGTCCATTCGGTCTGCCCGGCCATATTGGGTTTGTCGCGGCATTCGTAGGTGATCTCGCCAACCCCGGTGGTCTCCAGGGCAATCTTGTGCCCGTCCGGCACCTTGATCGCGTCGGGATAACTGCTCTGGGCGAAGGTGGTCGCGGTGAAAGCGAGCAAACCGGTGAAGCCAATCAGCTGGGTGATGTTCATCCGATGATTCTCCGAAAAGGGTAGGGCGCTGACAGCACCAGAGTGGGCTGTTACAGGGACTACCCGTGGCGGAGGCGATTGGATGCAGTGCCGGAAAAATAAATTTCAAACACCACCGATCAAACCTGTGGGAGCGAGCCTGCTCCGGGCGGCGTTCCGACGAAAGCGTCGGGTCAGTCAGCACTTATGTGACTGACGCACCGCATTCGCGAGCAGGCTCGCTCCCACAAGGCTCTCTGTAAGGCTTGAGGCCCGAGGCTTTCAGTAACTCTTGGGTGTACGGATGTTTCGGCGCAGCGAAAATCTCCCGCGACGAACCTTGTTCAACCACCTTGCCATCCTTGATCACCATCAAGTCATGCGCCAGCGCATGTACCACCGCCAGATCATGGCTGATGAACAGATAGGTCAGCCCATGCCTGATCTGTAACTGGCGCAGCAACTCCACCACTTGCTTCTGCACCGTGCGATCCAGCGCCGACGTCGGTTCGTCGAGCAGGATCAGCGCCGGTTCCAGCACCAGTGCGCGGGCGATGGAGATGCGCTGGCGCTGGCCGCCGGAAAACTCGTGGGGGTAACGATGGCGGCTTTGCGGGTCGAGGCCGACTTCCTCCAGCACGCGAATCACCGCTGCCTCGCGCTCGGCCTCGCTGCCGATGCCGTGGGTCAGCAAGCCTTCGGCGATGATCTGCTGCACTGACATGCGCGGGCTGAGGCTGCCGAACGGGTCCTGAAACACCACCTGAATCTGCCGGCGCAACGGGCGCATCAGGCGCTGATTGAGCAGGCTCAACTGCTTGTTGCCGAAACGGATATTGCCCTCTGATTCGACCAGTCGCAGGATCGCCTGACCCAGCGTCGACTTGCCCGAACCCGACTCGCCGACGATGCCCAACGTCTTGCCGCGTTGCAGGGTGAAACTGACCCCATCCACCGCTTTGATGTAATCCTGCTGACGGCTGAAGAGTTTTTTCGGCAGGGGAAACCACACCTTCAAATCATCGACTTCCAGCAGGTTGTGCTCGTACTCACTGGGCACTGGCGCGCCGCTCGGTTCAGCCTCGATCAACAAGCGGCTGTAAGGATGTTGCGGCGCCTGGAATAGCGTCTCGCAATCGGCCTGTTCAACGATCTCGCCTTGACGCATTACGCACACACGCTGAGCGATCCGGCGCACCAGATTGAGGTCGTGGCTGATCAGCAACAGCGACATGCCGAGGCGCTGCTGCAACTCGATCAGCAGCTCAAGAATCTTCTGCTGTACGGTTACGTCCAGCGCCGTGGTCGGCTCATCGGCAATCAACAGTTCCGGCTCGTTGGCCAGCGCCATGGCGATCATCACCCGTTGCCGCTGACCACCGGAAAGCTGATGCGGATAGGCTTTCAAACGCTGCGACGGCTGGCGAATACCCACCAGCTCCAGCAGCTCCAGGGTCCGCGCGCGGGCGGCGCGGCCCTTGAGGCCCTTGTGGATTTCCAGCACTTCGCTGATCTGTTTTTCCACCGTGTGCAGCGGGTTCAGCGAGGTCATCGGCTCCTGGAAAATCATCGCAATGCGATTGCCGCGCAGACCACGCATCTGCTGTTCGCTGGCGTGCAGCAAATCCACGCCGTTGTAGCGAATCGCGCCGCTGCTGCTGACGTTCTTGCCCGGCAACAGACGCAGAATCGAATGCGCCGTCACCGACTTCCCCGAGCCGGATTCACCGACCAGCGCCAGACACTCGCCACGGCGGATATCCAGGTTCACACCGTGCACCACTTCCTGCCCGGCGAAGGCGACGCGCAGGTCGCGGATCTCGATTAAATGGTCTTGCATGTCAGCTCCTCGGATCAAAGGCATCTCGGCACGCTTCACCGATGAAAACCAACAAAGACAGGATCAACGCCAGAGCAAAAAACGCCGTCAGCCCCAGCCACGGTGCCTGCAGATTGCGTTTGGCCTGGCCGATCAACTCACCCAGCGACGCGGTGCCGGCGGGCATGCCGAAGCCGAGAAAATCCAGCGCGGTCAGAGTGGCGATGGCGCCGGTGAGAATGAACGGCAGGTAGGTGAGGGTGGAAGTCATGGCGTTGGGCAGAATGTGCCGGCGCATCAGTTCGCTGTCGGTCAGGCCCAGCGCTCGCGCGGCTTTCACATATTCGAGATTGCGTCCACGGAGGAACTCGGCGCGCACCACGTCGACCAGCGCCAGCCAGGAAAACAGCGCCATGATCCCCAGCAGCCACCAGAAACTCGGCGAGACGAAGCCGGACAGAATGATCAGCAGATACAGCACAGGCAGCCCCGACCAGATTTCCAGAACGCGCTGCCCGAGCAAGTCGACCCAGCCGCCGTAGTAGCCCTGCAAGGCCCCGGCGAGAATGCCGATCAACGCGCTGATCGCGGTGAGGATCAGCGCGAACAGAATCGAGATCCGCGTGCCGAAAATCACCCGCGCCAGAACATCGCGGGCCTGATCATCGGTGCCCAGCCAATTGCTCGAAGACGGCGGGCTGGGTGCCGGTTCGGTGAGATCGTAGTTGACCGTGTCGTAGCTGAACGGGATCGGCGGAAACAGCATCCAGCCGCCCTGATCCTCGATCAGTTTGTGTACGTAACTGCTGGCGTAATCCGGTTGGAACGGCAGCTCGCCGCCGAAATCGGTTTCCAGGTAATCGCTGAGGATCGGAAAGTAAAAGGCGTCGTGGTAGCGGATCACCAGCGGCTTGTCATTGGCGATCAGCTCGCCACCGAGGCAGATCAGGCACAGGCCGATGAACAGCCACAGCGACCAGCGCCCACGGCGGTTGGCCTTGAATTGCGCGACGCGGCGCTGGCCCAGAGGCGACAGTGTGAACATCAGGCAGTCCTCGCCGAGAAATCGATGCGCGGGTCGAGCAGGGTGTAGCAGAGGTCGCCGATCAGCTTGATCAGCAGGCCGAACAGGGTGAACAGAAACAGCGCGCCGAACACCACCGGATAGTCGCGCGACACCGCCGCTTCGTAGCTCATGCGCCCGAGGCCGTCGAGGTTGAAGATGGTTTCGATCAGCAGGGAGCCGGCGAAAAACACTTCGATCAGCGCCGACGGCACGCCGGCGACCACCAGCAGCATGGCGTTGCGAAACACGTGGCCGTAAAGCACGCGCCTCTCGGTCAGGCCCTTGGCTCGTGCGGTGATCACGTACTGCCGGCTGATTTCGTTGAGAAAGCTGTTCTTGGTCAGGATCGTCAGCGTGGCAAAGCCGCCGATCACCAGCGCCGTGACTGGCAGTACGAGGTGCCAGAGGTAGTCGCCGACCTTGCCCAATGTGCTGAGGCTGTCGAAGTTGTCCGACACCAGTCCCTGCACCGGAAACCAGTTGACGTAGCTGCCCCCGGCGAACACCACGATCAACAGAATGGCGAAGAGAAACGCCGGCATCGCATAACCGACGATGATCGCGGTGCTGCTCCAGACATCGAAGGCGCTGCCGTTCTTGATTGCCTTGCGAATGCCCAGCGGGATTGAGATCAGGTAGGTGATCAGCGTCGCCCACAAGCCCAGCGACAGCGACACTGGCAGCTTCTGCACGATCAGGTCGGTGACCTTGGCGCCGCGAAAGAAACTGTTGCCCAGATCCAGTTGTGCGTAGTTTTTCAGCAGCAGCCACAGGCGTTCGTGCAGCGGTTTGTCGAAGCCGTAATGGTGTTTGATTTCCTCGATCAGCGCCGGGTCCAGCCCACGGCTGCTGCGCCCGGCACCGCCGACCGCCGCGACTTCGCCGCCACCGCCCATGCTGTGCCCGCCAAAGCCTTGCAGGCGGGCGATGGCTTGTTCCACCGGGCCGCCGGGCGCGGCCTGCACGATAAGAAAATTCACCACCAGAATGCACAACAGCGTGGGGATGATCAGCAGTAATCGGCGACTCAGATAACGCAGCATGTCACTGGCCTCCCGCAAGCTGAGCGCTCATCTGCTGAGTCGTCAGCGGCCTGGCCGAGACTTCCCACCAGGTGTTGAGACCTTCGTCATACGAAGGTTGCACGGCGGGCATGCCGAAGCGGTTCTGATACACCGTCGGCGTGCCTTTGGAGTAGTAGTTGGGAATCATGTAGTAACCCCATTGCAGCACCCGGTCGAGGGCGCGGGCGTAATGCACCATGGCTTCGCGGCTGTTGGCCTGGACCAGCCCGTCAATCAGTTGATCGATTGCCGGATCGGCCAGCACCATCGCGTTCGAGCTGCCGACTTGCGTGGCACTTTGCGAGCCGTACAGGCTGTACAGCTCGCGGCCCGGGGAGACGATCGGATCGCCACTGCGCGGGAAAGCGCAGACGATCATGTCGTAATCGCGGGCGTTGAGACGGTTGATGTATTGCGCCGAATCGATGCGGCGCAGATTGAGTGTGATGCCGATCTGCGCGAGGGTGCGTTTGAACGGCAGCAGCATGCGATCGAAGCCGCCCTGACCATCGAGAAAGGTGAATTCCAGCGGCTCGCCGGCGGCGTTGACCAGACGATTGTTTTTCGCCGTCCAACCGGCTTCGCCGAGCAGCTTCAGCGCTTGCAATTGCTTGTCGCGGATGTAGCCGCTGCCATCGGTTTTCGGCGCTTCATAGACCGTGGTGAACACCTCGTCAGGGACCTTGCCGCGCAACGGTTCGAGGATCTTCAATTCCTCGGCATCGGGCAGGGCGCTGGCGGCCATTTCACTCTTGGGCCAGAAGCTGTTCTGACGCACGTAGAAGCCACGCATCATCTGTTTGTTGGTCCACTCGAAATCCCAGAGCAGGCTGATCGCCTCGCGCACTCGGCGGTCGTGGAAGATCGGGTTTTGCAGGTTGAACACAAAACCTTGGGCGGCGGTGGGTTTGTCCGGCGCGAGGATCGACTGCTGCAAACGACCGTCGCGCAATGCCGGGCTGTCATAGCCGACCACATAACCGGACGAGGAGAACTCGCGGTTGTAGTCGAACGCGCCGGCCTGCAACAGTTGGCGAGCGACGTCGGTGTCGCCGTAGAAATTCACCGTCAGGCTGTCGAAGTTTCACATGCCGCGACTGACCGGCAGGTCCTTGCCCCACCAGTCCGGGTCACGCTGGAAACTGATGCTGCGCCCGGCGTCGACCTTGCTCACCCGGTACGGGCCGCTGCCCAGCGGTGGCTCGAAGCCGCCGCCGTTGGCGAAGTCGCGGGTTTTCCACCAGTGCTCGGGCAGCACGCGCAGCGTCGCCAGATCCAGTGCAAGGGTGCGATTGAGGTTGTTCTTGAAGGTGAAACGGACCTGCCGTGGACCTTCGACCAGCACGTCCTGCACGTCGGCGTATTGCTGGCGGTAACTCAGGCTGCCCTTGGTCATCAGCAGGTTGAAGGTGTAGCGCACGTCTTCGGCGGTGATCGGCGTGCCGTCGGCAAAGCGTGCCTTGGGGTTGAGGGTGAAGCGCACCCACAAACCCTCCGGATCGCGCTCGATCTGCTGCGCAACCAGAGCGTAAACGGTGTAGGGCTCATCCAGCGAACGGAACGCCAGCGGCGCGTAAACCCAGTCATTGACCTGCACCACGGAAATGCCCTGATCGGCATACGGCGTGATGTAGTTGTACTGACCGATCTCCATCGACGCACGGCTGAGCGAACCGCCCTTGGGCGCGTCGGGGTTAACAAAATCGAAATGCTTGAAGCCGGCCGGATACTTCGGCGCCTCGCCATACACCGTCAGCGCATAACTGCCGCCGGCCAGCGCCGAAGTGCCAGTGCACAGCAGCGCACTGCCGAGTAGCAGGCCAGCCATGTTGCGCAAAAAACTCATGAAGTCACCCTTGAAATCCCTGAAGGAACCCGGACCCCCGGTGGGAGCGAGCCCTTGTGGCGAGGGGATTTATCCCCGATCGGCTGCGCAGCAGTCGCAAGATCAATGCATGCGGTACTTCTGATGCTCCGCGTTGGCAGGTCTTGGGGGCGCTTCGCACCCCATCGGGGATAAATCCCCTCACCACAAAGGCTCGCTCCCACAGAGGGATGCGTTTTATTTGGGGTTAGAAGTGGTAAGTCATGCGCGCAAACAATGTCCGGCCCAGCGGGTCGGTGTAGCGCGGGTCATAGCCGCTCTGGAAGTTGTAGGCCTGGTTGGAGAAGGGCGGGTTGCGATCGAACACGTTCTTCATCCCGGCATCAACATCGAGCACTTTGTTGAAGGTGTAACCGGCCGACAGATCCCACACCGAATACGAGGCCACCCGCGCGTGCGTCTCGCGGTCGTAATCGTTGTAACCGGTGGTGAAGCGGTTGGTCAGCGCCGCCCGTGCCGCGCCGAAGGTCCAGCTACCGGTGAGGTTGTGCTTCCAGCGCGCGATCACGCCGTCACCCTGAAAATCGCCGACCTTGTCGGTGAACGGGCCTTTGATGGTGCTCTGGAAGTCGTACTCGTCGACATAGGTGCCTTGCAGGCCGAGACCAAACTGACCGTACGGCGTGTTCGGGAAGCGATAGTCGAGCGATACGTCGACACCGTTGGTCTCGACGATGCCGAGGTTGGCGTTGCCGGTAACGATGTAGTTGAGCGTGCCGTCGGCGTTGCGCACGAAGCGATCCGGATAGGAGCCGGCCTGATCGAACACGGTGGATTCCGGGAACGGCTGGATCTGGTTGGAGATGTGAATCCACCAGAAATCCAGACCCACCGACAGATTGCTGATCGGTTGGTAGACGAAGCCCAACGTCACGTTGCGCGCCTTCTCCGGGGCCAGATCCTCGTTGCCGCCAATCTGGTTGAGGAATTGCTGACCGCAATCACGCCCGCCGTTACCGCCCGGTTGCACCACGCCGCCGGTACACAGCACGGGATCGTTGTAGAAACCCTGGGTGAAGGTGATGCTGCGCGGCGAATACAGTTCATACAGCGACGGCGCGCGGAAACCTTCGCTGTAGGCGCCGCGCACTACCAGCTCTTTCAACGGCTGATAACGGAACGAGTATTTCGGGTTGGTGGTGCTGCCGAAGTCGCTGTATTTGTCGTGGCGCACAGCGGCGGACAATTCAAGGCTGTCGAGCACCGGCACGTTGAGTTCGGCATAGGCGGCCTTGACGCTGCGGTCGCCCTCGACGCTGCCGGCCGGGTCGATGCCGAGGCTCTGGATGTCGCCGGCGAACGACTCGAAATCCTGATGGAATTTCTCCTTGCGGTACTCGCCGCCCAGCGCCAGACCGGACGGACCTGCGCCGAACCAGTCGCCGATTTCACGGCTGACGCGGCCATCGAAACCGGCGACGCGGCCCACGGCTGTGGAGTAGGCGCCGTGGTACGCGGCGGCATCGATGTACTGCTGGCCGGCAGCGGTCTGCGGGCCGAACGGGTTGAGCAGACCGCTGGCCAGCCCGTCAATCATCGCCTGGTCGCTGACATAACCACTGGTGACGCTGGAGACGATTTTGTTCTGGTTGTACGAGGCGCCGACGTTGTAATCCCAGCCGCCAACCAGACCATCGAAGCTCAGCAGAAAGCGCTGGCTGGTGTTCTGGTCTTTCGATTCACGCGGGCCGGCGGCAGTCTCGCGCCAGTTGACGTCGACTGGCTGCGTCGGGTCGAGGGCGAAATCGGTCGGCGCCGGGGTGATGCCGTTGCCGGGGTAGTAGGGCGAGGAAGAATCCAGGCTCAGACCAGTCAGTGGCGCCGGGCCGACGGCGACGGCGTTGTTGTTGCGCGACCAGAAATATTCGAGGTTGGCGTTGTGATCATCGCCGAGCTTGGCAGTGGTCTTGCCGAAGAACGAGGTCTTCTCGGTCTGTGGCACCAGGTCGATGAATTCACGGGTGCTGAAGCGGCACAAGCCGTCGCGGGCGATCAGGTTGGGGCCGTTGCAGTTGCTGTTGGCCAACGGGTTGGTGGCGTTGCCGTTCTGGCTGTAGTTGCCGGGAAACGCGGTGCCGGAGGTCTGATCGAGACCGCGACCGGGCGCGTAGTCGGTGGCGAAGGAGCGGTCGTTGGCGTCGAGGTTCTGCTGCTTGTTGTAGTTGAACACGCCGAGGACGTTGAAGCGGTCTTCTTCCAGATCGCCGTAGCCCCAACTGGCGCTCATGTCCTTGGTCGCGCCGCCACCGCTGTGGGTCGGCGTTTCGCCACCGAGGGTCAACGCGCCGTCGGTAAGGGATTTCTTGGTGATGAAGTTGATCACACCGCCGATGGCGTCGGTGCCGTACAGGGCCGAGGCGCCGTCGCGCAGCACTTCCACGCGTTCGATGGCGGCGAACGGGATCATGTTCAGGTCCACCGCGCCGCCGGCCGAGTTGGTCCCCGACAGGGCGTTGTTGGCCAGGCGTCGACCGTTGAGCAGCACCAGCGTCTTGTTCGCGCCGATGCCGCGCATGTCGGCAAACGACGCACCGCCCGTTGCCGCGCCGACGGAGCCGGCGCTGTTGTTGATCGACTGGCTGCCGGTGATGCGCTGCACCAGTTCGGCGGTGGTGGTCACGCCCTGTTTGCGCAGCTCTTCAGCCTTGAGAATGGTGATCGGCACCGCCGTTTCCGCATCGACCCGGCGAATCGCCGAACCGGTCACCTCGACCCGTTGCAGTTGCGTGGTCGGCGCTGCCACGACAGCAGCTGCCGGCGTCGCGCTGCTGTCGTCCTCGGCCGCTTGCACGGTCCCGGCGCCCATCCCCATGGCCACCAGATACAGCGGAACGAAACGGTGGCGAGACATCGTTGCCACCAAAGGTTTGAGCGTGAAGCGTGGAGTGTTCATCAGCATGGTTGTTTCCGATTTTCAGACGTTATCGAATTGGCCTTGTGAGCCGCTCATTGCTCCGCTTCCGGTGATACCGCGCGCGGAAAACCACTTTCTTCAAGCAAGCCGATCCCCTCCGAAGACGCGTAGCGTTGTTTCGGTCGGCCGGGTGCGACGGGATTTCTTTTATCAGCGGTGCCGGGCGGATGCTTTCAACAGCCGCCCGGCACCGCAGTCAGTGGGTGGTCATCACCGAAATCTTGCTGATGCCGGAGCGTTCGATCGATGCCATCGCCTTGGCCACCTGGCCGTAATTGACGGCGGCATCGGCCTGCAATTGCACACGCACTTCGGCGTCTTTGGCCTTGACCTCCTTGAGGCTGGCCTCGAGGGATTCCGGGGCCAGTTCGGTCTTGGCCAGATAGAACTTGCCGTCCTGATCGACGCTGACCACCACCGGGTCTTTCTTTTCGGCAGGGGCGACGGCGTCGGTTTTCGGCAGGTTGACCTTGATCGCGTTGGTCATCAGCGGCGCGGTGACAATGAACACCACCAGCAGCACGAGCATCACGTCGACCAGCGGCGTGACGTTCATTTCGCTGAGCACTTCATCGCTGTCTTGAGTGGAGAAGGACATCAGCTGGCCTCCCGCACGGCGTTGGTGCTTTTGCTGGCAATGGCCTGGCGGCTGATGGAAAACGCACTGCGCGAGGCGAGGGCGTCGAAGTCGTGGGCGAAGTCGTCCATGTCCGCCGAGGCGAGTTTCAGCCGACGCAGGAAGAAGTTGTAGATCAGCACTGCCGGCACCGCGACGGCGATGCCCACGCCGGTGGCGATCAGCGCGTGGCCGATAGGCCCGGCGACCGCTTCAAGGCTGGCCGAGCCGGTTTCGCCAATGCTTTGCAGGGCTTCCATGATTCCCCACACGGTGCCGAACAGGCCAATGAACGGCGCGGTGCTGCCGATACTGGCGAGAATCGCCTGGCCGTTTTCCAGCGAGCGGCGTTCTTTCTGGATCTGCTGGCGCAGGTTGCGTTCCAGGCGATCGGAACGGTTGATGGTGTGCGCCAGTTGCTGCGTGGTGCGCGGCGACTCTTCCACCAGCAGGGCTTCGAAACCGCTGCTGGCGATGCGCGCCAGCGAGCCTGGATACTGGCTGGCGTGTTCGGCGGCGGTGAGCAGGTCCGGCGCGCTCCAGAAGGCTTTGGTGAACTGTTTGTTCTGCGCTTTCTGGCGCAGGTACTGGGCCGACTTGACCAGCAGGATCGCCCAACTGACCACGGAAAACAGCACCAGGCCCCAGAGCACACCGGGGACAATCATCGAAGACAGTGAATCGTTCATGGCTACACCTCGCTTGCGTTAATCAGTAATGAGTCGGTTGCGCCGTCATTGCGGCAATTTGAAATCGATGGTCTGGGTGGCGAAGCCGTCGATCGGCGTGTCGCCGCGCTTGGCCGGAATGAACTTCCAGTTCTTCACCGCCGCGACGGCCGCCTCATCCAGTTGCGGTTTGCCGCTGGACTTGGTCACCGTCACGCTGCCGGCACGGCCGTTGGCCAGCACCTGAATGCGCAGCACCACGCTGCCTTCCCAGTTGCGGCGCAGCGCCAGCGACGGATATTCCGGCGGCGGGTTGCCAAGGCTGGCCAGGCCGGAAATCGCCGCCGACTCCTTGACCGGAGCGGGCGCAGCAGGGGGTGCCGGTGGTGCGCTTGGTGTTGTCGGCGCCGCAGGTGCGGCAGGTGCGGCAGGTTGCGCCGGGGCCGGCGGCGCTTTCGGTGGCTCGACTTTCTTCACCGGTTTGGGTTTCTCGACCGGTTTTGGTTTTTCGATTGGCTTGGGCTTCTCCACCGGTTTGGGCGGCGGCTTGACCGCGTCCTCGTCTTCCACCGGCTGCTCGGGTTCCGGCGGCGGTGGCGGCGGGGGCGGCGGTGGTGGTTCCGGTGTTGGCGGGGCCGGAGGCGTCGGGCTGGTCAGCTCGACGGTCATTTCCGGGATTTCCGGCGGCGTCGGCAGTGGCTCCGGCCGCGCCTGATGGAAGAACCACCACGCGCCGCCGTGTATCAGCGCCGACACGGCGATCAGCAAGAGCATCTGTGGTTTGTTCAACCCGCCGGGTCGTGACGTATTGGCTGTAAACGCCGGCCTGCCCGTTGCTGGCGGGACCGGCGCTTGCTGCAACGGCCCCGGCAGGGTTTTGTGCTTTACCGCATCGTTCATTAAAGCTCCCTCGGGTCAGATGAAGGGCAATAAGGTGCCGTCCGAACATCTGGCTGATGTTCGAGTGAGTAGGTGTAACTTTCTTCAAGGTGTACGCGGGCCGATAGTTGGACTATCTGTTTAAACGGCCTCGGACAAACTTAGTGGCTTAGTAGCGTCTATATCGATTGTTCATTATCCATTCCGTGGCTTGTTGTTGTGTGGAGACGTGAGCTGTCTCAGGTTTGTTACAGTTTGCAACAGGTGTGCCAGATGTTGCTGAAACGGGTTGAACTCATATCCTTCGGTGTTGCTGGTGTCGCATTTATATAAGTTTCAAGTTCGCCCACTGTTTATTCGGCGCGAAGTGGTCCTAAAGTCCTCGCAGAAGGGCTTTTTCCAGAGCGAGTCAGAGGGAACGCTGTATCACGCCAATCGGCGGGATAGAGCGGCTGCTCGGTGATCAGGCTTAGCACCTATCGGTGCGTAGCGAATCGATTTGGTGCAGGTCAGTCATTCAGCGGTTCACAGGACATGTTCCTTATTTTGATTCTGGAATATTGGTTAACTGCATCACATTCGGGCGTGCGCTTTTGGTGCAACTTCAATGACGGAAAGTCATTGTTCGACAATCCTGTTGTTGTGCCTTTTATTAATTGCCGTATTTAAAAAATAAATAACACTTGGCGCCCGGCGATCGCTTGATCGCCAGGCACGCAAAGTGTGCATTGGGTTTCAGGTAATAAAGGAGAAACGCGCCAGGCTGAATAGGCTCGGCTGAACTTGGGGCTGGATTTGCGAGTGAGTCGGGTATGTCGTACGGCGGAGCATTTGAAGATTCACAGGTGAACTCCTTATTGCCAGCTCGGACAGGCGAACTTTTGGTTCGCTGTCGCACCTTACAAGAACGCGGATAGCGTTCGATGAATGCTCTTGGTGCGGGATGGGCACCGCCAGCGCTGATTGGCGAAGGTTGATTTCGCAAGTCGGCAGTGCATGGGAAAAACGTGCCAATCACGACACATTTGCAGAATTTTCTACGTCAGGCCAGCCAGCCATCTACCCTGTGCAAAGGCCTTATCGGGGGAACGGACATGTACCAGCTCTACGGGCACAAGAATTCCGGCGCGGCTGCCATCGAGGCGGCACTGGAGTTGTGCCAGATCGCCTATCGCTTCATTGATACCGAAGCCAGCGCCGAGGCCGACGAGGCGCTGGGCAAACTCAATCCGCTGAAACAGATACCGACCCTGCAACTGCCGGACGGCAGCGCCATGACTGAAAGCGCGGCGATCCTGATTCACCTGGGCCTGACGTTTCCCAAATCCGGCCTGCTGCCGAGCAAGGCAGCCGATCGTGATCAGGCGATTCGCGGCCTCGCCTATATCGTCAGCAATTGCTACGCAGCGGTTGGCATCATCGATTACCCCGAGCGCTGGCTGAGCACGCCCGACGAGAGCGCACGGCAAAACCTGATCGCCGGCACGCGCCAGCGCCTGCACTTCAGTTGGGAGGTGTTTGCCGATCAGTTTTCCGGGGAGCTGTATCTGGATGACGAAACGCCCGGCGCGCTGGATGTGCTGGCGGCCGTGGTAAGCCGCTGGGCCGGCAGCCGCGAACACCTGCGCCGGACCCGCCCGGGCTTTTATGCGTGGCTGCAAAGGATCGACCGGCACCCGGTGCTGGCACCGGTCTTTGAGCGGCATTGGCCGGCCTGACAGGCGCGATCGTTTCCACGCTCTGCGTGGGAATGCCTCAACGGACGCTCCGCGTTCGGCTTTAGAGGGACGCGGAGCGTCCCGGGCTGCATTCCCACGCAGAGCGTGGGAACGATCATCACTGACCTGGCGCATTCGCGAGCAGGCTCGCTCTCACAAGGGGTCACGGCGGTGGGCTCATTCGCCGCGAATGTACTGCTCCAGCTGTTTGATCAGCTCGGCCTGTTCGGCAATCGCCTCTTTCACCAGGTCGCCGATCGACAACAGGCCGATCAACTGGCCGTCCTCGACCACCGGCAAGTGGCGCAGGCGTTTGTCCGACATGATGCCCAGGCAGGTGTCGACGGTTTGTCGGGTATCCACGGTGATCACGTCCTTGACCATGATGTCGCGCACTGGCGTACCGACCGAAGAGCGTCCGTGCAGCACCAGTTTGCGTGCATAGTCACGCTCGCTGATGATGCCGACCACTTTGTCGTCTTCGACCACCAGCAAGGCGCCGACGTTTTTCTCGGCCATCTTCATCAGCGCTTCGAGCACCATGTGATCGGGTTTGATCTGGTGCACTTCCTGATTTTTCTGATCTTTGAGCTTGAGCAGTTGGGCGACGGTCTTCATGGCGGTTACTCAGGTGTTGTCGTTGTTCATCAAGCATCGTAGACGCAGCCGCGCAGAGCAAGGTGGCAAAGCGGCAGTTAGCGTGCAAAAAACGCCATTTGCCGGAAAAAACATCTTTGTATCGGTAAATGAAGCATCTGTGGCGAGGGGATTCATCCCCGTTGGCCTGCGCAGCAGGCCTTTTCATTAAAAGCGGGGCCGCTTCGCGGCCAGCGGGGATAAATCCCCTCGCCACAGATCCTGCGTAGAATGGCGTTCTGATTGAAACGTTGAGGTCGCAGTGGTGGATTTACAGCAGGGCTTCGTCCTGACCCGGCATTGGCGCGATACGCCGGCCGGCACCGAAGTCGAGTTCTGGCTGGCGACGGACGCCGGGCCGCGCCGTGTGCGTCTGGCGCATCAGCCGTCGGTCGCATTTATTCCCGCCGCACAGCGAGAAGCAGCCGAGCGTCTGCTGCACGATGAAAAGAATGTAGAGCTGCGACCGTTGGCGCTGCTGGATTTTCAGCATCGTCCGGTGCTCGGTCTGTATTGCCAGCAGCACGGCCAGTTGATGCGCCTCGAAACCGCGCTCAACCGCGCCGGCGTCGACGTCTTTGAAGCCGACGTCCGCCCGCCGGAACGCTATCTGATGGAGCGCTTCATCACCGCGCCGGTGCTGTTTGGCGGCACCCCGGATGCTGACGGCGTACTGATCAACGCCCAACTGAAACCCGACCCCGATTACCGGCCGAAGCTGCGCTTGGTCTCACTGGACATCGAGACCACCGAAAACGGCGAGCTGTATTCCATCGCGCTGGAAGGCTGTGGCGAGCGCCAGGTGTACATGCTCGGCGCGCCGAACGGCGACGCGAGCATTGTCGATTTCGACCTCGAGTACTGCGATTCGCGCACGCTCATTCTGAAGAAGCTCAACGACTGGTTCGCCCGCCACGACCCCGACGCGATCATTGGCTGGAACGTCGTGCAGTTCGATTTGCGCATCCTTCATGAACACGCACGGCGTCTCGGCGTGCCGCTGAAGATCGGTCGTGGCGGCGAAGAAATGCAGTGGCGCGAGCACGGCAGCCGCAATCACTACTTCGCCTCGGCAGCGGGGCGGCTGATCATCGATGGCATCGAGTCGTTGCGTTCGGCGACCTGGAGTTTTCCCTCGTTCAGCCTGGAAAACGTCGCGCAGACGCTGCTCGGCGAAGGCAAGGCGATCAACAATCCGTACCAGCGCATGGACGAGATCAATCGCATGTTCGCCGAAGACAAACCGGCGCTGGCCAAATACAACCTCAAGGACTGCGAGCTGGTCACGCGGATTTTCGCCAAGACCGAACTGCTGACGTTTTTGCTCGAACGCGCCAGCGTTACCGGACTGCCGGCCGACCGCAGCGGCGGTTCGGTTGCCGCGTTCACCCATTTGTACATGCCGTTGATGCACCGCCAGGGCTTCGTTGCGCCCAATCTGGGCACCAATCCACCCCAGGCCAGCCCCGGCGGGTTTGTCATGGATTCACGCCCGGGGCTTTACGAATCGGTGTTGGTCCTCGATTACAAAAGCCTCTACCCGTCGATCATTCGCACCTTTCTGATCGACCCGGTGGGCTTGATCGAGGGCCTGCAACACCCGGACGACGCTGACTCGGTAGCGGGTTTTCGTGGCGCACGCTTCTCGCGCACCCGCCATTGCCTGCCGTCCATCGTGGCGCGGGTGGCCGAAGGGCGCGAGACCGCCAAACGCGAGCACAACGCGCCGCTGTCCCAAGCGCTGAAGATCATCATGAACGCCTTCTACGGCGTGCTCGGCTCCAGCGGTTGCCGTTTTTTCGATACCCGGCTGGCCTCGTCGATCACCTTGCGCGGCCACGAAATCATGTTGCGCACTCGCCAGTTGATCGAAGAACAGGGCCACGCCGTCATTTACGGCGACACCGATTCAACCTTCGTCTGGCTGCGCAGTCTGCACGGTCAAGATGAAGCAGCGCAGATCGGCCATGCGCTGGTCAAACACGTCAACGATTGGTGGCGCACGCATGTGCGTGAGGAATACGGACTGGAAAGCGCGCTGGAATTGCAGTTCGAGATTCACTACAAGCGCTTTCTGATGCCGACCATTCGCGGCGCCGAGGAGGGCAGCAAGAAGCGCTACGCCGGACTCGTCACCCGCGCCGATGGCAGCGAGGAAATGGTCTACAAAGGCCTGGAAACCGTGCGCACCGACTGGTCGCTGCTGGCCCGGCAGTTTCAGCAAGAACTGTATAAGCGGATCTTCCAGCGCAAGCCGTATCAGGATTATGTGCGCGATTACGTGCGTAAGACCCTCGCCGGCGAGTTCGACGATCGGCTGATCTACCGCAAACGTCTGCGCCGCACTCTCGACGATTATGAACGCAACGTGCCGCCGCACGTACGCGCGGCGCGGCTGGCCGACGACTACAACGCCGAGCAGGGGCGGCCCCGGCAGTATCAGAACGGCGGCTGGATCAGCTACGTCATCACCCTGGCCGGCCCGGAGCCGCTGGAGGTACGCCGCGCCGCCATCGACTACGACCACTACATCACGCGACAGCTGCAACCGGTGGCGGATGCGATTCTGCCGTTTGTCGACGACGACTTCTCAACCCTGATCGGTGGGCAACTGGGCCTGTTTTGAGTCGAGCAGTTGCAGCGTCCATTCATCGAGAATGCCGTGGAAGTACCGCTCCAGCGCCTGATGGAACAGACTTTCCTCAACGCTGAACTGGGCGAACAGGGTCATCGAAGAATGAAATTTCAGGTCATCGGGGTGGCCAAACATTTCTGCAATCGAGCGCTGCGGCACATTCAGCACCAGTTGCGTGCAGGTGCGCAGCCGCGCCCCGAGCAGCTCGTGGGCGAGATAGGCCTGGGCTTCCTCGGCTGAACCGATGGCGAAGCGGCGGGCCATTTCGCTGCCGCCCAATCCGGCGAACTGCGGAAAGACGAACCACATCCAGTGGCTGCGCTTGCGGCCTGTCTCGAGTTCACGCTGGACCCGTTCGAACACCGGATCCTGTGCCTGGACAAAACGTTGCAGGTTGTACGGGTCGTGCAGATCTGTGCTTCTCATGGCGAAGCCCTCGCAGTCGGCAGCTCAGACCATGGCCAGCCGCTGCTTGCGTTGAGGCGCCGGGAACACCTTGTCCAGCGCCGCCAGATCCCCGGCGTCCAGTTGCAACCGGGCCGCCTCGGCATTGAGTTGCACATGCTCGGGGCGCACAGCTTTGGGAATCGCAATCACGCCGTCCTGGCGCAGGAGCCACGCCAGTGAAATCTGCGCCGGGGTGGCGTTGTAACGACTGGCAATGTCTTGCAGAACCGGCTCGGCGAGCATCGCGCCGCCCTGGCCGATCGGACAGTACGCCATCAACGGCAGGCGCTGATGCTGGCACCACGGCAGCAAATCGAATTCGATGCCGCGCTCCTCAAGGTTGTACAACACCTGATTGGTAGCGCAGGCCGAGCTGGAGAGTTCTTCGAGGTCGTCGACATCGAAATTCGACACGCCCCAACGGCCGATCTTGCCGTCCTCGCGCAGACGCTCGAAGGCTTCGACGGTTTCCTCCAGCGGATACTGACCGCGCCAGTGCAGCAGATACAGATCGATGTAGTCGGTGCCGAGCCGACGCAAACTGCGCTCGCAGGCTTGCGGGATGCCCTGGCGGCTGGCGTTGTGCGGGTAGACCTTGCTGACCAGAAAGACTTGATCGCGCAGACCGGCAATGGCTTCGCCGACCACCGTTTCGGCACCGCCCTCGGCGTACATCTCGGCAGTGTCGATCAGGCTCATGCCCAGCTCGATGCCGGTGCGCAGCGCCGCCACTTCACGGCTGTGCGCCGAACGATCCTCGCCCATGCGCCAAGTGCCCTGACCAATCACGGGAACCTGCACGCCGGCCAACTCAAGGGTATGCATTCAAACCTCCTGCCTTAAAGAGTCGATATCTTTAGTGGGCAGCAGGATAGAGCAAGGGTTCCCGGAAGGAAGGGGGAGTCAAGGATGAAACCGGATCAATTGTGGTCAGGAGATCTTGTGGCGGGGATTTGTGGCGAGGGGATTTATCCCCGCTGGGCTGCGAAGCAGCCCCAAAAACCTGCAATAGAACGCTGTCTGATACAACGCGTGTTGCAGGATCGGGGCTGCTTCGCATCCCAACGGGGATGAATCCCCTCGCCACAGGGGAGCATGGCAGGTTACTTGGCGGAGAACTTCAGTATCACGCTGTGGGCATAGGTCTGCCCCGGATCAAGCCGCGTGCTTGGGAAATCCGGCTGGTTCGGCGAATCCGGGTAGTGCTGGGTCTCGAGGGTGAATGCGCCCCAGTGTGGATAGACCTTGCCGCCCTTGCCCTTGACCGTGCCGTCGAGGAAGTTGCTGGTGTAGAACTGCACGCCCGGCTCGCTGGTGAACAGTTGCAGCACACGCCCGGATTGCGGGTCGCTGACTTCGGTGGCGAGCTTGCTGACATCGCCCTTGGTGTCCAGTGCCCAGTTGAAATCGAAGCCGCCCTGTTTCGGCTCGGCGAATTTCAGCTGCGGATGATCAGCCTTGATGTGCGTGCCGATCGCCGTCGGTTTGCTGAAGTCCATCGGCGTACCGGCCACAGGCGCCAGCTCCCCGGTCGGGATCAGTTTCGCGGTGACCGGCGTGTAACGGCTGGAGTTGATCATGGCGACTTGCTTGAGAATGTCGCCATTGCCGGCGCCGGCCAGGTTGAAGTAGCTGTGGTTGGTCAGGTTGAGCACGGTCGGCTTGTCGGTGCTGGCCTTGTAGTCGATGCGCAGCTCGTTGTTGTCGGTCAGGCGATAGGTGACTTCGGTGGTCAGATTGCCCGGGAAACCCATCTCGCCGTCGGCCGACAGGTAGGTCAGGGTTACGCCCACCGAATCCTTGTCCTTGGTTTCCCTGGCCTTCCAGACTTTCTTGTCGAAACCTTCGGGGCCGCCGTGCAGGGCGTTGGATTTGTCGTTCTGCGGCACTTGATAACGCTTGCCATCGAGTTCGAAAGCACCTTCGGCCAGGCGGTTGCCGAAGCGGCCGATGGTCGCGCCGAAGTACGCGGTGCCTTTCTGATAGCCCTGCACATCGTCAAAACCCAAGACGACGTCGTCGAACTTGCCGTGTTTGTCAGCGACTTTCAGCGCTTGCAGGGTCGCGCCGTAGGTAATCACGGTGGCTTGCATGCCGTGGCTGTTGCGCAGGATGTACTGTTCGACAGGCGTGCCGTCATTGGTTTTGCCGAAGGCTTTGTGTTCAGCGGTCAGGCCCGCCGCGTTGGCGGAAAGGGTAGCGATCATCAGGGACAGTCCGAGGCCGGAGAGCAGGTGACGGGATTGAAGCATGGTTGACCTTCCTTTTTGTTGTTGTTTTGAGAAAACGCAATTAGTCAGGCTATTGAATATTTCGCAGAAGATTTATAGCGGATTTACCGCTGTTGGCAAATATAAAGTCCGACTAATTGATGTGGCGAAAAGCGCCGAAGGTCGGCTCACCGCCAAGGCACTGCACTTTTTCGCAATCGGCGGCTCTATGCATGGCCAGGATGCGGTGACTCCCGCCGCACAGGAATGTGCCTGTCCGAGACTTCATGCCGAGTGTTTTTGCCCTGATCACCGCCGCTCACCGCCGCCCGTGCCTGCTCCTGGCCTGCCTGTTGTCGCTGTTGCTAAGCGGCTGCAGCCACCAGAACGGCAATGGATTTTTCAATCAGATACGAGAAGGGCAGCCGCAGGAGTTTTTGCAGACCAGCGTCGACCGCATGGCCACCCTGGCGATGCGCGATAACCTCGACAGTCTCTATCGATTGATGGGCAAGCTTTACCTGCGCAACCCGGAAGAACTGCGCAAATCCGGTTTCCTCACCGTCAACGCCGCCGTGAAACAGGTGCGTCTCGCTGTCGAGCAACAGCAGCCGTTGCCCGTGCTGGGCGGGCGCAAGGACCTGGCGGCGCTGAGCTATGCGATGAGTCCGGAATTCCTCGGCGACCGCGTCGGCGCCTTCATCTATGCGATCGGCAGCATGCTGGTTACCGCCCACGGCAATCGCACCGAGTTCTACATGACCGACGCGATCAACCCGACGTTCGTGCACAACGCCGCGCGCAACATCGAAAAAGCCATGTGGATTTTGTCGCAACGACAAAACAAGGAAGGTCAGCCGTTGCTGTTCTCCAACGAAATCTCGGAGGAGGGCAGCAATCTCAGCTTCGCCACCGAATTCAGCAAAATCGTCGCGCGCCTGGATCTGCTCACGCAGATGCTCGATGAGCGCTATCGCAGGATCGGCCTGAATTACGCGCAGAGTCTGCTGTTCTTGAATTTCCTGCCGGTGCAGTGAGCCTTGCAGGTTTGCTGTGGCCCAAAGATCCACTGTGGGAGCGAGCCTGCTCGCGAATGCGTTGTGTCATTCAACTCATCGGTCGGCTGACACCCCCTTCGCGAGCAGGCTCGCTCCCACAGGGATCTGCGGTGAATTCGATATGGCATAACGATAGACCGCATCGATATATGTGGTTATAAGAAAAATCGCTATGCTGCGGGCCAGATTTTCCTGTCGTTTTCTGGACGTTTGAATGGAATTGGCAAATTTCGGCCTGGTGATTGCCGGGCTGGTGGTGGGGTTTATCGTCGGCATGACCGGTGTCGGCGGTGGTTCGTTGATGACGCCGATTCTGCTGTGGTTCGGCATCAACCCGGCGACGGCGGTGGGTACGGACCTGCTTTACGCTGCGATCACCAAATCCAGCGGCGTCCTCGTTCACAAGAAGAACAAGAACATCGACTGGGCGATCACCGGCTGGCTGACCCTCGGCAGCGTGCCAGCCGTGGCCATGACCCTGTGGTTCCTCAGCACCCTGCACACCGCGCCGGACGCGATGAACGCCATTATCAAGCAGGCGCTCGGCTTCGTCCTCTTCGCCACCGCCTTGGCAATCTTCTTCAAGAAACGCTTGCTCGAATTCGCCCACAAACGCGCGGGTGGCAACTACAACCCGAGCGGTTCGCGCCTGAATATCATGACGGTGATCACCGGTCTGATCCTCGGCACCATGGTCGCCCTGACCTCGATCGGCGCCGGCGCACTCGGCACCGTTGCCTTGTTCATCCTCTACCCGCTACTGCCAACCCGCCGCCTGGTCGGCACCGAAATCGCCCACGCCGTACCCCTGACCCTCGTCGCCGGCCTCGGCCACGCAAGCATGGGCAACATGGATTGGGGCGTGCTGGGCTTCCTGCTGATGGGCTCGCTGCCCGGCATCTGGCTCGGCAGCCACCTGACCGGACGCATCTCCGACGAAGTCCTGCGCCCGTGCCTGGCGACGATGCTGGTGTTGATTGGTTACAAGTTGGCGTTCTGATTCAGCCTGGAGAAAACACTTCCAATGCAGCGGCCGTAGGGATGTGCCGATGATCGCTTGCGTCATGTTGCGCAAAGCGCTCCCTGACCTAAGCTTCTGACAGGGCAATGCCTTTTTGCCAGACACCGCCGGAACAACCGCCACGATGCGCAATCAGTAGTGCGTGGATATCAAAAGGAGATGCGCATGCTCATCAGGTCCCTGACCCTGACCCTCTTGCTGGCAATCGCTGGCCCCCTGTTCGCCGCCGACAGCGATTCACCCCTGGCCGGGGACGTGGGCCGCGCCCGCCCGCTGATCGTGATTGCGCAAAGCACTGTCGACCCGGTGTGGCTGAGCCTGAAGAAGTCGCTGGAAGATCCGGCCAACAAAAAGGGCGTCACCGACCGCAACATCAAGGTCTACACCATCCTCAGCATGTCCGGACAGCTCGACGGCAAGGACATGGGCCAGCAGGACACCATGGCCCTGCTGCGTTCGCTGAAGCTCGGTGCCGGCGCTTATCCAAAAGTGTTCCTGGTGGGCAAGGACGGCGAAACCAAGCTCTCCGCCTCGGGTGATGAAGCCAAGGCATTGAGCCTGGCGAAAATCTTCGAAACCATCGACGCCATGCCCATGGCCGAAAAAGAAGCCGCCGCTGCGGCCGCCGCCGCACAAACGCCTGCCGCCACCGAGCCGGAACCGGCCAAAGGCGCGAAGGGCAGCAAACCGGCGAAACCGAGCAAACCGCCGCAGATGCCGGATGATTGATTGCGCGTTGACTGAATGAAGCAAAATCCCTGTGGGGGCTGGCAAACCAGCTCCCACATTTTTTTGTGAAGTACACAGTTCAAATGTGGGAGCGAGCCTGCTCGCGATAGCGGTTTTTCAGGCGCTGAAAGGTGACTGATCGAGCGCATTCGCGAGCAGGCTCGCTCCCACAAGTCATCTGCTGATCGAAATTCATTGCAGCATATGCCTGCCGAAACGTCTGACGCCAACACCCTTCAAATCGAGTGGATTTTTCCTGCAAGACGCGGCGGTCGTGGTGAACTGGTGCGTTGTGACGCAGAGGGATAACCTCTTTTGGCCGCTGAAAAACACAGTGGTCGGATGTGGAAGTCCGGTTGTTTGGTTACATCCATCAATGTCTCAAAAGCGCATGTCGACGGGTTTTATGTCAACATCGCCGCGTTTTGGCGGCTGTGCGCAGGAGCACTCTCGAGTGCGCCGGGTATTGGTGGATTGGCCTGGTCTTCCACACCTGCGTACAGCTGCCACCCTCATGTGGAAGTGAGACAGGTAGTGTTTCCTACAATCCACAACGGTAATCAACACATGAAAAAACACACTCCAAATCCCCCCGAATCCCCCATGGATTCAAGCTCCTTCGACTCCAATAATCCGCGTCTGCGCCACCCCGGCCAACCCGATCCCATCAGCCACGTTTTCACCATTCTCCCCGACATCGACACGGCGACACTGCTGAGCCATGCCTGCGAAACCCTTGCCTCACTGAACGTACTGACCACAGATCTGGCCTGCGAGTTGAGCGGTGCGCAGCGCAGCCTGACGTTGTCGATCCAGCAATTGGCAATAGTCGGAGAACTGCTGGTCAACCGCGCGCTGGACAATCTCGATTCACCCGCAACGGCGACTCAACATTGAACAGGGAGGTTCTACCATGGTGCGCTACATACCGATCACCGGGATTGACTGCAAAATTCCCTGTGTGCTGATCGACAGCGAAGCCCCCATTGACGTGTTGCACGGCACCGCGGCTTACCGCTTGCGCTGTGTGACGCAGTTGATGGAGAGCCTTTCGCTGGACGAGGGCAAGGGACAAGATGCATTGCTGTTGCAGGATTTCGCCCGGGTGCTGGCGATTCCTTTGCGCGATAGCTGTGACTTGATGGATGTCATTGGCTGGCGCTTGCAGGCGCAGCTTTAAGCGCTGAAACGAAAAAGATCGCAGCCTGCGGCGGCTCCTACAGGATCGGGTTTTCACTCGGTCAATGGAGCTGCCGCAGGCTGCGATCTTTTGATCTTTATTCGGTCAACTGACTGAAAATCTCATGCGCAATCTTCACCCGTTCGGCATTCGGGTAGTTCTTGTTGGCCAGAATCACAATGCCTATGTCCCGCGACGGCACGAACGCCACATACGCGCCAAAGCCCCGTGTAGAACCGGTCTTATTGAATAGCACATTGGCCGGTTCAGCTTGCGGTGGAGTCAGCCATTCGACTTTGTGCGGTTCCATGGCCATGGGGGTCGAGTTGCCGTTTTGCAGTTTTTCCAGGCTGATCGGGTAGACGTAGCGCTCCCAGCCCAGGCCCTGGGTCATGTCGCCGACGCGGTAATAACCGATGTGAGTGTTGGCGATGGCTTGGTGCAGATCAGGCGCAAGGCTGGCCGGTTTCAGCTGTGCCTGGACGTAACGCAGCAGGTCGGCGGCGCTGGTTTTGATGCCGTAGGCTTCGGCGTCGAGGGCGCCGGGGCTGACGCGTACCGGTTGGTCGGCGCTGTCGTAGCCTTGGGCGTAAAGCTTCGACTGCGCTGGCGGTACGCTGAGGAAGGTGTGCTGAAGGCCGAGTTTCGGCAGCAGGGTTTGCGTCATTGCCTGGTCGAACGGCTGGCCGAGGCTTTTCGCCGTCAGGTAGCCGAACAGGCCCAGGCTCGGGTTGGAATACAGGCGATGGCTGCCGGCGGGAAACTGCGGTTTCCATTGTTGGTAATAGCCGAGCATCCTGTCGGAAGAATCCGCCTCAGCGGGAAATTGCAGCGGCAGTCCGCCAGCACTGTAGGTGCCCAGTTGCAGCACGCTGATGTTGTCGAAGGCGCTGCCCTTGAGCTCCGGCCAGAGTTGGCTGGCCTTGCTCGACAGGTCGAGTTTGCCTGTGGCCTGGGCGTAACCGGCGAGGGTGGCGGTGAAGGTTTTACTCACCGAGCCGACTTCGAAGAGGGTGTTTTCGCTGACCTTTTGTGCGGTGTCTTTAGCGGCGACCCCGTAGTTAAAGTAATGCGCCTGGCCATTCAGGGTGATCGCTACGGTCAGCCCCGGGATGTTGTTTTGCTGCATCACCGGGGTGACGGCTTGGCTGACCAGTGCCTGCAATTGCGCATCCGTCGGCGTTGCGGCATGACAGGCAACGCTGCCGAAGAACAGTGCGAAAGCGCTGTAGGAAAAGACCTTGCTCGGTTTTAAGGAACACATGATTGAATCACTCTCCATGAGTGTCGATTGGTGTATCCCGCTACACTGCGGGTGATTTTTCATCGGACGGCCGATCAGCGCGGCCAATTTAGGCACTTCGCCGGCCCTCGACAAATGATGAAAACTCGCATGGGCCATTAGAAAAATTTGGGGCAACGCATGATTCGACCGCAACTGCCGCTCAACGCTCTGCGCGCATTTGAAGCCTCGGCACGTCACTTGAGTTTTACCCGTGCTGCCGTCGAGTTGTGCGTGACACAAGCGGCGGTGAGCCATCAGGTCAAAAGCCTGGAAGCGCAACTCAGCCTGACCCTGTTCAAACGCCTGCCCCGTGGGCTGATGCTGACCAGTGAAGGCGAAACCTTGCTGCCGGTACTCAGCACATCATTCGATCATATTGCGCAGATGCTCGAACGTCTGGCCGGTGGGCAGTATCGCGACATGTTGACGGTCGGCGCGGTGGGCACTTTTGCTGTGGGTTGGCTGTTGCCGAGGCTGGCGGACTTTCGGGGGAAACATCCGCTTATAGATTTACGTCTGTCGACCAATAACAACCGGGTGGATGTGGCGGCGGAAGGACTGGATTACGCCATTCGTTTCGGTGCTGGCGCCTGGCATGGCATCGAGGCGACACGCTTGCTCGATGCGCCGTTGTCGGTATTGTGCGTGCCGGAGATTGCCCGGCAACTGCACTCGCCGGCGGACCTGTTGCAGCAGACCTTGCTGCGCTCCTATCGCACCGATGAATGGCCGGAGTGGTTTCACGCAGCGGGCCTGGCGACGCAGGCCGCGCCACCGCAAAGCATCGTGTTCGATTCGTCGCTGGCAATGATGGAAGCCGCATTGCAGGGCGGCGGCGTGGCGTTGGCGCCGCCGCTGATGTTCGCCCGGCAACTGGCGGCTGATGCGATTTGCCAGCCGTTTGCGATCGAGATCACCACCGGCAGTTACTGGCTGACACGGTTGCAGTCGCGAGCGGAAACGGTGGCGATGAAAGCGTTCAAAACCTGGTTGCTGCAAGTTTCTGCCTGACACAAAACCCCCTTGTGGGAGCGAGCCTGCTCGCGAAAGCGGTGTATCAGCGACAGCACTATCGACTGACCTGACGCCTTCGCGAGCAGGCTCGCTCCCACAATTGAAATCAGCGGCGCCTGCTGGATTACCGCACCAGACACGGCCGCTTGTTATCGAATTTCCACCCCGGAATCAGGAACTGCATCGCCACGCTGTCATCCCGCGCGCCGAGGCCCATGCCTTTGTACAGTTCGTGGGCCTTGGCCACTTGATCCATGTCCAGCTCCACACCCAGCCCGGGTTTTTTCGGCACCTGCACGAGACCATCGACAATCTGCAGCGGTGCCTTGGTCAGGCGCTGACCGTCCTGCCAGATCCAGTGGGTGTCGATGGCGGTAATCTCCCCGGGTGCGGCGGCGGCGACGTGGGTGAACATGGCCAGGGAAATATCGAAGTGGTTGTTGGAATGCGAGCCCCAGGTCAGGCCCCACTCGTAGCACATCTGCGCGACGCGTACCGAACCCTGCATGGTCCAGAAGTGCGGGTCGGCCAGCGGGATGTCCACTGACTGCAACTGAATCGCGTGGCCCATTTCGCGCCAGTCGGTGGCGATCATGTTGGTCGCGGTTTTCAGCCCGGTGGCGCGGCGGAATTCAGCCATGACTTCGCGCCCGGAATAACCGTTTTCCGCACCGCACGGGTCTTCGGCGTAGGCGAGTACGTGGTGCTGATCGCGGCACAGACGGATCGCCTCTTTCAGCGACCAGGCGCCGTTCGGGTCGAGGGTGATTCGCGCTTCAGGGAAGCGCTCGGCCAGTGCCGTGACCGCTTCGATTTCGGCATCGCCGCTGAGCACGCCGCCCTTGAGTTTGAAATCCTTGAAACCGTACTTGGCGTGCGCCGCCTCGGCCAGACGCACGACTGCTTCGGCGGTCATGGCTTTCTCGTGGCGCACACGGAACCAGTCGTTGTCGGCGTCCGGTTCGCTGCGATAGGCCAGATCGGTTTCGTGTTGATCGCCGACGTAGAACAGATAACCGAGCATCTTCACTTCGTCGCGTTGCTGACCTTCACCGAGCAGCGCCGCCACTGGCACGTCGAGATGCTGGCCGAGCAGGTCGAGGAGGGCGGCCTCCAGGCCGGTGACCGCGTGAATGGTGATGCGCAGGTCGAATGTTTGCAGGCCGCGGCCGCCGGCATCGCGGTCGGCGAAGGTCTGGCGCACCTGGTTGAGGATCTTCTGGTAGGTGCCGATAGGGCTGCCGACCACCAGATTGCGTGCATCTTCCAGGGTCTGGCGAATGCGCTCGCCACCGGGCACTTCGCCGACGCCGGTGTGGCCGGCGTTGTCCTTGAGGATGACGATGTTACGGGTGAAAAACGGCCCGTGGGCGCCGCTCAGGTTGAGCAGCATGCCGTCGTGACCGGCCACCGGAATGACCTGCATGTCGGTGATGATCGGAGCTTTGGCGCTGTCATTAACAGTCATTGTTGTTTTCCTTGTCGAGACGTAGTCAGGCGTGTTTCGGCGCGGCGTCGGCCACAGCCTTTTCAGCAGCGGGTTTGGGCGTGGTGCGAGCGGCGAGGACGATGATTGCGGCGATGATCGAGGTCGCGGCCAGACCATAGAGGCCGCCCTGAATCGAGCCGGTGTGTTGCTCAAGCAGGCCAAAAGTGGTCGGTGCGACGAAGCCGCCGAGGTTGCCCACCGAGTTGATCAGCGCGATCACTGCCGCCGCGATGCGTGCATCCAGATAAGCCTGGGGAATCGGCCAGAACAGCGACGAGGCGGATTTGAAACCCAGCGCCGCAAAGCAGATCGCGACGAAGGCAAAGATCGGCCCGCCAGTGGTGGACATGAACATCCCCGCTGCCGCGATCAACAGGGCAGTGGCGACCCAAGCTTGTTGATGTTTCCACTTCGCCGACAGCGAGGCGAAGGCGTACATGCCGACGATCGACAGCAACCATGGAATCGAGTTGAACAGGCCGACCTGCACGTCGCTGAGTTCGCCCATCTTCTTGATGATGCTCGGCAGCCAGAAAGTCGCCGCGTAAATGGTCAGCTGAATGAAGAAGTAGATCAGGCAGAACAGAATGATCTGCCGGTCCTTGAGCAGTTTGCCCAGCGACGGCCGGATCGGCGTCGCGGCTTCGCGGGCCTTTTGCTCGTCGTCGATGGCGCTGACCAACGCATCCTGTTCGGCGCGGCTCAGCCATTTCGCGTCGTGGGGTTTGGCATCCAGCCAGAACCAGACAAACACGCACAGGCACACCGAGAACATCCCCTCGATGAAATACATCCATTGCCAGCCGTGCATGCCCAGCCCATTGATCTGCAGGAGCAGGCCGGACAGCGGACCGGAGATCAGCGAGGCCACGGCCGAGCCGCTGAGGAAGATCGCGATCGCCTTGCCGCGCTCAACGCCTGGCAGCCAACGGGTGAAGTAATAAATCACCCCGGGAAAGAACCCGGCCTCGGCGACACCGAGCAGGAAACGCAGAATATAGAAGTGGGTTTCGTTCTGGATGAAGGCCATGCAGGCCGCGACTATGCCCCAGGTGAACATGATGCGGGTCAGCCAGATCCGCGCGCCTACTTTTTGCAGAAGCATGTTGGACGGCACTTCGAACAGCGCGTAACCGATAAAGAACAGCCCGGCGCCGAAGCCATAGGCGGCAGCACCGATGCCCAGATCGGTTTCCATGTGGGTGCGGACGAAGCCGATGTTCACCCGGTCAATGTAATTGACGATGAACATGATCACGAAGAGCGGCAGGACGTGGCGTTTGACTTTGGAGATGGCTGAGGCGAGCGTCGGGTCGACGCTGTCCTGCATCCCGGAGACGGAGGTTTTCACTGATGTTTTCTCCCACTGATTATTTTTATGCGGGTAGGACTGAGTGCTGCGTTGTTGATAGACATCATACAACTGTGGTTTTTTGTCCTACAAGTGGGGAGGGGCGATTAAATTCTTCTGATTGTTCGGTTTCTTATGCGAAAACAGGATCTAAGCCCGTATTTATTGATTGTTGAGCCAGTCGAGCGGAGCGCATTTTTGATATGTGAATGGTGATGCGTGATGGCTGGCTATCGAAAATATTCGATGTAATTGAGTGTTGTCATACAAGTTGATGGCCCGTCGACCGCTAAAATCCATCTCAACCGTCATCCCGCAGTGCTACGATCGGCAAGCCCCGATCACCGGAACCGATCATGCAAGAAGACCTCGACGCGCCCGCGCGCAAACGCACGCACAACCTCGCTCATGACCTGGTGGAAAAGCTCACCCAGAGCATCCTGCTCGGACAACTGTCGCCCGGTGACAAGCTACCGTCGGAGAACTCCATCGTGCAGGAGCACGGGGTCAGCCGCACGGTGGTGCGCGAGGCGATCTCCAAGTTGCAGGCCTCGGGGCTGGTCGAGACGCGCCATGGTATCGGTACTTTCGTGATCGAGCGCGCCGCGGAGCAGGGCCTGCGCCTGAACGTCGATACGGCGCTCGGTGTGCGCAGCATTCTCGAATTGCGCATGGGCCTGGAGACGCAAGCGGCGGCGCTGGCGGCGCAGCGGCGCAGTGAGCAGCAGGTGCAGCAGATGCGTCAGGCGCTGGATGACTATCAACGGCTGCTGGCGAACAACGACAGTTGCGTGGAAGCCGATCGGCGTTTTCATCTGCTGATCGCCGAGGCCACCGGCAACGCTTGTTTCAGCGAGATCATGCAGCACCTGGGCAGTGCGATGATCCCGCGCAATCGCCTGAATGCCGCCGAGCGCGGCGCGGCGGATCTGAGCAAGCTCGGGTACTTGGCCAATCTGGAACACGAGGCGATTCTGAATGCGATCAAGCGTCAGGACGCCGATGCCGCCCGCGCCGCGATGTGGCTGCACCTGACCAACAGTCGTGATCGCTTTATCGCCCAAGGCTGATGCCGCTGGTCTGATCTACCGCACGCCCTCAGCACCCGCGCTTCCAAACAATACGCCCCGGATAATCCGGGCCAGTATTGTGAGGTGCAGCATGGCTGATGACTCGCTTGTTCCCGGTGGCATGGCGCCCACCGACCAGACCCGCCCCGTATCCGGCACCGACGAGCCGACGCTGAGCGATCACGACGCACCGCCGGGCATGGACCCGGGGCGCGATCCACTGAGCGATGCCGACCGCCCGGATGACTGGAAGGATCCGCCGGATGACGACGATGTACCGCCGGCGGACGAGCCGACACCGTTGTCGGATGATATGCGCTGAGGTCTCGATTATTCATTGAGTGGGCCGGCCTCTTCGCGAGCAGGCTCGCTCCCACAATGGATGTATGTACGACACAGATCCACTGTGGGAGCGAGCCTGCTCGCGAAGACGGCATCGGCTTCACAGCAGATTCAAGCCTTGTTCTCAACTGCTCGAACGACGCCAACCCCACGCTCCAGATTCAACGCCAACACACTGATCAACACCACCACCGCTCCCATCAGCACCATCAACGTCGGCCGTTCCCCCAATCCCCACGACGCAATTCCCATGGCCGTCGGCGGTATCAGATACAAGGTCATCGTCGCCCGACTCAAGTCCACATGCTTGAGCACGAAACCCCAGGCCAGATACGCCAGAGCGCTGGGAAACACCCCCAACATCAGCACCGCCCACTGCGCACGCGGCGGCGCCTGCATCACGGCGTCAGCCAGCCCCGGCAGATAAATCAGCAACAGCAACGTCCCCGACCACACCGCGTAGCAGCCCAGACTGAAACCGTCGTAGCGCCGCGCA
>NZ_JBAWKM010000035.1:0-31948 GCF_037095675.1 Pseudomonas sp. CCNWLW23 | reverse complement strand
GCCGACCGCAAAGTCGAAACCCGCGCCAACGACCACCTCACCGTCGGCGTCAACCAGCACATCAAGATCGGCACCGGCCAATTCATCGACGCAGGCCAGGAAATCCACCTGAGCAGCGGCATGAAAGTGGTGATGGAAGCCGGCGCCGAACTCACGCTGGTCGGCGGCGGCAGCTTTATCAAGATCGACGCCGGCGGCGTGACCCTGAGCGGGCCGGTGATCAACATGAACTCCGGGGGTAGCCCGGGCAGCGGCACCGGCGCCGCGCCGTTGATGCCCGGCGTGTTGAAACAGGCGGATGCCGACAAGGCTGGCCAAGTCCTGACCCCGGCGCAGATCAACACCCTAAAACGTAACGCGCCATTCTGTGAAGAATGCGAAAAATGCAAGGCAGGTGCCTGTGCCATCTGAACGAATCACCCCCAAAGAATGGCTGGCGCAACAGCCGCTGCAAAGTGGCGAGCGCCTGTACCTGATCATCAGCGCCGCCAGCGACGCCGACGCGCTGAAAACCCTGTACCTCACCGAACCCACCGCCCAACTCCTGCCGATCTGGGGCGGCACGCCCTACTCCACCTGGCAACCGGTGATGCCCTACCTCACCGAGCTCAAACCGAATTCGGCCTTCCTGCCCTGGATCGCCGAAACCGATGCGCTGGACTGGGGCTGGCTGGCGGTATCGCGTTCAGAACCGAACGAAGTGTTCGAACATCTGCGCAGCCTGACGCAGGTGAAAATGCCGGATGGCACCGAAGTGTTTTTCCGGTTTTGGGATGGCCGGCATATTTATCCGATTCTGCGGGGGCTTGGGGAGAAGGCTGGAGAAGTGCTGCCGGTGTTTGAGCGGTATCTGATCAATGGGCAGGCGCTGGAATTGGGCACGCGGGTGGTGCCGAAGGTGCGGGATTGGCCGTGGTGGGAGGTGCCTGAGAATCTCTTGAAAGCACTCGCGGAAACAGACCCCACCACCGTCGTCGAGAACCTGATGCAGTGGCTATCAGAAGATTGCCCGGCGCTTTACTTCGAATTTCCCGAAGCCAATTTGCGCAGAAAAGTTGAGCGCTTCGTGCGCCAGAACCCAAACACTGAAGATATGGCAGAGCGTCTCGCCGCACAGCTGACAAAGGAAGTCACGTCATGAATACCCCAATTGGTACCTTGGTCCTGCGTGTATTGGACGCCAAAACACCTGACGCGAGCCTGATTCTCAAAGACTTCAAAAACTGCCTAAGTGATTACAAGGAATGGGCAGACGGTTTCTGGACTGGCTGGGCGCTGGACGTCGACCAGACCTTCAAGGTCGGTAATGAAGTCCGCGTGACGGAACGCAAGACCAAGACTGGCGCGGTTGAAACCTATGCGACCTGCCCACTGGTGGGTGATTTCACGCTGATCCACATGTTTGAGTCAGCGCGATTTGTACCTATCGGAAATACTCCGGTGAAGCTGGAGCCAGTCACCAAAGGCACCTTTTACGACGACGTTACCGGTCCGGTCATCGAAACTATGATCGGCCCAAGCGGCATCAAAGTGATCGAGGGGGCCAAGAAAGGCCAGACCTATCGCATCACGTTCTTCCCCAACGTATCCCAGAGTGACGTCAAAGCACTCTATGATTCCTATCAAGGCGTCATCGGCAAGCTCGAAGGCTGGCTGCAAAGCGAATGGTCGAGCAAATTTCAGCCGCAGTGGGCGAGCTACTCGGCGGCAGATCGTGCGGGGCGCTCGGTCATCTTGCTCAAACGGGCGCTGGACGGTTTCGAGCAAGCTCTACTTCGTCTGTGGGATGACATCAAAAGCCTGTTCGAGCTGCTCGCTCATCCGCAAAAAAACTACGCAAAACTCAAAAAATATCTGTCGGACGTCGAAATCGACAAGCTCTACGCCGCATCGAAAGAGTCCATTGCTTCAGGGTTGCTGATCCTCAGCGATGAACCGCTGATGTTCATCTATGTCTCGGCGATCGTGGCTTGGGTCGGCATGCTCCCGCCGCAGGTCATCGTCGACGTTATGACGGCGATCGCTTCGGAGTTTCTGATCAACGTACTACTGGGTATCTGCCTGACAGGTGGCGCTGGGCTTGCTGTAAGAGCCGGGACAAAAGTCATTACCACGGTCAAATCGGGCGAAGCGATTAAGTATCTGGACGATCTTGCCTCTACCCTGATGACACTCAGTAGCAAACACGCCTTGCCCGCCCATGCGCAAGCATCGAAACCAATCATCGCCAGCGCCAAGAATGTGCCGATGAAACCTGCCAAAACCGCAGCGCTGAAAATCGATGAAGCTACTACTGAAGCACCAAAGACTGCCGCGGCGAAGGCTGAGCCCAAAAGTCATGTAGCGGGGCTGCCGCCAAAAAGCCAGCTGCCGAAAACTACAGATACTCCAAAACAGGAAGTCAAAGACGCCTCTTCGTTTCCACGAGACAAAAAACAGAATCAAACCTCGCTCCAGCCAAAGGAAAAGGTCGACGACGCTCCCGATCAATCCAAGACGCCCGACGACAAAAGCGCCACCTGCGCCAAGAAAACCTGCACCAATGGTTGCCCGGTTTCGATGGTGACGGGTGAAGAGCTGTTGACGATTACCGACGGTGAACTTGGCGGTTTGTTGCCCTTTACATGGACGCGTCTCTATCGCACCAGTGCGGCCGAAATCGACTGCGGCCTCGGTTATGGTTGGAGCCATGCCCTCGCCCAGCGCGTGGATATCAATGGCGACGAAGTCATCTGGACTGACCACGAAAACCGTGTCACGACGTTTCCGATGCCGAGCGAACAGCGTCCGGCAATCACCAATAGCCTTTCGGAAGCGGCCATCTTCATTGGCGGTGATCCTTCCGAGCTCGTTCTCACACAGGCTGGTGAACGTAAGCAGTTCTATCATTTCCGCTTCAACAGCAAAGGCGCGACGCTGATCGCCATCAGCGACAACTACGACAATCGCCTGCAAATCACCCGTGACATCCATGGTCGAATCAAGCGCGTGGACAACGGGGCCGGTCGAGCACTTCTGGTTCGGTATGACCGTAAACACATCATCGCTATCGACTACCAGCAATTTGTCCCGGCCGACACACTGGAAGATGCATGGAGCACGGTCCAGACCCTGGTTACCTACACGTACGATGCTCAGCAGCGCCTGACCAAAGCCACGAACGCTGCCGGTGAGTCTGAGCGTTACACCTACAACGAACAAAACGTCATTCTCGAGCGGCAACTTGCCGGTGGCGCGAGCTTCTACTGGGAATGGGAAAAAGAAGGCAAGTCCGCGCGTTGCATCCATCACTGGGCCAGTTTCTCGCAGATGGACGCGCATTACGCTTGGGATGACAACGGTAGTGTCACGGTAACCAACGCCGATGGCAGTGAAGAAGTCTACACCCACGATGACAAGGCTCGACTCGTCGCCAAGGTTGATCCGGATGGCGCAGAACACCTCAAAGCTTACGACGACCAAGGCAGGTTGATCGCCGAAAAGGATCCCCTCGGCGCGGTCACTGAATACCAGTACAACGAGGCCGGTCGACTGATCGCGGTCATCCCGCCGGAAGACATGCCGACCTCCTACGAGTACTACCACGGCTATGTCCGTGTGGTTAATCGTGGCCCGGCCAAATGGATCTACTGGCGTAACGACCAGGGGGACATCACTGAACAAGTCGATCCGGACGGCAACTCGACGCATTACACCTATGATCGCCACGGACGGCTGCTGGAGATCCGCCATCCTGACGGTAGCCGTCACCAACTGGGGTGGAACAATCTCGGCCAATTGCTTGAGGAGCGTCTGCCGGACGGCGGCCAGCGCAAATACCGCTACGACGCACTCGGTCGGCAGATCACACGTCAGGCTGAAACCGGAGCGATTACTCACTATGAATGGGACGCTGCGAATCGGCTGGCACAAATTACCCTGCCCGGCGGCGCTACTCGGTCGTTCAGTTACAACCCATACGGTCGCGTCACCGCAGAGCGCGACGAACTGGGTCGGATCACGCGCTATGAATACGCCGACAATCTCCATCTGGTCAGCCGTCGAATCAATCCGGACGGCAGCCAACTGCACTATCGCTACGACAATGCGCGTCTTCTGCTCACTGAAATCGAAAACGAACGCGGTGAGCATTACCACCTCGATTACTACAGCAACGGCTTGATCCAGCAGGAAACCGGCTTCGATGGTCGTCGGACTGCCTACGAGTACGATCTCAACGGCAAACTGTTGAAGAAAACCGAGTTCGGTGACGACGGCAGTGAGCTGGTGACCGAGTATCAGCGCGATGCCGCTGGCCGCTTGCTGGTCAAAACCCTCGCTGATGGCGAGGAAATCCATTACAGCTACGATGCCTTGGGTCGCTTGGTAAACGTTGACGACGGCCACTGGCCCCTCGCCTATGAATACGACGTACAAGATCGCCTGATCACCGAGCACCAAGGCTGGGGCACCACACGTTACGAATACGACAGCGTCGGACAGCTCAGTCACTGCCGCCTGCCGGATGGCAGCACACTCGATTATCGCCACCAATCCGGCGGGCATTTGAGCAGCATCGACCTCAACGGCACACGCCTGACTTCCCACCAGTTCAGCGCCGGCCGTGAACAGCAACGCCAGCAAGGTCTTCTGCTCAGCCAATACCAATACGACGAACAAGGTCGCCTGCAAGCGCACAGCGTCAGTCAGCGAGAAAAAAATCTGTTTCAACGTCGTTATAACTACGACGCCAACGGTAACCTCGCTTGCATCGACGACAGCCGTAAAGGCAATCGCAGCTACCACTACGATCCGCTGGATCGTCTGATCAACGTACGTGGCACAACGCCCGAAAGCTTCGCCCATGACCCAGCGGGTAATCTGCTCGGTCAGACCGACATGCCCGTTGCCAACCTGGCCAACGTCAAAGGCAACCGCCTGCTGATGCAAGGCGACCGCCATTACGACTACGACGCATACGGCAACCTGATCCGCGAGCGACGCGGCGCTAACCAGAAACTCGTCACTGAATACCGCTATGACTGCCAGCATCGTCTGATCGGAGTCAGCCTCCCAGGCGGCGGCACCGCATCCTACAAATACGACGCCTTCGGCCGCCGCATCGAGAAAACCGTCGACGGAAACACCACCGAGTTCTTGTGGCAAGGCGAACGCCTGATCGCTGAAAGCGCGGATAGCCGTTATCGCACCTACATCTACGAACCCGGCACCTTCCGCCCGTTGGCAATGCTCGACGGGGAAGGCCCACTGAAAGCGGCCCCGTTCTACTACCAACTCGACCACCTCGGCACACCGCAGGAGCTCACCGACTACAGCGGCGAGATCATGTGGTCGGCGAAATACCGCGCCTACGGTAATCTCGCAACGCTGGATGTCAGCGAAATAGATAACCCGCTGCGCTTCCAAGGTCAGTACTTCGACGCCGAGACGGGGTTACATTACAACCGGCACCGCTACTACGATCCAAACACAGCGCGATATCTGACGCCGGACCCGATCAAGCTTGCGGGTGGGTTGAACAACTATCGGTACGTGCCTAACCCCACGGGGTGGGTGGATCCGTTGGGGCTGGATACTTGTCCTGGTGCGGATGGATGTAAGCCAGACTTCGACGCCGATAACGCGACAACAAAACCTGCGGTCGATGAAAGCCAACCCGACGCTCCTGATGCAGGACGAAAAGCTCATCAATTCCACTCATTCCACGAGTACAAAGTCCCTGAAAATCTGTACCTAAAGAGCGATAAAGTACAATTCAACAGAGCTAACAAGGACTTAATAAACAAGCTCAATGGCGATCCAGCATTTAGAAAAAATATGTATAGTCGAAACCCAGATCTGAAAGCTTGGGTGGATGATCCAAAACGGAACATGGGCTCTAGCCCGACAGGCTACACTTGGCACCACAACGAGAAGCCTGGCGTGCTGCAGCTTGTTCATCGGGCGGACCATAGCGGCGAACACTCCGTTTATCATCCAACTGGAAAAGGCGGACGAGATATATGGGGTGGAGGCCGAGAGGGGCGCGAAGGGAAAATCAAAACGGAATAATCGGAGCACTGATATGAAATACAATCAATCTATCAAAATAGATGACCTGATCGATTTCTTAAAGGCACAGAAAAAAGAGCTTACCTATTGTGTTTATGGTAAAGGATCATCGGACCAAGCGAAGCTTGAAACCGACTGCGTAATTGCTGAATACTCTGAGATCACGGATGACGACGAAGAAATTTTTCCAGACTACATCACTCAAAACAATCTTGAGTTTTGGTTTACCGACGAACTCTTGGAAGATGTTACATTCAATGCGCTGGAGCAGAAAACGTCTGCCACAAATGAGGAAATACTAAAAGCCATTAAACATTATAATGAGCACGACAGCTTCATTAAACTATAAAAAAACAGCACGCAAAATAACCCCGATAGTTTTTTCTTGACAACGGGAGTGTGTCTAGACAAGGTCAGAAAAATGCGCCGCCGAAACGAAAGGCTCCCCTAAACTTGCACGCTCCCACCGTCGCCAAGAAAAGGGGGCCAGAATTGGCGTCAACACATGACCAAAATAAGCATTGCAACGGCATCACCGACGGGTGATGTGGAAACGATGAAATTTCTTCACCAAGGCTTCGAAACGTCCCTTATTGACTCTCAAAAGAAAGTTATCATGGGTGATAAGGGTTTCATCTATTCCGGTGAGATCTATGGAAATGATCAAGTGCAACGCGAGAAAGAGATTCGCGACATTATCAGTTTCTTCCAGCTCAAAAAACCGATCGCTGATATTGGAAACTGATGATCAACACTGGGGGGACCTGGATATGGCGAACCTTGGTCAATACGCTATTTCAGCTCAGAAAATTGTTGAGCGCCCTGGATTCTTCTGCGAGACTTTATAAGTAACTCCTAGCTTATGGAAAGTAACCTCTCAGCACTCGCAGGGATTGAAATCATCTCACAGACCGAAACGGCTACCTACATTTACCCTATCGTTCAGAGTTTCCTGCAACCACTGAATTGCAACATGGATACCCAACCTGCTTCATGGCCGTAGTACTGCCCCCGCCCTGCTTGGAGTGATGGCCGCCGGCGATCGAAGTTCGATACGCTGCAACTCTATAAAAGCGACGTACCAAACGTAAAGTCCCATATTAGCTTGATGAAAAAGTCTGAGCCTGGGACGCTTCAAGAAAGCGTGTGCTGGCTAGAGCACAGGATGCGCGATAACTCATCTCAAAACTACCACTATCATCAAAGAGGATGAGGTAACTGTCTTGCCGGAGACTTAGCAGTGCCAGCCGATATAGAGGCGCGCGTAGCGCTCGAAGAATTGATTGAAAAATACCTCAAGGGAAACGATCTCGATTACAACCGTTTGATTGAAATTATTCAGAATCCTTTACGGCAGTTTCCAATCAGAGGTATGCTTCAGAACATTAGACGGTTCAACAATATTCAGTATACGCAGCAGAAACTAGATCTGATCGACAACCTTTTGTACATGTATGGCTGAGAGGAATCGTGTTAGTAGCGGGCGAATGGTTGAAATAAGCACGCCCTCGATCAGCGTCCGCTCAAGCTTGGCGAGATCAACGCAAGCCGTTCGGCACATTCTAGTCCCCATTCTGATCTCTAGCATTACCTGATAGCTACCACTGATGACAGGCAGCTGACGGCCATAAGCGGACACCCGCAAGCAGCTGCCTACGGGATCCAAACTCATCACGCAGAGTCAACCCAAGAGCCTTCTCAGAGCTCATCGCTAAGTTGCGCTACGACCTTACTAACAACTAATAAAGAGACTAGGTGGGAGTTGCGGGTTATGTTCTAGTGAGTGCGCAAGGCATCTCTTGCCCTCGGTATAAAATCGTTAAGCGCGCGGTAGACCTCCGACGGAACTGACTGTGGGTAACCTCGTATATTCGGACGTCACCGGGTGCTCACGGTTTATCGCTGCAGTTGAGATTTCGGCTCCTTCCCTTCCTCCCATCTAACAGTAATGCTCGCGCATTTAAAGCAGCCCCTTGATATTCAGAAGATGCAGCGACAGCAAAGCTTTTGCGCATCCTTTTCGCCCGATCAATTCATCAAGCTTCCAGCGCAAGATGTCGCTGTCAGGGTTCAGCGTGTTCTGAATCAGGAAAACCATCAGAAACGCGATGACGGCAGATTGCGGTCAAGCTGGAGAGCAGTAAATTAAGCGCCGGCAGTCGAGACGGCAGAAAATTGATACGAGCGTTAGTACATGTCAGCATTTGCATACACTTGCTTAGCGTGCGACCAGCGTACCAGGCACGCCCGGCGACACGAGCGAACATTAGGGAGTGGTCCCAACCTTTCATCGGCGCCGTGTTTTCTTGGTTGAGACCTAGTCTCTGCCCAATATGTATAATCATTATCGCTGACTCTAATGATGTCGGCTTAAGTAAAACGGCTAACGGAAAAAGGCCGTTCAAACAATCACTGAGTACCCTCCATGCCCCACCAATCTTCCGCATCGGGTCTGGCCAAAATAAAAGAGGCCGCATCTATCACGACTGATCCGCAGAGAAGTCAGGATAAAGTTCGCGCAGCCATTTTTTTCCTCTTTTCGGTCTGCCTTGCTCTTATGGTGTTGGTCGGATGGGAAGCTTGGAGCTCTCGTGAATACCGGCTGCACGACAAAGAAGTGGCAATGGCAAACCTTGCCCAAACCTTGTCGTCGCAAGCGCAAGCATCGATAAAACAAGCAGATACCGTTCTGTTCAGTTTGGTCGACCGACTCGAAACTCAAGGAATGGGACCTGATCAGTTGCCTCAGCTCAAGCGGGTGATCACCACCCAGCGAAACGAGCTTGCCCAACTACATGGCCTGTTCATTTACGATCAAAAAGGCGCTTGGATAGTCGACTCCAACGGCATCCTTCCCCCCAATGCAAACAACGCCGACCGCGAATATTTTATCTACCACCGCGATCATCCCGACCGAGCTCCTCACGTAGGCCCTTCGATCAAAAGCCGCTCCACAGGTGAGTGGATCTTGCCCGTCTCCCGGAGAATCAACAATCCAGACGGCAGCTTTGCTGGGGTGGCCTTGGCCACGCTCTATCTTGACCACTTTCTCAAGCTCTACAACAGCATCGATGTCGGCAATAACGGCGTTATCAATCTGATTTCTGCCGACGCAAAGATCGTCGTGCGACGGCCTTTCAACGAGACAATCATCGGTACCAGCATTGCTGATGGTCCGCTCTTTACCCAGCTCCTGCCCAAAGGCGATTCGGGAACCGCCATCGTCAGGTCGTACGTGGACGGAGTAGAGCGTGTCGTCGGTTTCCGGCGAGTCAACAATTACCCTCTCGTGGTGTTCTGCGCCATGAACGAAGAGGAGGTTTTGGCAAGCTGGCGGCAAGAAACGCTGATGAGCTCAGCGATCGTGTTGTTGCTGATAAGCTTCGTGCTGGGGATTGGATACAGATTTATTCGATTGATGAGGCAGCAAACGCACATCCAGAATCAACTAATTGGGGCACAGGACAAGCTCCTTGAGGCCAATCACACCCTCGAGTTGCTGGCTTTGGAGGATGCGTTAACGGGACTTGCCAACCGTCGCCAGTTTGATCTATTCATCCAAGCTGAGATGGGCCGCGCCAAACGAGGTAGAACCACTCTTGCCTTGCTGATGATCGATGTCGACCACTTCAAGCGCTTCAATGATCGGTACGGCCACTTGGTGGGTGACGAATGCTTACGCAGTGTCGCCAGAATTATCCAGGAAAACATCAGACGACCGGGTGATCTTGCAGCGCGTTTTGGGGGGGAGGAATTCGCGGTAGTACTACCCAGCACGGACTACGTCGGCGCTTTCATCGTCGCAGAGAAGATCCGCAAGGCTGTACTGGCATCAGCAATTGAACATGGTGATAGCGACATGGGGATGGTGACGATCAGCATTGGGGTGAGCGCCTTTAGTCCAGTAGACGGGGAAACACCCGACGCGCTGATCGGCGCTGCCGATAAAGCGCTCTATGCTGCGAAGACGAGCGGACGGAACATGAGCGTGATTGCTAATTGAGAAACTTCAAGGCGGGAATTAACGAACTGAATTTTCAGAACTCCCAGAGCCCAATCTTGCGCCACAGCTTGCATTCTTGTGGACTTGGGCATCCTTCGTAAGCGAACAGTACCTTGTGAAACTATCCGGCGACTCTGTTGATACGGATTCCAGCCGCTCACGGACGACCGCTATTGGCCGATCGCTGCCTGTCACAGAAGGCCTGCAATCGGTCAATGGGACAATGCAAATTACGGATTGACATTTCAGAAGGAGAAACCAAAATAGTTGTACAGGGTTTTATATTTGTACAGATATTCCGGTGTCTTAATGTCAACCTCCGAATTGCTCGTTTCGTGGAATGAAAAATGGGCTTTAAACAAAGGAATGGTCGTGTGCAAGGCATGCAGAGCTGTGCAAGCAGAGGCAGATGGCGCTGCCAATTTTGCACATACGCCTGAGTGCCCCAGCGCACATAAAGAACTTAAGCCCTGGAATGATCTACGTGCCGCTATAGGTAGCCGCTCCGAGGATAGCCAACACCCTATCCGTACGTCAGAGATCTGAAAGCCTTCCACGGCCTAAAGCGGTTTTTAGACTTACCACTAATGGCAATGCTGCGGGGCACGAATGGCAGTTAATGGCCGGAAGGTTCCGCTCTCAAACGTCCGCTTTTGGCCGATAGGAGTCGCTTCCGAGCGTCCGCTCATGGCCGGAAGCAGCCCATCCGCGAACGTTTACTTTTGACCGATAGTTGCCACTTATGGCCCACCGCTATCGGCCAAAGCGGACTCTGGCGAGTAACCACTCTTGGCATATTTCCGCCCATTTTGCCCTGCAGAGAACCGACAAAAATAACGAGCCAGTTATGCCTGCGAAACCGGTGCGATTCATAATCTTGATTTTAGATCAGTAAATGGCCATCACTTTTCTGAGCTACCTCGGTTGTGGTAGCCAGCGCGTAGGCCTTCTTTAGTCACTCCCCTCCCTTGAGGGCTACTTTCGCGGCTAATTTTTCAAACGCCGGACTAAAGCCGCCAATCCGGTTGATCATCTCGAAAAACCACTGAAAAGACTCTTGCACGAAATCTTCATCGGAAACTCTGTCGGGATACATGACGCAAAATAAGGCTCTTACGGCTGCATCCTCGTCGAATCTGCACCCCGCCGCATTCGCGACCAAATGCTGCAAATGTAAGTGCATGGGAATCTTCGGAGGAAGGGAAAACTTTATTGCGCTGCCTAAATCTGTCCTGAAATAGTTTCTGGGTGCCGTTTTAAAGTGTAAACGATGGAGATCCGAAAGAGCTCATCATTTACATTTTTGGCTCATTCAGGCTGCAAGCTCATCCATCAGATGCATGAGAATTGGCTGCATGTCTCAAAAAATCAATACTTTAGACATACCCAATCACGCGCTAATCACCCGATTACAGAGTTGACAAGTAGTCAGAAACGAACAACGGATCTGGTGGCCATCAGTGCTCAGCTCTCAACGGGTCAATCGGGCAAAGGCGCGGATGTTAACACGCTCGGCGGGGTGTTTCAGTCAGACCGTGGCGGGTCCTTCGCGAGCAGGCTCGCTACCACATTGGAATGCATTCCAATTCAAGGCCTGGAATACATTTCCCTGTGGGAGCGAGCCTGCTCGCGAACGGCCACGCCACGGTTAGAAGCGAAATCAGCTCTGCTTGTAACCACGCACTTCGTCAACGCCGCGATTGGCCAGTTGGTCCGCCCGCTCGTTACCATGATGGCCAATGTGCCCGCGCACCCATTTCCAGGTGACTTTGTGGCGGTTGACCTGCTCGTCCAGCTCTTTCCACAGATCGGCATTCTTCACCGGCTCTTTCGCAGCCGTTTTCCAGCCGCGCTTCTTCCAGTTGGCCATCCACTCGTTGATGCCTTTCATCACGTATTGCGAGTCGGTGACCAGCAGCACTTCGCATGGGCGTTTGAGCGCTTCGAGGCCACGAATCGCGCCGAGCAGCTCCATGCGGTTGTTGGTGGTGTTGGCCTCGCCGCCCCACAGTTCCTTTTCGACGCCCTTGCACACCAGCAGCGCGCCCCAGCCGCCGGGGCCGGGATTACCCTTGCAGGCGCCGTCGGTGAACAGTTCTACGGTGTCGACGCTTTCCACGCTTTCGCTCATGCCAGTCTTTCCAGAAAAATGCCTGTCCTGCCAATCACGGATCGACAATGACCGCGGCCGGGACAAGCCCGGCCACAAATAAAAGAGGGTTTACGGTTCGATGCGGCGGCGGTTGACCTTGGCCATCGGCAGCGGAATCAGCTTGCCCATCGGCTCGCGGCGTTCCTGGCGCAATGGCCGCAGCCCCACCACGATCTTGCGCGCCACCAGCAGATAGAAGCCACCGCCGGACAGCTGCCAGTCACCGGCCTTGCGTTCCCAGCCGGCCAGGCGGTGCTGCCACTTGGGCGACGCGAGCGGCGGACGATAGCACCCGAAGCGGCGTTTCTCCAGCGCGAAGCCCAGCAGATTGAGCCAGTCGGCGACCCGCGACGGCGAGATGCAGCGCGCCTTGCGCAGGGCATCATTGGCGAAGAAATGCCGCAGCCCCCAAGTGCTCCAGGGGTTGATGCCGATGATCAGCAGATGCCCGCCGGGGCGCACGCTGCTCGCCGCTTCACGCAGCAAACCGTGGGGCGACAGGCAGAAATCCAGGCCATGCTGCATCACCACCACGTCGGCGGCGTGCTCGCTCAACGGCCAGGCCTGCTCTTCGCAGACGATCTCGACCCCGGGCAACGGCGCGCCAAGACGCACGTTACGCTGCACCTGCGGCGCGGCCGGCGGGGTTTCGGCGGACGGGCCGTAATGCACAAGATAACCGCCGAAGAACCGGCCGAGCTCGTCGTCGAGCATGCGCCGCTCTTCATCCAGCAGAAATTGCCCGAGCGGCCCCGACAGCCATTCGCGGGCGGCGCTGATCAATGCCAGCCAGTCGGGATCGGCCTGAGCGAACGCTTTATCGGTCATGTCATTCTCCAACGCGCCAGGAACTACTAAGATGCGCCAATGTTTTCCGCTTGGCGAATTCCGACGATGATACAGATCAGTGCCCTGCCCGCGTTCACCGACAACTACATCTGGTTGTTACAGGATCATCAGACCCAGCGCTGTGCGGTGGTCGATCCGGGCGACGCCGCCCCGGTGCAGGCGTGGCTCGATGCGCATCCGGGCTGGGTGCTCAGCGATATTCTGATCACTCACCATCACCATGACCATGTCGGCGGCGTCGAGCGCCTGAAAGCCGCGACCGGTGCCAAAGTCTACGGCCCGGCCAGCGAAAGCATTCCGGCGCGTGACATAGCGCTCAAGGACAACGACAGCGTCAGCGTGCTCGGCTGGGACTTCGACGTCTATGCGGTGCCCGGTCACACCCTGGGGCACATCGCCTATTACCACCATGGCCTGTTGTTCTGCGGCGACACCCTGTTCGCCGCCGGTTGCGGCCGGTTGTTCGAAGGCACGCCCGAGCAGATGTACCACTCGCTCAGCCGTCTCGCGGCCCTGCCGGAAGATACGCTGGTGTACTGCACCCACGAATACACCTTGAGCAATCTGAAATTTGCCGCCGCCGTCGAGCCGGGCAACCCGGACATTGCCGCCCGTCTGGAAAAGGTCACCCAGCAACGGCAGAACGGCGTGATGACATTGCCGTCGACTTTAGCCCTGGAAAAGCTCACCAATCCGTTTTTACGCACTTCTGAAACATTGGTTACACAAAAAGTGGACGAACGGGAAGGCGCTCAAAACCGGGAGCCGAGCGAGGTATTTGCGGCTCTGCGGGCATGGAAAGACAAGTTCTAACAAGCGCGCCGGCCGGGACAAAAATTCTCAATGGTTGACCGCAGGGGGTGCGCTTTCTAGAATCGCCCGACATTTTTGCCCGGAACTTACTTCCAGCCAATGTCGTCATCCATACGTAAGTCCGTCAATTCAGATGCTTTGACCCGCCTGGCGCAAGCCATCGCGGTGGCTGTGTCCGCCACGCTGGCGGGTTGCTCCAGCCACGCTCCGCAGACTGAAGCGACGCACACGCCGAACATTGCTGCGCGAGCCAAGCAGAAGCCGATCTGGCTGACCGAGAAGCCCACTCCCGTGGCGCCCCAGGACATCTGGGAACGCATGCGTCAGGGCTTCCAGTTGCAGGAAGGCCTTGGCGTCAATCCGCGCATCGAGCAACAGCGCCTGTGGTTCGCCAGTAATCCCTCTTTTCTCGAGAATGCCGGCGAACGCGGCAGCCTCTACATTCATTACATTGTCGAACGCCTCGAAGAGCGCAACATGCCGCTGGAACTGGCCCTGCTGCCGGTGATCGAGAGCGCGTACAACCCGATGGCCTATTCCCGCGCCGATGCGGTGGGCCTGTGGCAATTCATTCCGTCCACCGGGCGCTACTTCAACCTGCGCCAGACGCGTTTCTACGACGGTCGTCGCGACATCACCGCTTCGACCACCGCAGCGATGGATTACCTGACTCGCCTGCACGACATGTTCAACGGCGACTGGCTGCTGGCTCTGGCGGCCTACAACGCCGGTGAAGGCACCGTCAGCCGCGCGATCGAGCGCAACGAAAAGCTCGGCCTGCCCACCGACTACTGGAACCTGCCACTGCCGGCGGAAACCCAGGCCTATGTGCCGAAGTTGCTGGCGCTGTCGCAAGTGGTGCTGGCACCGGAAGCCTACGGCGTCAACCTCAATCCAATCGCCAACGAGCCGTACTTCCAGGTCGTCGAAATCAACCAGCGCATGGACCTGTCCAAGGTCGCTGCGGTGGCGAACATCGATGAAGACGAACTGTTCCAGCTCAATCCGGCGTTCAAACAGCGCACTACCATCGACGGCCCGCAGCATCTGCTGGTGCCGACGTCCAAGGCGCAACTGCTGACCGCGAGTCTGCAGACCATGCGCCCGGACGAACTGATTAGCCCGCGCTCGCTGAAACCGGTGTTCGAAGGCGCCGATCCGTCGGAAGTGGCGCAGCTCAAACGTGCTTATCGGGTCAAGCGTGGCGACAACCTCGGCTCCATCGCCAAGGCCAACAAGGTCGAAGTCAAGGATCTGCAGCGCTGGAACAAGCTGACCGGCAAGAACCTCAAGGTCGGCCAGACCTTGGTCATGCAGGACAACACCAAGCGTGCCCCGGCGCGCAAGTCCGGCCGGGTCAACACCGTGGTCGCGGCCAACAGCAAGAGCAAAGGCAAGGACGAGAGCAAGCAGCAGACCCAGTACAAGGTCAAGCGTGGCGACACTCTGTACGTGGTGGCGAAGCGCTTCAACGTTGAGATGCAACATCTCAAGCGCTGGAACCCGGGTGCGGGCAAGGCGTTGAAGCCGGGGCAGATGCTTACGGTTTATCAGCCGCACTGAAAGAAGAGCCCCTGAATTCAGGGGCTTTTTTTGGATGAAGTTTTTGGTGTGTTTTAGATCCATCCCCCTCACCCCAGCCCTCCCGAAACGTCGGACCGCCCCCAAGGGGGAGAGGGGGAAAGGGAGCCGATCGGGGGCTTTTCAGAAACTGAGTTCGACTCGGTATCGCACCTCGGTGCAATTCGCCCAGACACCACGATCAGTCCCCTCTCCCTCCGGGAGAGGGTTAGGGTGAGGGGCTCTTCGCGCAAACGATTAACCCGGCATTAACCCGCATCTTTTTCCTGTCCAGACAAGCTGTTACTGTACGGCCCACAAAGCCCAAGCCGCTGGATCGGATCTGACTTGAAGCGTGCCCTCTCCCTGCTCCTGATCAGCCTGGCCTTGAGCTCACCCGCAAGCGCGACGATTACCGAAAGTCACGGTTATGCGCAGTTCGGCACGCTCAAGTACCCGGCCAGATTTACCCACTTCGACTGGGTCAACCCGCAAGCGCCCAAGGGCGGTACGTTGCGGGTGATGGCGTTCGGCACCTTCGATACGGTCAATCCGTACACTTTCAAGGGCACCAGCCCGGTCACCACCGCCAATTTTCTCCAGTACGGCATCAACGAGCTCAACGAGCCGCTGATGGTTGGCACCGGGCAGTATTCGCCGTCCGGCGACGAACCCGCGTCGAGTTACGGGTTGATCGCACAATCGGTGGAGTACAGCGAAGATCGCAGCTGGGTCGTCTTCAATTTGCGCCCCGAAGCGCGCTTTCACGACGGCGCGCCTGTTACCTCCTACGACGTGGCGTTCTCCTATCGAACGCTGCTCAAGGACGGTCATCCGCTGTATCGCACGGCCCTGCAGGAAGTGCTGCGGGTCGACATCCTCAACAAGCAGCGCATTCGTTTCGTGTTCAAGCGCTCGGGCAATCCGCTGTTGATCCTGCGCCTGGGCGAGTTGCCGGTGCTGCCGCAGCATTACTGGAAAGACCGCGACTTCAAAGCCACCACCTTCGAACCGCCGTTGGGCAGCGGGCCGTACCGCATCACGTCGGTCACGCCAGGCCGGCAGCTGATTTTCGAGCGGGTCAAGGATTACTGGGGCAAGGACTTACCGGTCAATCGCGGCAAGTACAATTTCGATCGCATGGAAGTCGAGTTCTACCGCGACAGCGATGTCGCCTTCGAAGCGTTCAAGGCCGGTGAGTTCGACATCTACATCGAGCATCAGGCGAAGAACTGGGTCAACGGTTACAACTTCCCTGCTGTACGTCGTGGCGAAGTGATCAAGGTGCAGATCCCGCATCAGATCCCGACCCAGACTCAGGGCCTGTTCATGAACAGCCGCCGCGCAACCTTCGCCGATGTCAGGACGCGCGAAGCGTTGGGTCTGATGTTCGACTTCGAATGGACCAACCGCGCGCTGTTCAGCGATGCCTATAAACGCACCACCAGCTACTATCCCAACAGTGAATTCAGCGCCTCGGGTTTGCCGGTCGGGCATGAATGGCTGATGCTCAAGCCTTACAAGGAGCAGTTGCCAGCCCGGCTGTTCACCGAGCCGTTCAGCCTGCCGAAAACCGACGGCCGTGGCATCCCGCGCGAGACCATGCGTAAAGCCCTCGCCCTGCTCGCTGAGGCCGGTTGGAAGCTCCACGGCCAGCGCCTGCAAGACAAAGACGGCCAGCCGCTGCGTTTCGAACTGCTGCTGGTCAATCCGAGCCTGGAGCGGCTCTATCAGCCGTACATCGAAAACCTCAACAGCATCGGCATCGACGCGCGCCTGCGTACCGTCGATCGCGCCCAGTACAAACAGCGCCTCGACCAATTCGATTTCGACATGATCTCGATGACCCTCGGCCAGACCCTGAGCCCCGGTCTTGAGCAGTGGCAGTACTTCCACTCCAGCCAGGTGAACGTCAAGGGCAGCAAGAATTACGCGGGCATCGCCAATCCGGTGGTCGATCACCTGCTCGAACAATTGCTCGCCGCCCGCACCCGCGACGAGCAGGTTGCCGCCGGCAAAGCGCTCGACCGCGTGCTGCTCTGGCAGCACTACAGCATTCCCAACTGGTACCTCAATTATCACCGTCTGGCCTACCGCAACCGGTTGGCCTTTGTCACCACGCCGCCTTACACCCTGGGCCTGAGCGCATGGTGGCTGAAGTCTTCGGAGAAAGATCGATGAACGCTGTTCGCACCCTGCTCGTGCAGGCCGGCGGCTTGCTGTTCGCCGGGCTGGCCTGGGCCGCCCCGCAACACGCCGTGACCCTGTACAACGAGCCGCCGAAATACCCGGCCGATTTCAAGCATTTTGACTATGTGAATCCCGATGCGCCCAAGGGCGGCGTGTTTCGTCAGGCCGGGTTCGGCGGCTTCGACAGCCTCAACCCGTTCATCAACAAAGGCGTGCCCGCCGATGACATCGGCCAGATCTACGACACCCTGACCAAACACAGCCTCGACGAGCCGTTCACCGAGTACGGCCTGATTGCCAGCAAGATAGAAAAAGCCGATGACAACAGTTGGGTGCGTTTCTACCTGCGCCCGGAAGCACGCTTTCACGACGGCCACCCGGTCCGCGCCGAAGATGTAGTGTTCAGCTTCGAGACGCTGACCAAGGAAGGCTCGCCGATGTTTCGCGGCTATTACAACGACGTCGCCGAAGCCATCGCCGAAGACCCGCTGAAGGTCTTGTTCAAGTTCAAGCACAGCAACAACCGCGAGCTGCCGCTGATCCTCGGCCAGTTGCCGGTCCTGCCGAAACACTGGTGGGCCAGCCGCGACTTCAACAAGGGCAATCTGGAAATCCCGCTGGGCAGCGGCCCGTACAAGGTCACCCAAGTGAAGGCCGGCCGTTCGGTACGTTACGAACGGGTCAAGGATTACTGGGGCAAGGACTTGCCGGTCAACCGTGGCTTCTACAACTTCGACACGATGACCACCGACTACTACCGCGACAACACCGTCGCCCTCGAAGCGCTGAAGGCCGGGCAGTTCGATTATTGGCTGGAGATGACCGCGAAGAACTGGGCCAGCGCCTATAACGTTCCGGCGGTCACCGAGGGCCGTCTGATCAAGGAACTGATCCCCAACAGCAACCCGACCGGCATGCAAGGCTTCGTGTTCAACCTGCGCCGCCCGGTGTTCCAGGATGTGCGCGTGCGTCAGGCTCTCGGGCTGCTGTTCGATTTCGAATGGACCAACAAGCAATTGTTCAACGGCGCCTACGTGCGCACCCGCAGTTACTTCGAAAACTCGGAAATGGCCGCCACCGGCCTGCCCGACGCCGAGCAACGGACGATCCTCGAACCGTTCCGCAGCAAACTGCCGGCTCAGGTATTCAGCGAAGCCTTCGAAAATCCCAAGACAGACGCCAGCGGCATGATCCGCACCCAGCAGCGTGAGGCCTATCAACTGCTGCAAGAGGCCGGCTGGAAAATCGTCGATGACAAAATGGTCGACGCCACCGGCAAACCGGTGGTGATCGAATTCCTCCTCGCCCAGACCGAATTCGAACGCGTGCTGCTGCCGTTCAAGCGCAACCTCAGCGACCTCGGCATCGATCTGGTGATCCGCCGCGTCGACGTCTCGCAGTACATCAACCGCGTGCGCTCGCGGGATTTCGACATGATGGTCGGCAGCTTTCCGCAATCCAACTCGCCGGGCAACGAGCAGCGCGAATACTGGATGAGCGCCGCCGCCGACAAGCCGAGCAGCCGCAACAGCATGGGTCTGAAGGATCCGACCGTTGACCAACTGGTGGAAAGCCTGATCAACGCCGACTCGCGCAAAAGTCTGGTAGCCCACGCCCGCGCGCTGGATCGCGTACTGCAATGGGGCTACTACGTGGTGCCCAACTGGCACATCAAGAGCTGGCGCGTGGCCTACTGGAATCATATAGGCCACCCGAAAACCTCGCCCAAGTACGACATCGGCATCAATACCTGGTGGGTCAAGCCTGACGCCAAGCCTGCCGTAGAAGTCGAAACCCAATTGCAAGCCGACCCTGCGGGCACGGAGTAATCAGATGCTGGCGTATATCTTTCGGCGACTGCTGCTGATCATCCCGACCCTGTTCGGCATCCTGCTGATCAACTTCGTGATCATTCAGGCCGCGCCCGGCGGGCCGGTCGAGCAGATGATCGCCAAGCTCGAAGGTTTCGAAGGCGCCACCAGCCGGATTGCCGGCGGCGGTGCCGAGGTCGCGGTGGCCGGTTCGTCCTACCGTGGTGCGCAGGGTCTGGACCCGGCGCTGATCAAGGAAATCGAGCACATGTACGGGTTCGACAAATCGGCCCCGGAACGTCTGTGGATCATGGTCAAGAACTACGCGCAGCTGGATTTCGGCGACAGTTTCTTCCGCGACGCCAAGGTCATCGACCTGATCAAGGAAAAGATGCCGGTGTCGATCTCGCTGGGGCTGTGGAGCACGCTGATCATGTATCTGGTGTCGATCCCGCTGGGCATCGCCAAGGCCACGCGGCACGGCAGCCACTTCGATGTCTGGACCAGTTCGGCGATCATCGTCGGCTATGCGATCCCGGCGTTTCTGTTTGCGATCCTGCTGATCGTGGTATTTGCCGGCGGCAGTTATCTGGACTGGTTCCCCCTGCGCGGGCTGACTTCGAACAACTTCGATGAGCTGAGCCTGGGCGGCAAGATCCTCGATTACTTCTGGCACCTGGCATTGCCGGTCACCGCGCTGGTGATCGGCAACTTCGCGACCATGACTCTGCTGACAAAAAACAGTTTTCTCGACGAGATCAACAAACAGTACGTGGTCACCGCCAAAGCCAAGGGCCTGACCCGCCATCGCGTGCTTTACGGCCACGTGTTCCGCAACGCCATGCTGCTGGTGATTGCCGGTTTTCCGTCGGCATTCATCGGTATCTTCTTCACCGGATCCCTGCTGGTGGAAGTGATTTTCTCCCTCGACGGCCTCGGCCTGATGAGTTTCGAAGCGGCGATCAACCGCGATTACCCGGTGGTGTTCGGCACGCTGTTCATCTTCACCCTGCTCGGGCTGGTGGTGAAACTGATCGGCGACCTGACCTACACCTTTGTCGATCCGCGTATCGACTTTGCAAGCAGAGAGCATTGAGATGAACCTGTCCCCTCTCAACCGCCGGCGCTTCGAACTGTTCAAGGCCAACAAGCGTGGCTGGTGGTCGCTGTGGCTGTTTCTGATCCTGTTCGGCCTGAGTCTGGGTGCCGAGCTGATTGCCAACGACAAACCGCTGGTCGTGCATTACGACAACAACTGGTATTTCCCGGCGATCAAGCGCTACCCGGAAACCGCGTTCGGCGGCGAATTCCCGCTGGAAGCCAACTACAAGAGTCCGTACATCCGCGAACTGCTCAAGGCCAAGGACGCGTGGATTCTGTGGGCGCCGATCCCCTACAGCTACCAGAGCATCAACTACGACCTGAAAGTCCCGGCCCCGGCGCCCCCCTCGGCGGACAACCTGCTGGGCACCGACGATCAGGGCCGCGACGTGTTGGCGCGGGTGATCTATGGCTTCCGCATTTCCGTGCTGTTTGCGCTGACGCTGACCGTGCTGAGTTCGATCATCGGCGTGATTGCCGGAGCGCTACAGGGGTTCTACGGCGGCTGGGTCGATCTCGCCGGGCAACGTTTTCTCGAGATCTGGTCGGGGCTGCCGGTGCTGTATCTATTGATCATCCTTGCCAGTTTCGTCCAGCCGAATTTCTGGTGGCTGCTAGGCATCATGCTGCTGTTCTCGTGGATGAGCCTGGTCGATGTGGTGCGCGCCGAGTTCTTGCGCGGACGCAATCTGGAATATGTGCGCGCCGCCCGCGCGCTGGGCATGCAGAACGGCGCGATCATGTTCCGTCATATCCTGCCCAACGCCATGGTCTCGACCATGACTTTCATGCCGTTCATCCTCACCGGCGCCATCGGCACCCTGACCGCACTGGACTTCCTCGGCTTCGGCTTGCCGGCCGGCAGTCCGTCGCTGGGCGAACTGGTTGCGCAAGGCAAATCCAATTTGCAGGCGCCGTGGCTGGGCATGAGCGCGTTTGCCGTGCTGGCGCTGATGTTGAGCCTGCTGGTGTTTATCGGCGAGTCCGCTCGCGATGCCTTCGACCCGAGGAAGTGAAATGAATCAGGACAATCTGATCGAAGTGCGCGACCTCGCCGTCGAATTCGGTTTCGGCGAGCGCGTCCACCGCGTGGTCGAGGGCGTGAGCTTCGACATCAAGCGCGGCGAAACCCTGGCGCTGGTCGGTGAATCGGGCTCGGGCAAATCGGTCACGGCGCATTCGATCCTGCGCCTGTTGCCCTACCCCATGGCGCGGCATCCGGCCGGCAGCATCAATTACGCCGGGCAGAACCTGCTGGATTTGAGCGAGAAGACCATCCGCCATATTCGTGGCAACCGCATCGCGATGATCTTTCAGGAGCCGATGACCTCGTTGAATCCGCTGCATTCGATCGAGAAGCAGATCAACGAAGTGCTCGGCATCCACAAGGGCCTGAGCGGCAAAGTCGCGACCAAGCGCACTTTGGAGCTGCTGGAGATGGTCGGCATCCCCGAGCCGCACAAGCGTCTCAAGGCCCTGCCCCATGAACTGTCCGGCGGCCAGCGGCAGCGGGTGATGATCGCCATGGCCCTGGCCAACGAGCCGGAATTGCTGATTGCCGACGAACCGACCACCGCGCTGGACGTGACCGTTCAGCTGAAAATCCTCGATTTGCTCAAGGATCTTCAGGCTCGATTGGGCATGTCGCTGTTACTGATCAGTCACGATTTGAACCTGGTGCGAAGAATTGCGCATCGCGTATGTGTCATGCAGCGCGGTTGCATCGTCGAACAGGCATCGTGCGCAGAGCTGTTCCGTTCGCCGCAGCATCCGTACACTCGGGAATTGCTCGGCGCGGAGCCCAGCGGCGGCCCGGCAAGCAATGAAATCGGCGCGCCGCTGCTCGAAGTCGAGGACCTCAAAGTCTGGTTCCCGATCAAGAAAGGCCTGCTCAAACGCACGGTGGATTACGTCAAGGCAGTGGACGGCATCAATTTCAGCCTGCCTCAGGGTCAGACCCTGGGGATCGTCGGCGAAAGCGGTTCCGGCAAATCCACCCTCGGTCTGGCGATTTTGCGGCTGATCGGCAGCAAAGGCGCGATCCGCTTTGAAGGCAAGCAGCTAGACTGCCTGACGCAGAGTGAGGTTCGCCCGCTGCGGCGGGAGATGCAGGTGGTGTTTCAGGACCCGTTTGGCAGCCTGAGCCCGCGCATGTGCGTCAATGACATCGTTGGCGAAGGCCTGCGGATACATAAGATGGGCACCGCAGCCGAACAGGAAGCGGCGATCATTGCGGCATTGAAGGAGGTAGGTCTGGATCCGGAAACCCGGCACCGCTACCCCCACGAATTTTCCGGAGGGCAACGGCAGCGAATCGCCATTGCCCGGGCCTTGGTGCTGAAACCGGCGCTGATCCTGCTGGACGAGCCGACTTCGGCGCTCGACCGCACGGTGCAGCGGCAAGTGGTGGAGCTGTTGCGTTCACTGCAAGCCAAGTACAACCTGACGTATTTGTTCATCAGCCATGACCTGGCTGTCGTCAAAGCGCTGAGCCACCAGCTGATGGTGGTCAAGCATGGCCAAGTGGTCGAACAGGGAGACGCGCAAAGTATCTTTGCCGCCCCCCAACATCCGTATACACAGCAGTTGCTGGAAGCCGCTTTTCTGGCACCAGCCACTGCGCAATAACCTGAAAGAGGAGCAACACATGGGTTTTCTCGCCGGTAAGCGCGTACTGATCGTCGGTGTCGCCAGCAAGCTGTCCATCGCATCCGGCATCGCTGCCGCCATGCATCGCGAGGGCGCTGAGCTTGCCTTCACTTATCAGAACGACAAACTCAAGGGTCGCGTCGAAGAATTCGCACAAGGCTGGGGTTCGAGCCCTGAGCTGTGCTTCCCGTGCGACGTGGCCAGCGATGAAGAAATCGCCAAGGTCTTCGAAGAGCTGAGCAAGAAGTGGGACGGCCTGGACTGCATCGTGCACTCCGTCGGCTTCGCCCCGGGCGATCAACTGGACGGCGACTTCACCGAAGCCACTACCCGTGAAGGTTTCCGCATCGCTCACGACATCAGCGCCTACAGCTTCGTGGCCCTGGCCAAAGCCGGCCGCGAAATGATGAAAGGCCGCAACGGCAGCCTGCTGACCCTGTCGTACCTGGGCGCCGAGCGCACCATGCCGAACTACAACGTGATGGGCATGGCCAAGGCTTCGCTGGAAGCCGGCGTCCGTTACCTGGCCGGCTCCCTCGGTCCGGACGGCACCCGCGTCAACTGCGTATCGGCTGGCCCGATCCGCACCCTGGCCGCTTCCGGCATCAAGAACTTCCGCAAGATGCTGGCCGCCAACGAAGCGCAGACTCCGCTGCGCCGCAACGTCACCATCGAAGAGGTCGGCAACGCCGGCGCCTTCCTGTGCTCCGACCTGGCGTCGGGCATCAGCGGTGAAATCATGTACGTCGACGGCGGCTTCAACACCACCGCGATGGGCAACATCGAAGAGTGATCTTCCTGTAGCCAATAGAAAAACCCGCCGGGTCCGGCGGGTTTTTTTATGCCTGCAGAACGGTTGCCGCACTACATATGTACCGCCACCGCCCCTGCCCTGCCTTTGATACTCGGCGCTCGATGCTTACCAGCCGCCAGGGAGGCGCAGATGAACGACACACCGGTACATGAACAGACGCTGATCCACAATCTCATCGCAGAATTGACCGCCGTACCGGTGGTCACCGCCGCCACGCCGGCACGCACGCTGGAGGTTCCTCGTCCATGCCTGCTGCGCGAATGGATGGAGCTTTACTGGACCGCCCTCGAACGCCCTGAGTTTCTCGACTGGGCCAGTGGCTTTCACATCGACCTGGATACCTTGCAAATCAAAGGCGACGTTCTGCAAGCGCGCACACCAGCGAATGGCACCTCCGACGTACGCACCTTCACCCTGGAGGACGACTCTGGCTGGTGGCAGGTGGCGCCGATGCTGCAATCGATTTCCCAACGCATCGACCCTGCCGGGCTGGGCCTGCCTTATATCGGCGGCAAGTCCGCCAACCCGCTGTATCGCTTTCCACGGCAAGTGGTGCTGGCGTTCTACGGTTATCCGGAACCGCAAAACCAGATTCAGGCCCGCGTCATCCTCACCGAACTGAAGAAAACCGGTCTGGCTGCCATCGATGAGAACGGCCACAGCACGTCGGCTGTGGTGAAGGAACGCAACGCGCAACTGGAGGATTTCAGGGCGATCGCCGATCAGATCGATGCGGTGTTGCTGGCGAGCGATCCGTTCGAGCAACGAGGCTTTCTCGATACGCCGGTAACGCTTGCTTCGGCCTCTGTTTCCGCTCCTGTCAGAGGCCCGCGCCTGAAATTGGGCGAGCTGCTGCGTCGCTATGAATTTGCGCTGCCGGAAGATGCGGGACAAGCCAAAGCGCTTGCGCAACGCCTGCGACAGCACAGTTGGCCTGAGCTGCCCTACGTCAGTGACTACGTGCAGACCGGCACCCCTATCCGCAGCTATCGCGAAGACTTCGGCGATCTGGAGGACGTCCGGCATATTGGGCGACGCCTGGAAGTTTTGAGCTGGAACAAGGCACCCAAAGCCAGAATCGATTACGAGGAATTCAGCGAGCCCCATCCGGATTCCACGCTCTCGGTGCAGATGGCGCTGGGCCAGGAGCGCTTGCAGATATTCAGCTCCAATGCGGATTTTCAAGCCATCTTGCAACAGCACGGGTTGCCCGCCGACAGTCCATTGCTGGTGACCGAGTCCGGTCATGTCGGCACGGCCAGCGCCAAAGGCTGGGTCAACCTGACGACTGAAGTGGAAAAGCATTCCGATCTGAAACTTCATCGCGACCAGCTTAAAGCTCAGGCAGGCGAAGCCGGCGGCGCCCTGCGCTCGAGCGGTAAAGTCACCCTCGGGCAAATGTTGCGTTTCTACGAGCTACCGTCGCCAAAAACTGTCGAGCAAGCCCTCTCCCTGGCGAAATGGGACAAGATCAATCTGCACATGCGTCCCGGGCACATGAATCAGTGGTATCTGCTGGGTCAACCCTGGACGAAGACCGAGCGGTTCACCGCGCAGCAACGTCAGAGCATCATCGACACCACCCAGGCTTTTTTGCCCGAAGACTCGCCGCCACTGATCGACTACCTCAGTGAAGGGGTCGACACCGATCTGCCGCTCAATACCCTCAAGGCAAAAGCCGACTACCTGATCAGTCGTATCCTGATCACGTCGCGCGCACGGACGCTGGGCAATCAGTTGGTGAAGAACCTCGGAGCGCCGTCTCACAAAAAACGCCTTCTGGCCACCAACCGCGAGCGCCTGTTGCTCGCTGCATTGATTCTCAGCCTGGAACCGAGCGCCGGTGAAGACATAAACCGAATCGTCGCCCAGCGCCTGGAGGGCAGTGATTTCTGGGGCGACAGTTATGACGAAGTGCGCCGGTTCATCGACCGGCAACCCCAACTCGCACTGGTCAAGAACAAGACATTGGCGACCCACCTGTTATTGTCCGGCATCTCGCCGGAGTTTCTCATCCGGGGCATTCCTCGATCACTGCCTTATATGAGTTGCCTGCGCTGGGTGAGGCTGAAACAGGTCGTGCTGTATATCGAAAGACGCCTGCCGGGCGCGGCGCGCTTGATGACCTACGAGCAATTGCGCGAGCTGACGAAAGGCCCGGCGCCGGCTGATTTCTACAAGTTTCTGCGCGAGGAGCCGTGTGCCTCGGTCGTAGTGGACTGGGCGGTTGCACGAGGACTGATCCAGCGCGATGCCGATTTTCAAGTCACGGTCTATGACGCCGCCACGCTCAAGCAAGCCGATCTGCTCTTTCGCAACCACAATCGTCTGATTTACGATTTTTACCGCCGGGCCTTCCAGTCGTCGCCACCCACCCCCGCCACTATTGCCCTCGCGGATCTGCGCAAGATCTTCGCTGATTCCCCTCACCTGACAGAGAAGGCGCTGTTTGTTCCAGCCTCGGACGCTGATACAACCGGGCCACATTATTCCCTGAGCCAATTACACATCGCCGGCAAGCTAACGGGTGACATGCAGGGATGGCAATCGAGCAATGCACAATTGCAACTGCCATCGATGATTGCCTCGCTGCCCAGACTGAACAACGTGGCAAGCGCTTTTCATGCAGCGCTGGCGGCGCGCCTCAAGCATATGAAGGACGCGCATGTCGCGATTCTCAAGGAGGCGTTCTGCCGGTTGCCGTTGGCGCAACGGCTCGACCTCGAAGACAACACGCTGGAATTGCTCGCGCTGCGGCCAGTATCGGCAGCCACGGACAAACTTGCCAAGGCCAGCACGGCGCCGTTTGGCATATTGGCACTGCTGCATGGGCGGCCAACCAGAGTCTTCGAGATTTTCACCAGCAGAGATGAAGTGGTGCTGCGTCGCGATATCGACATCGCATTACTCAAACCATCGGTGGCGAAAGAAGCGGCGAAAAAGCTGCCTGTCGACGCCGAAGCCTATAAAAACGGCTCGCAGCCTCGCTTGAACGCCACCTGCAAGGCGTTCATTACTCGCCTCGATATTGAGGGCGCACCACTGGCGCAACAGGCACGCACCGCCGTGCCCGATACCTTCGCCTCCAACAGAGTCAACGCCATTGCCAGCACCGCCGTCCGGCATCTGTTCGATGCTTATGAAGCGAAAGCCTTGCAAGACGCGTTGCGCATGCCCGAACTCGAGGATGCCGCGGCCAGTCACGAGAAATGGCTGGCGTTTTACCAGAAGCTGAGCCCGCCCAAGCGCTGAGCACTGGCGAATCCGGCGATGAATCGGCTGACGCCTTGGCGAGCAGGCTCGCTCCCACAGAGATGGTGCTGAACTGCAAAATCCTCCGCGCCATCGAAACCTGTGGGAGCGAGCCTGCTCGCGAAGGCATTCGATCAGCCAGCATCAAATTGCCTGACCCACCGCCATCGCGGGCAAGCCCGCTCCCACGGGATTCAAGGGAGTCTGTGGGAGCTGGCTCGCCAGCGATGGTGGCGGTGCTAGCAGCCTTTCAGAGCTTGCTTGTGCGCATACATCGCGCCATCCGCATCGGCGAGCAGCCGATCAACGGTTTCGTGGCGCGTGAGGTCGTATTCGATCTGGCCGACGCTGAAGCGAATCGCGTAACCGCGGTGCAGCGTGGCGTTGCGCTCTTCGAGGATTTCCTTGAGCCGCGCCATGATCCGCGTGGTTTCAACGTGGCTGGAGCCAGTCAGCAATGCGACGAACTCATCGCCGCCCAGGCGTCCGACCACATCGCTTTCGCGAAAGGCAATGCGCAGCACATCGGCGAAGGTCTTCAGCGCACTGTCGCCTTCGGCATGGCCGTACAGATCGTTGATCTGCTTGAAGTCGTTGAGGTCGAAAAACAGCAGCGTCGCCGGCCGGTTCAGGCGCGCGCAGGCATCCAGTGCATGCTGGGCCAGTTGCTTGAAACCACGGCGATTGGACAGCAGCGTCAACTCATCCATGCTCGCCATCTGCACCGCCATCAACTCTTGCTCGGCCATCTCCGCGAGGTCACGCAGCAGCGCGCGCTCTTCGTCATCAAGATGGCGAGGTTTGGTATCAATCAGGCACAAGGTGCCCATTTTGTTACCGTCCGGCACGGTCAGTGGGTACCCGGCGTAAAAGCGAATATTCGGCGCGCCGGTGACCAGCGGATTGTCATGGAAGCGCAGATCTTCCAGCGCATCGGGGACCAGCATCAGCTCGTTCTGCAAAATCGCATGGCCGCAGAACGAGACATCGCGGGACGTCTCGCTGACATCCAGGCCCACACAGGACTTGAACCACTGGCGATCCGTGTCGACCAGCGTGACCAGGGCGATCGGCACGTTGAACAGGCGCTTGGCCAGGCGCGTCAGGCGATCGAAGCGCTCTTCAGGGGCCGAGTCGAGATTGAGGCCATGCAGCGCGTCGATACGTGCAGCTTCATTGGCAGGCTTTCCGGGCACCAGCATGCGCACACTCCGTAGACAGTCATGCGTTGAGCGTAGCGCTAAATCGCCGAGGCTTCACATTTGCGCCACCGGACACGGCCCGCCGGCATCGGCCCAGAGTTTGAATTGCGCGACGAAAATATCGTGCGGCACTGGCACCGGTGCGCGCCCTGCCCCGGGATTCCAGCCCCAGAGCACCAATTTGTCTTCGCTGACGTGTTTTAACAGCGCGGCGAAATCCCGGTCGCCATTGCTCGCGCGGTCCTTGATCATCGCGCAGAGCTTGTCCGAGGGCAGGCCGATCCAGGCCATTTTGTGCGCCGCCGGCGGTAGGCTCCAGTGCGGCGCACCCGGGGGCGCGTGAGGGCCGTAACTGGCCGGCGGGTTGCTTTCGGCGTGGCAGGTCGCGCAGGGCAAACCGGCGGCGCCCTTGCCATCCATGCCGCGCACCACATTCATCGCGTGCGGGATGCCGGCGTCGAACTGCAACGGCGAATCGCCGGGAATGTGGCAATTCTGGCAGCGCGGGCTCTGAAAGACTTTCTGCACCGTGCCAAAGGCTTTCAGAGCTTCCTGATCTTCGGCAAACAGGTCCGAGGCGTAGCCACCGAGACCGAGCAAAACGACGGTGCCCAACACAAGATGTCGTTTCATCTCACACCCCCGACAGTTGCAGTGGCAGTTCGCGCAGGCGTTGCCCGGTCAAGGCGAACACGGCGTTGGCCACGGCCGGCGCGGTCGGTGGCACACCGGGCTCACCGATGCCGCCGGGTTTCTCGCTGCTGGGGACGATATGCACTTCCACCACCGGCATTTCGTTGAGCCGCAACACCTGATAATCGTGATAGTTGGACTGCACGACGCCGCCGTCCTTGACGGTGAGTTTGCTGTGCAAGGCCATGCCGAGACCGAAGGTGATGCACGATTCCATCTGCGCGGCGATGCTCTGCGGATTCACTGCAATGCCGCAGTCCACCGCGCAGACCACCCGATGCACGCGGATCGCCAAATTGTCCTGAGACACCTCCGCCACTTGCGCCACGTAGCTGCCGAACGACTCGTGTACCGCCACGCCCAGAGCATGCCCGTCCGGCAACGGCGCGCCCCAGTTGGCCTTCTCCACCGCCAGATTGAGCACGCCAAGGTGGCGCGGGTGCGCCTTGAGCAACGTTCGCCGGTACTCCACCGGATCCTTGCCCGCCGCCGTCGCCAGTTCATCGATCAGCGATTCCATGACGAAACCCGTGTGGGTATGGCCCACCGAACGCAGCCACAACACATTGATGCCGGTCTGCGGCGAGTGCAGATCGACCTGATGATGAGGCAGATCCTTGATGTACGGACTGTCAGCCACGCCCTCGACCGAGGTGGCATCGATGCCGTTCTTGACCATCGTCGCCTCAAGCATCGTCCCGGCCATGATCGACTGGCCGACCAGCACATGCTGCCAGCTCATCGGCAAACCATCGGCGCCCAGGCCGACCTGCGCCTTGTGCAGATACATCGAGCGGTAGTAGCCGCCGCGAATGTCATCCTCGCGCGCCCACACAGTTTTCACCGGCAAGCCCGCTGCTTTCGCCACTTGCACGGCTTCGGCGACGAAATCCGAAGTCGGATTGGCACGGCGACCGAAGCCACCGCCGAGAAATTCCGTGTGAATTTCGACCTGTTCGGGCTTGAGCCCGGTGATCTTGCTGGCGACCATTTGGTCCAGCGTCTGAAATTGCGTACCAGTCCAGATCTCGCATTTGCCGGCGCTTATTTTCACCGTGCAGTTGAGCGGTTCCATCGGCGCGTGGGCCAGATACGGCACGCTGTATTCGACCTCGATTTTCTTCGCGGCTTTGCCGAAATTGGCCTTGGCGTCCCCGGCCTGAGAGGCAGAGGTGCCCGGCGTCGCCGCCAGCTTGCGGAAACTCTCCAGCAGTTTTTCACTGCTCATGTCGGCCAGCGCCCCGAGATCCCAGTCAACCTTGAGCGCATCACGCCCCAGTTTCGCTGCCCAGAAATGCTCGGCCACCACCGCTACTCCGCTGGGCACCTGCAGCACTTTGTGCACGCCGGGAATGGCCAGCGCTGCGGCGCCTTCGAAGGATTTCACCGTGGCACCGAACACCGGGGCGCGGGCGACCATCGCGGTCATCAGGCCCTCGAACTGCACGTCCATGCCGAATCTGGCGCGGCCGGTGATCTTTTCCGGGGTGTCGAGGCGCTTGGTCGGTTTGCCGATGACTTTCCAGTCCTTGGCTTCCTTGAAGGTAATGGTTTTCGGATCCGGCACCGGCAGTTGCCCGGCGGCATCGGCCAGTTCGCCGTAGGTCGCGCGTTGGTCCCCGGCGATGACCACGCCGGACTCCGTGCGAATCGTCGATGGCGCGACGTCGAAGCGTTTCGCTGCGGCTTCCACGAGCATCTGCCGCGCCGTCGCCCCGGCCAGTCGGTAGCGGTCGAATTCCATCCAGGTCGACGTCGAGCCGCCGGTGATCTGCATGCCGCCAAACGCCGGCAAGCCGTAATCGGCCGCCGAGGCTGGCGAGTGCTCAACGCGGATTTTCGACCAGTCGGCGTCCAGTTCTTCGGCGATCAGCATGGTCAGGCCGGTCCAGATGCCCTGGCCCATTTCCGAATGGCCGAGCAGCACGGTGACGCTGTTGTCCGCCGCGATGCGCAGGAACGCGTTGGGCGCGAAGGTCTTGTTCTGATTTTCTGCCGCCCGGGCAAAGCGATTGGCCCCGGGCACCACGAACGCCACCATCAAGCCGCCGCCCAGCACGGCGCTGCCCTTGAGAAACCCGCGACGCGATACGGGACTGTTCATCGTTCCTCTCCCAGAGAATGACTCAGCCGATTTCGGCGGCGCGTTTGACCGCTGCGCGAATGCGCGGATAGGTGCCGCAGCGGCAGATATTGCCGGAGAGCGCCTGATCGATATCGCTGTCGGTGGGCTTGGGAATCTTCGCCAGCAACGCGGCGGCGGACATGATCTGCCCGGACTGGCAGTAACCGCACTGCACCACGTCCAGCTCGGCCCAGGCTTGCTGCACCGGGTGCGAGCCATCGCTGGACAAGCCCTCGATGGTCAGGATTTTCTGCCCGTGGGCGACGGCAGTCGCCGGAGTGATACAGGAACGTAATGGCGCGCCGTCGACGTGCACGGTGCAGGCACCGCACTGGGCCATGCCGCAACCGAATTTGGTCCCGGTCAGGTGCGCGACATCGCGCAGAACCCAGAGCAGCGGCATGTCGGCGGGGACATCGAGCTCCTGATCCTTGCCATTGATATTCAGGGTCAGCATCGGCGGATTTCCTCAGGCTCACGGTGGTGCGAAGGGGCGTCGCTGTGGTCGCAAAAACCTACGGACGCCCGCGCTTATCCCTTTCAGCAAAGCCTAATTTGCGCTTGAAGCCAGACGTTGTGACCAGCGGTCATGCAGACCCCGGCATTGCTCCTTGTATGTTCCCCACACACCAGCATGAATGAGATCTAAGCTCGCTGGTGCGACATACGAAGATGTGTTTCTG
>NZ_JBAWKM010000034.1:27260-34483 GCF_037095675.1 Pseudomonas sp. CCNWLW23 | reverse complement strand
TGCGGCAATCGCCTGCGGGGTGCGCTGGGTGTATTGGCTGTAGTGCTCGGCATCGGCTATATCCACATGTGCAATCCAGTACGCCTTCATAGTGACCTCTTTGTTGATTTTGTATTATGGTATACCAATATATTTCCAACGAACCCTGAGAATCCAGCATGGCCTTCAACAGCATCGAAGAAATCATCGAAGATTATCGCCTCGGCAAAATGGTCCTGCTGGTCGATGACGAAGACCGCGAGAACGAAGGCGACCTGCTGCTGGCCGCTGATCGTTGCACACCGGAGGCTATCAGCTTCATGGCCCGCGAGGCACGCGGGCTGATCTGCCTGACCCTGACCGACGAACATTGTCAGCGCTTGGGCCTGGAGCAAATGGTACCCGCCAATGGCAGTGTATTCAGCACTGCATTTACCGTGTCGATCGAAGCGGCGGTTGGCGTGACTACCGGCATTTCTGCCGCGGACCGGGCCTGCACCGTTGCTGCCGCCGTCGCGCCGAATGCCCGCGCCGAAGACCTGGTGCAGCCCGGCCACATCTTCCCGCTGCGCGCCAAGGAAGGTGGCGTGCTGACTCGCGCCGGGCACACCGAGGCCGGTTGCGATCTGGCGCGTCTGGCCGGTTTCACCCCGGCCTCGGTGATCGTCGAAGTGATGAACGACGACGGCACCATGGCGCGCCGCCCGGATCTGGAGCAGTTCGCGCGCAAGCATGGGATCAAGATCGGCACGATTGCCGACCTGATCCACTACCGCCTGAGCACCGAGCACACTATCGAACGCATCGGCGAACGTGAGCTGCCGACGGTGCATGGCACGTTCCGTTTGATCACCTTCGAGGATCGCATCGAAGGCGGCGTGCACATGGCGATGGTCATGGGCGATCTGCGCCGCGAGGAGCCGACACTGGTGCGCGTGCATGTGATCGATCCGCTGCGCGATCTGGTCGGCGCCGAGTACAGCGGGCCGACGAACTGGACGCTGTGGGCGGCGCTGCAACGGGTCGCGGCGGAAGGTCATGGGGTTGTGGTGGTGCTGGCCAATCATGAATCGTCGCAGGCGTTGCTCGAGCGCGTGCCGCAGCTGACCCAGCCGCCTCGGCAGTTCAGCCGTTCGCAATCGCGGATTTATTCCGAAGTCGGGACTGGGGCGCAGATTCTGCAGAATCTGGGAGTGGGCAAGTTGCGTCACCTCGGCCCGCCGCTGAAGTACGCGGGGTTGACCGGGTATGACCTTGAGGTGGTTGAGAGCATTCCGTTCACCGAATAACCCTGTTATCGATACTCCCCTGTGGCGAGGGGATTTATCCCCGTCGGGCTGCGAAGCGGCCCCGATTCCTGCCAACGCGATCCGCCAGAAATATCGCATGTCCCGCTTTCAGGGCTGCTCCGCAGCCCAACGGGGATAAATCCCCTCGCCACAGTTTCATTCGCTACACATTTGGATGAAGACCGGAAAGACAGATCCGCCAGATAACCGGTAAGGCAAAGTGCTTGCACAAAGTTTGGAATACCATAATATGATATTCCATAGACCGGACGTTCCAACGAAGCGTCCAGCTACTGCTCCCGACAGGCGGGCAACAACGCAAGGCCCGCTCAAAAACACAACAATGAGGGCGTGAACATGGTGTTGAACAAAGCTGCAACCGCGATCTTTTTCGCGGGACTGCTCAGCGTTACCGGCCAAGCTGCAATGGCTGCCGAAAGCGTGAATTTTGTCAGCTGGGGCGGTAGCACCCAGGATGCGCAGAAACAGGCCTGGGCCGATCCGTTCAGCAAGGCCAGCGGCATCACCGTCGTCCAGGACGGCCCCACCGACTACGGCAAACTCAAGGCCATGGTCGAAAGCGGCAACGTGCAGTGGGACGTGGTCGATGTCGAAGCCGACTTCGCTCTGCGCGCCGCTGCCGAAGGCCTGCTCGAACCCCTCGACTTCAAAGTGATCCAGCGCGACAAGATCGACCCGCGCTTCGTCAGCGATCACGGCGTCGGCTCGTTCTTCTTCTCCTTCGTCCTCGGCTACAACGAGGGCAAGCTCGGCGCCAACAAGCCGCAGGACTGGAGCGCGCTGTTCGATACCAAGACCTACCCCGGCAAACGCGCCCTGTACAAATGGCCAAGCCCCGGCGTGCTCGAACTGGCGCTGCTGGCCGACGGCGTTGCGGCTGACAAGCTCTACCCGCTGGATCTGGATCGCGCCTTCAAGAAACTCGACACCATCAAGAAAGACATCGTCTGGTGGGGCGGCGGCGCGCAGTCGCAGCAACTGCTGGCGTCCGGCGAAGCGAGCATGGGCCAGTTCTGGAATGGCCGTGTGCACGCCTTGCAGGAAGACGGCGCACCGGTCGGCGTGAGCTGGAAGCAGAACCTGGTCATGGCCGACATTCTGGTCATTCCCAAAGGCTCGAAAAACAAAGATGCGGCGATGAAGTTCCTCGCCAATGCCAGCAGCGCCAAAGGCCAGGCCGACTTCTCCAACCTGACCGCCTACGCGCCGGTCAACCTCGACAGTGTGGAGCGTCTGGATTCGACGCTGGCCCCCAACCTGCCGACGGCTTACGCCAAGGATCAGATCACCCTTGATTTCGCTTACTGGGCCAAGAACGGTCCGGCTATCGCGACACGGTGGAACGAATGGCTGGTCAAATGAAAATCGCGGCCACTGCGCCTCGTCCCTCCACTGCCACCGGGAGCGCCGCTGGCGCTACCGGTTCGGCTTTCAAGCAACGCTGGCGCGGCGCCGGCAACCTCGTCCCGGCGCTGCTGTTCCTCGGCCTGTTCTTTCTGGCGCCGTTGATTGGCCTGCTGTTGCGCGGTGTGCTGGAACCTGTGCCTGGCCTGGGCAACTACGAACAACTGTTCGCCAACTCGGCCTATGCGCGGGTGCTGCTCAACACCTTTTCGGTGGCCGGGCTGGTGACGCTGTTCAGCCTGCTGCTGGGCTTTCCGCTGGCCTGGGCGATCACCCTGGTGCCGCGCGGCTGGGGGCGCTGGATCCTCAACATCGTGCTGCTGTCGATGTGGACCAGCCTGCTCGCCCGCACCTATTCGTGGCTGGTGTTGCTGCAAGCCTCGGGGGTGATCAACAAGGCGCTGATGGCGATGGGCATCATCGATCAACCGCTGGAGATGGTGCACAACCTCACGGGCGTGGTGATCGGCATGAGCTACATCATGATCCCGTTCATCGTGCTGCCGTTACAAGCAACCATGCAGGCCATCGACCCGATGATCCTGCAGGCCGGCTCGATCTGCGGTGCCAGTCCGTGGACCAACTTCTTCCGGGTGTTCCTGCCGCTGTGCCGGCCGGGTCTGGCGTCCGGCGGTTTGATGGTGTTCGTGATGTCGCTCGGTTACTACGTCACCCCCGCTTTGCTGGGCGGGGCGCAGAACATGATGCTGCCGGAGTTCATCATTCAGCAGGTGCAATCGTTCCTCAACTGGGGCCTGGCCAGTGCCGGCGCCGCGTTGCTGATCGCAATCACCCTGGTGCTGTTCTACTTCTACCTGAAGCTTCAACCGGAATCCCCGGTTGGCGCCAGTAATGCGAGGTAAGCCGACATGCTCCTGACCCCCAATGCCATGAGCCGGCGCATGCGTTTCGGCCTCTACGCCACTACCGGGCTGATTGGTCTGTTTCTGCTGTTGCCGATCGTGTTCATCGTGCTGCTGTCGTTCGGCTCCTCGCAGTGGCTGGTGTTCCCGCCACCGGGCTGGACGCTGAAATGGTACGGCCAGTTCTTCTCCAACCCCGACTGGATGAACGCCGCTGCCGCCAGCCTCAAGGTTGCCGTGCTGACCACGATCTGCGCCGTGGCCCTCGGTTTGCCGACCGCGTTTGCGCTGGTGCGCGGACGCTTTCCCGGCCGCGAGATGCTCTACGGCCTGTTCACCCTGCCGATGATCGTGCCGCTGGTGATCATTGCCGTGGCGGTGTATGCGCTGTTTCTCAAGCTCGGCTATACCGGGACCATGTTCGCCTTCGTCGTCAGCCATGTGATCGTCGCGCTGCCGTTCACCATCATCTCGATCATCAACTCGCTGAAGCTGTTCGATCAGTCGATTGAAGACGCGGCGGTAATCTGCGGTGCCTCGCGCTTGCAAGCGGTGTTCAAGGTGACGTTCCCGGCGATCCGTCCGGGGATGGTCGCCGGCGCGCTCTTCGCCTTCCTCGTCTCGTGGGACGAAGTGGTGCTCAGCGTGATGATGGCAAGCCCGACTCTGCAAACCCTTCCCGTGAAAATGTGGACCACCCTGCGCCAGGACCTGACCCCGGTGATCGCCGTCGCTTCGACGCTGCTGATCGGCCTGTCGGTATTGGTCATGGTGATCGCCGCCGCCCTGCGCCGGCGCAACGAAATCAGCGCCTGAGCGCCCAGGAGTACGACATGAGTGCCGTGATCAAAGACGCATCCCAGCAGAGCGACAAACCCCTGGTCAGCCTGCGCAACCTGAACAAGCACTACGGCGATTTTGCTGCCGTCGACAATATCTCGCTGGACATCAAGGACGGCGAATTCCTCACATTCCTGGGCTCCAGCGGCTCGGGCAAAAGCACCACGCTGTCGATGCTCGCCGGGTTCGAAACACCGAGCAGCGGCGAGATCCTCGTCAATGGCCAGTCGCTGGTCAACGTGCCGCCGCACAAGCGTGACATCGGCATGGTCTTCCAGCGCTACTCGCTGTTCCCGCATCTATCGGTGCGCGACAACATCGCCTTCCCTTTGGCGATTCGCAAACTGGCTGCGGCCGAGCGCGAAAAGCGCGTCGATGCGATGCTCAAACTGGTGCAGCTCGAACAGTTCGCCCATCGCCGCCCTTCGCAACTCTCTGGTGGTCAGCAACAACGTGTCGCCATCGCCCGGGCGCTGGTTTACGAGCCGCGCATTCTGCTGATGGATGAACCGCTGGGCGCGCTGGACAAGAAGCTGCGCGAGGACTTGCAGGATGAACTACGCCAGCTGCACCGGCGCCTGGGCATCACCATCGTGTACGTGACCCACGACCAGGAAGAAGCCATGCGGCTGTCGCAACGCATCGCGATTTTCAGCCACGGCAAAATCGTCGGTCTGGGCAGTGGTTATGACCTTTATCAGAATCCGCCGAATGCCTTTGTCGCGTCGTTTCTGGGTAATTCGAACTTCCTCAAGCTCAAGGCGCAAGGCAATGCGGCAGCGAGTTTCGAGGGTCAGTCGTTGTCGATTCGGCTGACGTCCGGGTTGCACACTGATCAGGATGTGCTGCTGATGGTGCGCCCGGAAAAAGCCTTGGCGTTGAGCACGCAGCAGGCGCTGGATACGCCGCTGGCGGCGGGTTGGAATGAGGTATCGGCGAATGTTGTGGAGGTGCTGTTTCTCGGTGAGAGCCAGACGTGCAGCGTGGTCACTGCGGGCGGGACGTCGATGACGGTGAAAGCGCTGTCGGCAGCGGGCATGCCACTCAAGGCCGGCGATCCGGTAAGGGTGCGCTGGGCGACGGCGGATGCTTGTGTTTATACCGAGTGGACCGAGAGCGATCTGAACAAGGCAGCAGGTGCTCACTGATTGCGCTGAGTCAGTTGGATCTACCCCCTCACCCCAGCCCTCTCCCCCACGGGGGGCGAGGGGGAAAGGGAGCCGATCTTCATGCTGTTCAAAATGTAAGTTCGACTCGGTATCGCACGTCGGCGTATCTCGCAACAACACCTCGGTCAGTCCCCTCTCCCATTGGGAGAGGGCTAGGGTGAGGGCAAGCAGGCCACACGGTATCAGCCAATGGCCCGGTACCCTTCAATCTCATCCGGCCAAGCCGTCAGCACTTCAAACCCGCTCTCCGTCACCGCGACCATATGCTCCCACTGCGCCGACAACGAGCCATCCTTGGTCAGCACCGTCCAGCCATCCGGCATGTTCTTCACATGGCGTTTGCCGGCATTGAGCATCGGTTCCACGGTGAAAATCATCCCGGCCTTGAGCTTCAGCCCTTGATTGGGAAAGCCGTAATGCAGGATTTGCGGTTCGTCGTGATAGACCTTGCCGATGCCATGGCCGCAGTACTCGCGCACCACGCTGAAGCCCTCCGCCTCCGCCAGGCTCTGGATCGCGTGACCGATATCGCCCAGCGTTGCGCCCGGTTTCACTGCGCGAATGCCCGCGCACATCGCGTCGTAAGTGGTCTTGATCAGGTGCTGCGCTTCAGGAGTCGCCTCACCCACGACGTACATGCGGCTGGTATCACCGAACCAGCCATCCTTGATCACGGCGATGTCGAGGTTGACGATGTCGCCGTCTTTCAATGGCGTACCCGATGGAATCCCGTGGCACACCACGTCATTGACCGACGCGCAGACGGTTTTCGGAAAGCCGTGATAACCGACGTTGGCCGGCACGGCTTTCTGCACATTGACGATGTAATCGTTGCACAGCCGGTCCAGCTCATCGGTGGTCACCCCGGCCTTCACATGCGGCACCAGCATCGCCAGCACCTCAGCGGCGAGTTTGCCGGCGGCGCGGGATTTTTCGATGTCGGCCGGGGTGTTGATCTTGATCTGGTTTCTCATGCGCTGACGGCTTCCTGAGTCAGTTGTTGCAGATCCAGTCCGCCGTTCTGTTCGGCGCGGATCAGCAGGCGGCAAATGGCGCTGTGGTCGAGGTTGGGATGCAGCTCGGCGAGCATGCCGATGCGCATCCAGTGCTCGGCCTGCGCGTTGATCGAGCGGCTGAGGGCGTTGCTGGAGATGCGCAGGTTCTCGTGCATGTCCTCTGAAATTTTTACGATGCCCATATATGAATCCGATACGATGTGTATATGGAACGTATATTAATCAGTGCATACGGCCGATTGCAATGCCAACGGCAAAATCGACGCTGTGGCAGATTCGCCTCCCCCTCCACCGCGCAAATCGACTACCATGCCGCCGCCGGTTTCCACACGGAATTAATAGGGAATCCGAAATGCTTGCACAGCATCAATCGGAACTGCCCCCGCAACTGTAGGTGCCGAGCCTGCTCCTTGACTGCCACTGGGTGACTCCCGGGAAGGCCGGAGCATGGCGATGACGCATCAGTCAGGAGACCTGCCGGCACAGTGACTGACTAACCGGCGGGGTGTCCGGGAAGGACATCGTGCCGTGCGCATTTTCCCTGTGCCGGCCTTGCGCAGTTTCCACGACCGCGCCCGAGGTGTGTTTCCAACCGTACCCGCCTGCTCCCGTACGGTTCTCCTGGAGACTGCCCCATGCTGC
>NZ_JBAWKM010000034.1:0-27160 GCF_037095675.1 Pseudomonas sp. CCNWLW23 | reverse complement strand
ACGACCGCGCCCGAGGTGTGTTTCCAACCGTACCCGCCTGCTCCCGTACGGTTCTCCTGGAGACTGCCCCATGCTGCTGCCCCGCGTTGCCACCCTGCTCACCGCTTTGAGCCTTTGCGCCCTGGCGCAAGCGACGCCGACTGCGTATCCGCTGACCGTGGAAAACTGTGGCAGCAGCCTGACCTTTCAGCACGCGCCTGCGCGCACGGTGACCATCGGCCAGGCCGGCACCGAAATGCTCTACGCCTTGGGTCTGGGCGACAAAGTCGTCGGCACTTCGCTGTGGTTCAACGACGTGCTGGGCACATACAAAGCGCAGAACGACAGGATCGAGCGCCTCGCCGACAACGAGCCGAGTTTCGAAGCGGTGATCGCCAAACGCCCGGAACTGGTCGCCGTCGAGCTGGAATGGATGGTCGGCCCGCAAGGCGCGGTCGGCACCCGCGAGCAGTTTCATGAACTGAAGATTCCGACCTATCTGCTGCCCTCCGATTGCGAAGCCAAGGACAACCTCGTCGGCTCGGACGGCACGCGGCTGGCACCGTTTCGAATCGACAGCATCTACAAAAGCGTGAGCCAACTGGCGGCGATTTTCGATGTGCAGGCGCGTGGCGAGCAGCTCAATGAGCAGCTCAAAGCCAGCCTCGCGCAGTCGATCGCCACTGCGAAAAAGCAGCAGCGCAAAGACGTCAGCGCCCTGGTGTGGTTCTCCAGCGCCGAGATGGACATCGAGCCGTTCGTGGCCGGGCACAAAGGCGTTCCCGATTTCATGCTCAGCACCCTCGGCGTGCGCAACGTCGTCGAGTCGGATGAAGAATGGCCAACCGTCGGCTGGGAAACCATCGCCAAGGCCAACCCGACGTTTCTGGTGATCGCGCGCATGGATCGTCGACGTTTCCCGGCGGACGACTATCAGAAGAAACTCGCCTTCCTGCGCAGTGATCCGGTGACGCGCAACATAGACGCGGTCAAGCACAACCGCATCATCATCCTTGACGCCATGGCCATGCAGGCCAGCCTGCGCACCTTCGACGGCCTCGCACAACTGGCCAGCGCCATCAACGGCTACGACCTGTCGCCATGAGCAGACGCCTGATCCGTTTGCTGCTGGTGCTGTTGACGCTGTCGGTCGCGCTGATTGGCGGCGTGGCCATTGGCGAGACTTCGATCGAGCCGAGCGTGGTGTTGCAGGTGCTGGCCAACAAGCTGTGGGGCGCCGGTTATGTGCTCGACCCGATCGACGAAGGCATCGTCTGGAACTATCGCCTGACCCGCGCGCTGGTCGCGGCGGCCTGCGGCGCCGGCCTGGCGACGTGCGGGGTGATCCTGCAATCGCTGCTGCGCAATCCGTTGGCCGATCCGTATCTGCTGGGAATTTCTGCTGGCGCCTCGACTGGCGCGGTGATGGTCGCCCTGCTTGGCGTCGGCGCCGGGGCGATTTCATTGTCGGTCGGTGCCTTTGCCGGCGCGGTGACCGCGTTCGTACTGGTGATTTTGTTGGCACGGGTCAGCGGCTCGGCCAGTGGCACCGGGCAGATCATTCTGGCCGGGATTGCCGGCTCGCAACTGTTCAACGCCCTCACCGCTTTTCTGATCACCCGCTCGGCCAGCTCCGAACAAGCGCGCGGCATCATGTTCTGGCTGCTCGGCAATCTCGGCGGCGTGCGCTGGCCGTCGGTGTGGCTGGCAGTACCTGTGGCTGTATTGGGATTGGTCGTTTGTCTGTGGCACCGGCGAGCACTGGATGCGTTCACCTTTGGTGCGGACTCGGCGGCGTCTCTCGGCATTCCAGTGCGACGTGTGCAGATTCTGTTGATTGGCTGCGCCGCGCTGGTGACGGCGGTGATGGTGTCGATTGTCGGCTCGATCGGCTTTGTCGGTCTGGTGATTCCCCATGCCGCGCGGTTGTTGCTCGGCACGGGGCATGCGCGTCTGTTGCCCGCCAGTGCGCTGGGCGGTGCGGTGTTTCTGATTGCCGCCGATGTGCTGTCGCGCACCCTGATCAAGGGTCAGGTGATCCCGGTCGGCGTGATCACTGCGCTGGTCGGCGCGCCGGTATTCGCGCTGATTCTGGTGGGACGGAGATCAGCGCGATGAACACGGTTCTGAGTTGTGCGGGTGTGGGCTTCAAAGTGCGCGGTGCCGAGTTGCTCAATGGTGTCAGTCTCGATGTTCAGCGCGGCGAGACCCTGGGCATTGTCGGGCCGAACGGTTCGGGGAAATCCACTTTGCTGAAACTGCTCGCCGGGCTGCGCGAACCGAGCGCAGGTCAGGTGCAGCTCGACGGTCGGACGCTGGGCAAGATGTCGCGGCGCACTATCGCGCAGACGCTCGCGGTGGTTGAGCAACAGGCCGATACCGACGATGGCATTCGCGTGTTCGACGCGGTGGCGCTGGGGCGCACGCCGTGGCTGTCGGCGCTGCAACCGTGGTCGCCGGCCGATGAAGCCATCGTCGAGCAAGCGCTGGTCGACGTCGACGCCGTGCACCTGCGCAACCGCCTCTGGCGCAGCCTCTCCGGCGGTGAACGCCAACGCGTGCACATCGCCCGCGCACTGGCGCAGCGCCCGCAGATCCTGCTGCTCGACGAGCCGGCGAATCACCTCGATATCCAGCATCAGTTGAGCATTCTGCAAGTGGTGCGCGCACTGCCGGTGACCACGTTGATTGCTCTGCACGACCTCAATCAGGCGCTCAAATGCGATCGCCTGGCAGTGCTGGAGCGCGGGCGTCTGGTGGCATTGGGCGAGCCGCTGCAAGTGCTGACGCCGGAGCGGTTACAGACGACTTTCGGGGTCAGGGCGCACTATCTGACGGACCCGTTCGATGGTGCACCGATATTGCGCTTCGTCGCTTGATGCATGTGTAGCTGACACACCGCTTTCGCGAGCAGGCTCGCTCCCACAAAGGATTTGTGTGTTGCCGTGAGTGACGGGGGAATGTGAATTCTGTGGGAGCGAGCCTGCTCGCGAAGGCGTCAGGTCATCCAACATGGTGTCGATTGACACACCGCTTTCGCGAGCAGGCTCGCTCCCACAGGGTTATGTATTCCAGGGCGATAAAGGGTCAGGTCCACTCTTTACGCAGTTGCCGCGCGGCGCTGACCATGTGCACCAACGCCGCTTCGGTCTCTGGCCAGCCTCGGGTTTTCAGCCCGCAATCCGGATTGACCCACAGCCGCTCAACCGGAATACGCTGCCCAGCTTTGCGCAGTAAACCGACCATTTCCGACACATCGGGAATCCGTGGCGAGTGAATATCGTACACGCCGAGGCCGATGTCGTTCGGGTAGGCGAACGCTTCAAACGCTTCGAGCAGTTCCATGTCCGAACGCGAGGTTTCAATGGTGATGACATCGGCGTCCATCGCCGCGATCGACTCGATCACATCGTTGAATTCGCTGTAGCACATGTGCGTGTGGATCTGGGTTTCGTCGCGCACGCCGCAGGCGCACAGGCGGAACGCTGCGCTTGCCCATTCCAGATACGCCGGCCACTGCGCCCGGCGTAACGGCAAGCCTTCACGGAACGCCGCTTCGTCGATCTGCACGATTTTGATTCCTGCCGCTTCCAGATCATTCACTTCGTCACGAATGGCCAGCGCCAGCTGTCGAGCCTGCACCTCGCGGCTGACGTCTTCGCGGGCGAAGGACCACATCAGCATGGTCACCGGGCCGGTCAGCATGCCTTTCATGACCTTGTCGGTGAGGCCCTGGGCGTAGCAGATCCACTCGACCGTCATCGCTTGCGGGCGGCTCAGGTCACCGAAGATCACCGCTGGCTTGACGCAGCGCGAACCGTAGCTCTGCACCCAGCCAAAGCGGGTGAAGGCATAGCCGTCGAGCTGTTCGGCGAAGTATTCGACCATGTCGTTGCGCTCTGCCTCACCGTGCACCAGCACATCCAGGCCGAGGCGTTCTTGAATTTCCACCGCGTGGCGAATCTCCGTGTGCATCGCATCGGTGTAATCGGCCGCGCTGAGCTTGCCTTGCTTGTAGGCCTGGCGCGCCAGACGAATCGCCGCCGTTTGCGGAAACGATCCAATGGTGGTGGTCGGAAACAGCGGCAGATCAAGTTTGCCGCGCTGTTTGGCGATGCGCTGGGCAAACGGCGATTGGCGTTGCGCATCCTTGGCAGTGATCGCCGCAACCCGCGCTTGCACCGCCGGTTTATGAATACGCGGCGAGGCGGCGCGGCTGGTTTGTACCGAACGACTTTGCGCCAGGGCGCGCAGTACCTGTGGCGCTTCCGGCTCGCTGACCGCTTGGGCGAGCACGGCGACCTCTTCGCACTTTTGCACGGCAAACGCCAGCCAGCTTTTCAGTTCGGCATCGAGCTGGTCTTCCCGGCCGAGATCGACCGGGCTGTGCAGCAACGAGCAGGACGGCGCCACCCACAAGCGATCACCCAGACGTTCATGGGCATGACGCAGTGTCGCCAGCGCGTTTTGCAGATCGCAGCGCCAAACGTTGCGGCCATTGACCACACCCAGCGACAGCACTTTATAGGCCGGCAGACGATCCGGAATGGTCGGGTATTGATCCGGCGCGCGCACCAGATCGATGTGCAGGCCATCGACCGGCAGGTTCGCCGCCAGACCGAGGTTTTCTTCCAGGCCCCCGAAGTACGTGGCGAGCAGTTTTTTCAGCGGATCACGCTGGATCTGGTTGTAGGCGCGCTCGAAAGCGTTCTTCCAGTCCTGCGGCAGATCGAGCACCAGAATCGGCTCATCGATCTGCACCCACTCCACACCCAATGCCGCCAGCCGCGCGAAGATCTGGCCGTACAGCGGCAGCAGGCGATCAAGCAAATCGAGCTTGTCGAAATCGGCGCCTTTGGTTTTACCCAGCCACAGATAGGTCAGCGGGCCGAGGATCACCGGTTTGACGTTGTGCCCCAGCGCACGAGCCTCTTCGGTTTCCTCAAACAACTGCTCCCAACCCAGCTGAAATTGTTGATCGACGCTGAATTCCGGTACCAGGTAGTGATAGTTGGTGTCGAACCACTTGGTCATTTCCTGAGCGTGGCCTTCGCCGCAGCAAGTATTGCTGACGCCACGGGCCATGCTGAACAGGGTGTGCAGCGTGGCTTTGCCGTCGTGCGGCCGGAAACGCTCGGGGATCACGCCGAACATCAGCGAGTGGCTCAGCACCTGGTCGTACCAGGCGAAATCGCCAACCGGCAGCAAGTCGATGCCGGCGTTCTTCTGCAAGTCCCAATGGGCCTTGCGCAGCTCACGCCCGACGTCACGCAGGCCCGCCTCGTGCAGTTCTCCTTTCCAGAACGCCTCTTGCGCTTTCTTCAGTTCGCGGTCGCGACCGATGCGCGGAAATCCAAGGGAATGGGCCAGTGCCATGACAAACAACTCCAGATGCTTAATCGATGGCGGTATTGTCGGGAACCGTGCCTGATGAAACAAACTCAATAAATTCCAGATCATCACAAGTTCTACTCATGCACAGACGCCCCTGCAGGAGCTGCCGAAGGCTGCGATCTTCCGAGCGTAGGGACGCGGAGCGTCCCGGGTTGCATTCCCACGCGGAGCTTGGGAACGATCAGACACCTCAAGGCAACATGCCAGTTTTCGTTCTATCGTTAGATCCAAATGGCTGGATTTTCCAAGGATTAGAGGTTGCGAGAGAGGATGTCTGCGCCTAAGTTGCACGCGAGTCTTTTCCCCGCGATTGGAACGCGATCAACACCATAAAGAGGTGAAGAAATGTCGAAGGAATCACGCCCTGCCGTGCTTGGGCTGATAGGCAATACTCCGCTGGTGCAGGTCACCCGCTTCGATACCGGACCGTGCACGCTGTTTCTCAAACTTGAATCGCAGAACCCCGGCGGCTCGATCAAGGACCGTATCGGTCTGGCGATGATCGACGCTGCGGAACGTGACGGCCGCCTGCAACCGGGCGGGACGATTGTCGAGGCCACTGCCGGCAATACCGGTCTGGGTCTGGCGCTGGTCGGCCGGGCCAAAGGCTATCGTGTGGTGCTGGTGGTGCCGGACAAGATGTCCACCGAGAAAGTCCTGCACTTGAAGGCCATGGGCGCCGAAGTGCACATCACTCGTTCTGACGTCGGCAAGGGCCATCCCGAGTATTACCAGGACGTCGCCGCGCGTTTGGCCAAGGACATTCCCGGCGCGTTTTTCGCCGACCAATTCAACAATCCCGCCAACCCGCTGGCCCATGAATGCAGCACCGCGCCGGAAATCTGGGCGCAGACCGAACATGATCTGGACGCCATCGTCGTCGGCGTGGGATCGGCCGGCACGCTGACCGGGCTGAGTCGTTTCTTCAAGCGCGTGCAACCGGATCTGGAAATGGTCCTCGCCGATCCGGTCGGCTCGGTAATGGCGCAATACAGCCGCGACGGCACCTTGCCGGCTCCCGGTTCGTGGGCGGTCGAGGGTATCGGCGAAGACTTCATTCCGTCGATCACCGACCTCTCCAGCGTGCGTCACGCCTACTCGATCAGCGATGCGGAAAGCTTCGATCATGCCCGCCAGTTGCTCAAGGCCGAGGGCATTCTCGGTGGCTCATCGACCGGCACCCTGTTCGCTGCCGCGCTGCGTTATTGCCGCGAGCAGACCGAGCCGAAACGCGTGGTCAGCTTTGTCTGCGACACCGGCACGCGCTACCTGTCGAAGGTCTACAACGACCAGTGGATGACCGATCAGGGCCTGTTGCAGCGCAAGGGCTACGGCGATCTGCGCGATTTGATCGCACGGCGTTTCGAGGACGGCCGGGTGATCAGCGTCGGCCCGGACGACACCCTGCTCACGGCCTTCCAACGCATGCGTCTGGCGGACGTTTCGCAACTGCCGGTGCTGGTCGAAGGCAAGCAACTAGTGGGCGTGATCGACGAGTCCGACATCCTCCTCGGCGTCCACGAAGATGCCGCACGTTTCAACCAGTCGGTGTCGAGTGTAATGACCGACAAACTGCAAACCCTCGCCCCGGCTGCGAGCCTGGCCGAGCTGGAATCGGTGCTCAGCCGTGGCCTCGTCGCGATCATCGCCGACGCTTCAGGCTTCCATGGCCTGATCACCCGCACCGACATGCTCAACCAATTACGGAGATCCCTTGCATGAGTCAGCACGACGATAAATCCCAAGGCTTCGCCACCCGGGTGATCCACGCCGGGCAAGAGCCGGACCCGACCACCGGCGCGCTGATGCCGCCGATCTATGCCAACTCCACCTACCTGCAAGACAGCCCCGGCGTGCACAAGGGGTTCGACTACGGCCGCTCGCACAACCCGACGCGCTTCGCCCTGGAGCGCTGCGTCGCCGACCTCGAAGGCGGCACCCGCGCGTTCGCCTTCGCCTCGGGGCTGGCGGCGATTTCCACGGTGCTGGAACTGCTCGACGCCGGCTCGCACATCGTTTCCGGCAATGACTTGTACGGCGGCACGTTCCGCCTGTTCGACAAGGTCCGCCAGCGCAGTGCCGGGCACCGTTTCAGCTTCGTCGACCTGACCGATCTGTCGGCGTTCGAAGCCTCGCTGCAGGACGACACGCGCATGGTCATGGTCGAAACCCCGACCAACCCGCTGCTGAGCCTGTCGGATCTGGCCGCGATCGCGCGCATCTGCCGCGCGCGCGGGATCATCTGCGTGGCCGACAACACCTTCGCCAGCCCCTACATCCAGCGCCCGCTGGAGTTGGGTTTCGACATCGTCCTGCACTCGACCACCAAATACCTCAACGGCCACTCCGACGTGATCGGCGGCATTGCCGTGGTCGGGCAGAACGCCGCACTGGCGGAAAAACTCGGCTTCCTGCAGAACGCCGTCGGCGCGATTTCCGGGCCGTTCGATGCGTTCCTCACCCTGCGCGGGGTGAAGACTTTGGCGCTGCGCATGGAACGTCACTGCAGCAACGCCCTGGACCTGGCGCAGTGGCTGGAACAGCAGCCGCAGGTCAAGCGCGTCTACTACCCGGGCCTGACCTCGCACCCGCAGCACGAACTGGCCAAGCGGCAAATGCGTGGTTTTGGCGGGATGATTTCTGTTGACCTGAACAGCGACCTGGCCGGTGCGCGGCGCTTTCTCGAGAACGTGCAGATCTTTGCACTGGCGGAAAGTCTGGGTGGCGTGGAGAGCCTGATCGAGCATCCGGCGATCATGACGCATGCGACCATCCCGCCGGAAACCCGCGCGAAGCTGGGGATTGGCGATGGGCTGGTGCGGTTGTCGGTGGGGGTCGAAGACATTGAAGACCTGCGCGCCGATCTGGCTCAGGCACTGGCAAAAATGTAAACAGCTCCACACCAAGAAGCCCGCGCAATGCGGGCTTCGTCTTTTTTTGTCCGTCGATCTTTCTGCCGTGGCAGTTCCCGAGGCCGATCCTATACTCAATCGGCTCGATCAGGATTATCTCGACACCCGCACGCCGCTCGGTGTGCCCGTGCCTTTCGCCAACCAGGTAAAACCCAAGCCAATGAGTCACTTCGCCGGGCATACGCAACGGACGACATCTCATCGCATTCTGGCTGCTGGGTCGTGGAGAAAACCATGAAATACAAGTTGTTGTCAGGCGTGCTTCTTGCGGTAGCGGCCAGCGTTGTGGTGCCGAATGTCTTGGCGGCGGAACCGCAGGCGTTGGCTTCGGATGGGGGTGATCGTGTTGGTGCTGGGGCGGTGGCTGCCGATGGCGCCGATCGTGTCGGCGCAGGTGCTGTGGCTGCCGATGGTGCTGATCGTGTCGGCGCTGGCGCGGTGGCTGCCGATGGCGCTGATCGCGTCGGCGCTGGCGCAGTGGCTGCCGATGGCGCTGATCGTGTCGGTGCCGGAGCATTGGCAGCGGATGGCGCCGACCGCACCGGCGTCAACCGAGTGGCCTACTCCCGGGTCGGAGTCGGTTCTGATCGCGTGGCATCGGCGCTGATGACCGGCAGCTATTCCGACCAGTTCAACAGCCCACAATAATCGCCGCGAAATAACGGGCGAGCTCCTGAGCCGCCCGTTTACATCGGCCTTTACAGCATCTGTTCAACCGCTTCGCCTTGTCCATCACGCAGGGTGCGCAGCGTCGCGCGTAACTCGGCCGGGCGCACCGGTTTCGACAGAATCGCAATCTGGCGGTCATGCAAGGCAGCCTGAATCTTCTCGACGTCGTGCCCGGTGATGATCATCGCCGGCACGGCCCAGCCGCGCTGCCTGCGCACTTCATCAATGCATTCAATGCCAGTGGCGTGAGTGCCCAGGTCAAAGTCGGCGACGATGATGTCGCAGTCGGTGACCAGATCTTCAGCCGACCCCTCGCCCTGCACCACGCAGCCCCAGCGTTCAAGCAACGCCGAAGTCGCCAGCAGCACGTTGCGATCATCCTCCACCAAGCAGACCTTCAGCCCCGTCAACAAACCCACCTGCCGCGCTTCACTGCGAACCACCGGTGACTGCGGCGCCGCCACGATCGGCAACCCCGCAAGCGTCACAGCTGTGCCGCGCCCCAACTGTGAACGCAGAGCAACGTGCACATCGATCAGTTCACCAAGACGCTTGATGATCGACAGGCCCAGCCCCACGCCTTCGACGTCTTTGTCGCGCACTTGCCGCACGCGATAAAACTCCTCGAAAACCTTGTGCAAATGCTCTTCGGCAATGCCGTTGCCGCGGTCGTAGATGACTATGGCCAGCCCTGCCCCACGTTTACGCACGCCGATCAGCACGGGTCGTTGCGCGCCGTATTTGAAGCAGTTGGAGAGCACGTTCTGCACCATGGTCGCCAGCAGTGCCGGATCGGTTCTGACCCAGTAGTTGCACGGTCGCAGCCGCAGCTCGACGCCCGCCCAACGTGCCGCTTCCTGATGTTGGCAGACGATGTCCGCAAGCCATTCACCGAGATTGAGCGTTTGCATTTTCGCTTCAATCCGGCCGTTATCGAGGGTGTAGAGGTCGAGAATCGAGCGGAACAATTGCGAGACGTTGAGCAGTGAGCGGTCGATGTTGTCGACCAACCGCCGCTCTTCATCACCCAGGCGCGACTCCCGCAGGCACGCGGTAAACAGTCCGATGGAGTGAATCGGCTGACGCAAGTCGTGACTGGCCTGCGCGAGGAAGCGCGACTTTTCCAGATTCGCCGCCACCGCTTCTTCGGACGCCTTGCGCGTACGCTCCAACAGCAAGTGCGCATAAAACGGAATCACCGTGCTGGTGATCAGCAGCATCAACACCATGAACGGCTGCGCCTGCCAATACGGCGTCAAGCGATAGACCACCAGCAGCGCCACCAGCGCCAGCCCGGTGGCAATCGCCAGATAGCGCGAGCCGTAGCGCATGCCGTTGCCGAGGTTGACCCAGACCATCACCGCATACAGCGGCAGCGCGGCCTCGCCGCCAATCACCAAACCAAAACAGGTACCGGTGTAATCGTGGACCATGGCAAAAATCCGCCGCGCCGGGTAATGCCCCGGCCAACGCGCAATGGCTTGGCGGAACGCGATCGAAGCCAGCAGAAACAAGACAATGTAAGTGATGACCGGCAGGTAGGTCTCGAAGCGATGGCCCGGCAGAAAACCCAGCACGACCATGTAAACCACCGCAATGGCAGCGATGATAATGCGCAGGTTGGCTTGGTCGAGTTCGGTGTTTTTCTCGAACTTCATGGGAAACGTCCTTGTGCAGCGATTGCAGTTTCGGAAGCAGCCTACAGGCAACCTTCGCGTCCGATGCTAAGGTGCAGGCCTTGAATCACGCCTGACCCAGGGAGGGTCGCATCATGACGTGCCGGATCATCATAGCCGACGATCACCCGCTCTTTCGCGAGGCAATGCTGCGCACCGTGCAGCGCTTGCTGCCTGAGATGTTGCTTGAAGAAGCCGGCGACTTCGAGACCGTGCTCAAGCTGCTGGTGCCGGACAACGAGCCGGACACGCTGATGCTCGATCTGCGTTTTCCCGGGCTGACCTGCATCACTCAGCTCGCCGACTTGCGCCGACAGTTGCCGCGCACCACGTTGATCGTGGTGTCGATGGTTGACGATCAGGCGCTGATCAGTGAAGTCATGGCGGCGGGCATTGACGGTTTTATCGGCAAAAACATTGCGCCGGATGAAATCGGCCAGGCGATTCTGGCGATCCGTGAAGGTGAGGTGCTGGTGAAGTCGGCGCCGTCCGGCTTGTTGCCGCTGGAAACCGCAACGACGCTGACGCCGCGTCAGCAGGACGTGCTGCGGTTGATTGCGCAAGGCAAGACCAACAAGGAAATCGCCCGTGAATTGGATATTTCGCCGTTCACGGTGAGGATCCATGTGTCTTCATTGCTGCGCACGCTGGATGTGCCGACGCGGGCGGCAGCGGCGGTCAAGTATTCGGGGCTGTGAAGCGCTTTTACGGATCAACCTGCGCCATCAGATCCGGCACCGACTCCGGTCGTTTCGCATAGCGCTGGGCCAATACCGCGCAGACCATCAGCTGAATCTGGTGGAACAACATCAGCGGCAGAATCAGCACGCCGATGGTGCTGCCGGCGAACAACACCTGCGCCATCGGCACGCCGGTCGCCAGGCTCTTTTTCGAGCCGCAGAACAGAATGGTGATGCGGTCTTCCTGATTGAAGCCGAAAGCTTTGCTCAACAGAATTGATGCCACCAGAACCAACGTCAGCAGGATGCAGCAGACCACCACCAGGCCAAGCAACTCGAACAACGGAATCTGCTGCCAGATGCCTTCGTTGACCGCCTCGCTGAATGCGCCGTAGACCACCAGCAGAATCGAGCCCTGATCAACGAATTTCAGCCAGTTCTTGTTGCGCCCTACCCACGCGCCGATCCAGCGGCGGGCGATCTGCCCGGCAATGAATGGCAGGAGCAATTGCACACTGATCTTGACGATCGCATCGAGGGTGGAGCCGCCGTCGCCGTGGACGTTGAGCAGCAACGTCACCAGCAGCGGTGTAAGGAAAATCCCGAACAGACTGGACGCCGCCGCACTGCAGATCGCCGCCGGAATATTGCCTCGCGCCAGCGAAGTGAACGCGATGGCCGACTGCACGGTCGCCGGTAATGCGCAGAGGTAGAGCATGCCCATGTACAGCTGATCACCGATCAGCGGTGACAACAGCGGTTTCAGCGCTAGGCCGAGGATCGGGAACAGTACGAAGGTCAGGCCGAACACCAGCAGATGCAGACGCCAGTGGCCAGCGCCGGCGATGATCGATTCGCGCGACAGCTTGGCGCCGTGCAGGAAAAACAGCAGGGCGATGGCGATGTTGGTCAGCCAGCCGAAGCCGACCGCGACCTGGCCGCTGGCCGGCAGGAAGCTCGCCAGCAGCACAACGCCGATCAAGGTCAGCGTGAAGTTATCGGGCAGAAAACGTGGGCGCGTCATGAGATTCATCCGGGGGTTGCCAGTGCGTGCCGACGACTCTAACGTGACTGGTAATTACCGACTAACGCCGAAGAGCCGCAAGATGCCGCCTAAAGGACATGCCAAAAGCGTTCGCCGCAGTGTTCCCGGGCTGCCCAGCCTGCCGCGCCCCGTGTATGGACGCACCGAATCGCTGCCCAATCGCGCCCTCACCCGTCGCCACAGTCATCCGTGGGTGCAGTTGTCCTACGCGATTCAGGGCGTGCTCGAAGTGCAGACCAGCGCCGGCCGATTCGTCGCGCCGCCGGAGCGTGCGGTGTGGATTCCGGCCGGCGTGCCGCACCGGGTGTTCAGCGCACCGCATACGGAAATGCGCAGCTTGTACATCGACAGCAGCGTCACCGGTTGGGCGGCTGAACATTGCCATGTGCTCGGCGTCAGCGATCTGCTCAGGGAGTTGATCCGCGCCTTCAGTCAGGTGCCAGTGGAATACGAGGAAAGCGGCCCCGACGGACGCTTGGCCCAGGTGATCCTTGATCAATTGGCCGACGCGCCGACCATCGACCTGATGCTGCCGCTGCCGCAAGACCCGCGCTTGAAGCAGATCTATCAGAGCCTGGAGCAACACCCGGAACAGCAGACCACGCTGAGCCACTGGGGCGAAAAATTCGGCGTCACCGAAAAGACTCTGACGCGCCTGTTTTTGCGCGACACCGGCCTGACCTTCCGCGCCTGGCGCCAGCGCTTGCGCTTGCTCGGCGCCCTGACCCCGCTGGAAAAAGGTGAGCGTGTGACCGACGTTGCGCTGGCTTGTGGATACGACTCGACCTCGGCGTTTATCACCGCGTTTCGTCAGCAGTTTGGTGAGACGCCGGGGGAGTTTTTCCGCTGACACTTCGTTTTTGCCGAACTGTCAGTCAGAAATAAACGATTTTTCTTTGCTCCAGATCCGTCGCTAGCATGGCCCCGTCTGACTTTGATCGAGAAGAGAAGATGATCCCTGTGGGAGCGAGCCTGCTCGCGAACGCGGTGGGTCAGCAACCTCAACTTCACTGTTCCATCGCATTCGCGAGCAGGCTCGCTCCCACAGGGGATGCGCGTGCCGTTGAATCAGCGATAACACTGCAAGTAACAAGACAGGGGAGCGTGCCATGCCTGCCACGAACATCAACATCGGCGAACCCTGGATGTGGGGCGCCTTCATCGTCTTCGTTCTGGCCATGCTGGCCCTGGACTTGTTTGTCTTCGGCGGGCGCAAGGCGCACCGGGTGTCGGTGCGGGAAGCGTCGGCCTGGGTGATTGCCTGGTGCCTGTTGGCGCTGAGCTTCGCCGGATTGCTCTGGTGGTATCTGCACGGTGAATTCGGCGGTGAAATCGCCCGACAGAAAACCCTGGAATTTCTCACCGGCTATCTGATCGAGCAGTCGCTGTCGATCGACAACATGTTCGTCTTCGTGATGATCTTCAGCTACTTCGCCGTGCCACCGGAATTGCAGCGACGAGTGCTGCTGTACGGCGTGCTCGGCGCGATCGTCATGCGCGCGATCATGATTTTTGCCGGGGTGTGGCTGGTGTCGCAGTTCGAATGGCTGCTGTATGCCTTCGGTGTATTCCTAATCATCACCGGGATCAAGATGCTGGTGTTCGCTGATCATCAACCGGATCTGGAAAAGAATCCGTTACTGCGTTGGGTGCGCGGGCATATGCGCATCACCAGTGGCTTTCACGGCGAGAAGTTTTTCATCCTGCAGAACGGCGTGCGCTGGGCAACGCCGATGTTCCTGGTGCTGGTGCTGATCGAGGCCAGCGACTTGATGTTCGCCGTCGACAGCATTCCGGCGATCTTCGCCGTGACCACCGACCCGTTCATTGTTTTCACTTCGAACATCTTCGCGATCATGGGTCTGCGCGCGCTGTACTTCCTGCTGGCGGACATGGCTGATCGCTTTCACCTGCTCAAATACGGGCTGGCGATCGTGCTGGTGTTCATCGGCGGCAAGATGGTGCTGATGCCGTGGTTCCACATGCCGGTGGAATGGTCGCTGGCGATCGTCGGGACGGTGATTCTGGGGTCGGTGCTGTTGAGCCTGGTGACGACCCGCGAGGCTGAACGCAGCCCTGAATGACCCTACTCATAACCCTATGGGAGCGAGCTTGCTCGCGAAGGCGCCGGATCAGTCACATTTACATCGACTGACACACCGCTTTCGCGAGCAGGCTCGCTCCCACATTTGAAGTGCGGTGCTCTTATTTATCGGACTTGATACTGGTCCACACCCGCGTGCGCACCCGCTCCATTTTCTGCGGCAACGGCTGCACCACATACAGGGTTTTCAGCGCTTCGCTGGTCGGGGTCAGGTTGGGGTTGTCGGTGATGTCCTTGTTGACCAGCGGCATCGAGTCCTTGTTGGCATTCGGGTAACCGAGGAAATCGCTGATCGGGGCGATCACTTTCGGGTCGAGCAAGTGGTTGAGGAATTCGTGGGCCTCGGCGACGTTCTTAGCGCTCTTAGGAATAGCGAAGGTGTCGAACCAGATCGGCGCGCCCTCCTTCGGCAGACGCCAGTCGACCACCACGCCGTTGCCCGCCTCTTTGGCGCGATTGCCGAACTGGTAGAAGCTGCCGGAATAACCGATCGCCACACAGATGTCGCCGTTGGCGATGTCGGTCATGTACTTGGCCGAGTTGAAGTACGTCACGTACGGCCGAATCTTCATCATCAAGGCCTTGGCCTTTTCATAATCCGCCGGATTCTGGCTGTTCGGATCGAGTCCGAGATAATGCAGGGCCAGCGGCAGAATTTCCGACGGCGAATCGAGCATCGCCACGCCGCAGGCCTTGAGCTTTTCCATGTTCTCGGGCTTGAACACCAGATCCCAACTGTCCACCGGCGCGTTGTCGCCCAGGGCAGCCTTGACCTTGGCCGGGTTGAAGCCGATCAGCACGGTGCCGTACATGTACGGCACGCCGTACTGGTTGCCGGGGTCGTTGGCGTCGAGCAACTTGAGCAACGCCGGATCCTGGTGCTGCCAGTTCGGCAATTTCGACTTGTCGAGTTTCTGGAACACGCCGGCCTTGATCTGGGTTTCGATGAACTGGTTGGACGGCACCACCAGGTCGTAACCGGAGTTGCCGGTGAGCAGTTTGGCTTCCAGGGATTCGTTGGTGTCAAAGGTGTCCCACGTCACTTTGATCTTGCTTTGCTCGGCGAAGTCCTTGGGCACTGACGGCAGAATGTAATCCGCCCAGTTGTACACCCGCAGTTCGCGCTGCTCGGCCTGGACGGCGCTGGCCAGCAGCGTCAGGCCACACACGGTGGCGCCCAGAATGCGTTTGATCGTGACCATGGTTGTTTCCCCGAATGCGACGTGAGATCGATGGTTTTTATGTTCTGTACACGGCAGTGGCTGTAACGATAGCCAAGGGCAAAAAAGGTCGAGCCTGTTGTTATGGTTTCGATTCTTGCTGACAGCGTAGCGCGATGACAGTAGGCGGCAGGCCAAAAGGGGATCGATATGGCCATTTTCCGTGACCGCTGAAATACGCAAACAAAAATGCCCGGCGCTGGGCCGGGCATTGCTGTGTTGCCGTTGGGATCAGTCGGTATAGCCGAGTCTGGCCGCCCTGCTCTGCTGCGCCTGACCGCGAGTTGCCAGGCAGTAATACAACGGCACGGTGACCACCAGGCCAACCAGCCACGACAGGTCGGCACCTTCGACGAGATTGGCGTACGGCCCCACGTACAGCGAGGTGTTGGCAAACGGCAACTGCACGATGATGCCGATGAAGTAGGCAATGATCGCATGCAGGTTGAAGCGCCCGTAGATCCCGCCGTCGGCGCGGAAGATCGAGGCGATGTCGTAGTTGCCGCGCTTGATCAGGTAGAAGTCGATCAGGTTGATCGACGCCCATGGCACCAGCACCAGCAACAGCGCGAGAATCAGTCCAATGAACTCGGAAATGAAATCCGCCGAAGCGCCGAGGGCGACCACGCAGCACCCGGCCAGGATCACGCTCGACAGCACCACGCGCACCTTGATACTCGGCGTCCACTGGCTGGCAAAGGTCTGAATCGAGGTGATGATCGACAACACCGCGCCATACAAGTTGAGCGCGTTGTGGCTGATGATGTTGAGCAGAAACAGCACCATCAGAATCGGCCCCAGCCAGCCGGTGGACTGCTTGACCGCTGCCATTGCTTCAGTGCCTTCCGGCGTCGCCAGTACCGCCACCGCGCCAAAACTGAACGACAGAATCGTGCCCAGCGTCGCGCCCAGATACGTCGCCCAGAAGGGTTTGGCGATACCGATGTCTGCTGGCAGATAACGCGAATAGTCGGAGACGTATGGCGAGAAGCTGATCTGCCAGATGATCCCCAGCGACACCGTCGCCAGCCAGCCGGACAGGTTGAAACTGCCGCGCGTCAGGAAGTCCGCCGGCAAGTCATGGGCGAAGATGTAGATGAAGCCTGCGAGCAATGCGCCGCCCATCACCCAAGTGCCGATGCGGTTGAGCGTATGGATGAAGTTGTAGCCGATCACACCGATCGCGGTGGCGGCCAGCGCGCCGATCAGAATGCTCAGCGGCGCTGGCACAGACGGCGCAATGCCGACGATGGATTTGCCGGCCAGCACGATGTTGGAAATGAAGAAACCGATGTAGATGAGCGCCGCGAAAAACACGATCAGCAGCGCGCCGTAGCGGCCGAACTGACCGCGACTCTGGACCATTTGCGGAATGCCCATGCGCGGGCCTTGGGCCGAGGCCAGCGCAATCACCACGCCGCCGATCATGTGCCCCAGCGCAATCGCCAGCAGCCCCCAGAACAGATTGAGGTGGAACACCTGAACAACCATGGCGCCGGTAACGATGGGCAGTGGCGCGATGTTGGTGCTGAACCAAAGAGTGAACAGATCGCGGGCCTTCCCGTGGCGTTCCGCGAGTGGGACGTAATCGACCGTATGATTCTCGATCAACGGATCTTGCCGGGACATCTGGGACATATGCATGAACTCGAGTTTGTCTGTTTTTATCTTTGTATGAAGCCAAACCGGGAGGACTCTTGGGTCGCCCCTCAGATGCAGACCATATTATGGTATTCCAAACTTTGCACAAGCCTGATCCGCTGATTCTGTCGCTGTCTGATCCGCTATCCTCGCTGATCCCACCCCTGACCGGCTAGCTGAAAGCCCCATAAACACTGAGTTTCCGACGAAAGTGGCACGTTTATCGGTTCACCAGAAAAGCTCTTGCAAGATATGTATTACGGTATACCATCAGACCTACAAACCATAAAAACCGCGTCACACCACCCGAGGACCACCCAATGATCGATGCTGCCATTTACAAACAAGTCATGGGCTCGTTCCCGTCCGGCGTCACCGTCATCACCACGCTGGACGACGACGGTCAGATCGTCGGCCTGACCGCCAGCGCGTTCAGCTCGCTGTCGATGGACCCGGCGCTGGTGCTGTTCTGCCCCAACTACAGCTCCGACTCCTATCCCGTGCTGATCAAGAACAAACGCTTTGCGATTCACCTGTTGTCCAGCGTGCAGCAAAGCGAGGCCTATGCCTTCGCGCGCAAAGGCAAGGACAAGGCGCAGGGCATCGAGTGGACGTTGAGCGAACTGGGCAACCCGATCCTCGCCAATGCGACGGCGGTGATCGAGTGCGAGTTGTGGCGTGAATACGAAGGTGGCGACCACGCGATCATGGTCGGCGCGGTGAAGAACCTGATCGTCCCCGAGCAGGTCGCCGGACCGCTGGTGTATTGCCACGGCAAGATGGGTGCGTTACCGGTTGTGGCGTGATTTCACCAGATCTCGGATATCCCATGTGGGAGCGAGCCTGCTCGCGAATGCGATGGGTCAGTTGCTACATTTTTGACTGACCCGACGCCTTCGCGAGCAAGCGCGCTCCCACAGGTTTTGGTGTTGCCTGGGCGACCGTCTCAGGTCCTAAACCGGCTCACCAACTGATTCAATGTCTGCGACAACGCCGTCAGGTTCTGCGCATCCTGCCGAGTTGAATCCGCCAGGCTCGCCACCAACTGCGCATCACCATGAATCTGGCTGATGTGCCGATTGATGTCTTCCGCCACTTGATGCTGTTCCTCCGCCGCCGTGGCGATCTGCGTGTTCATGTCGCGGATCACGTCAACCGATTCACGGATCAATTCAAAACTCGCCCGCGCCTCGTTGATCGACACCACGGTTTCCTGCGAGACCTCGAGGCTGGCGTGCATCTGCTTGCCCATCTGGTGGGTGCGCCGCGCCAGATTGCCAAGCAGTGCGTCAATCTCACCGGTGGAGTCGGAAGTGCGTTTGGCCAGCGCGCGAACTTCATCGGCGACCACGGCAAAGCCCCTGCCCTGTTCACCGGCGCGCGCGGCCTCAATGGCGGCGTTGAGCGCGAGCAGATTGGTCTGCTCGGCAATCGAACGAATGGTGCCGAGGATGGACTGGATGTCGTTGCTGTCCTGCTCCAGTTGCTGCATCGACTCGGCACTGTGGCCGATCTCCTGGCTCAAGCGCCCGACGTTGCTCACCGCCGCATCGATCTGCTGCTGCCCGGTGTGTGCCTGACGCTGACCGTTGTCTGCCGAGTCGGCCGCCTGACTGCACGAGCGCGCAACCTCGTTGGAAGTGGCGACCATTTCGTGAAACGCCGTAGAAACCATGTCCACCGCCTCACGCTGACGCGAAGCCACGTCGGCCATTTCCGCCGAGACCTCGGTGGCGCTGCCGGAGCTGCTGTGAATCTGCCCCGCTGCTTGGCCGATGCGCTGAATCAACGTACGAATCGCTTCAAGAAACTGGTTGAACCAGCCCGCCAGTTGCGCGGTTTCATCCTGCCCACGGACTTCCAGTCGCGCAGTCAGATCGCCCTCGCCTTGTGCAATGCCTTCGAGTCCGCTGGCGACACCACGAATCGGCTTGACCATCAACCCGGCGAACCACGCGCCGGCCATTGCAAACAACAATGCGCAAACCACAGCGATAGCGCCGATCAGCCAGGTCAAACGAGTCGCCCCGGCCATCACTTCGCTCGCCTTGACCAAGCCGACAAACCGCCAGCCCAACGCCTGCGAAGGCCAGACCAGCGCCATGTAATCCTCGCCAGCCAATTGCACCTCGACCAGGCCTTTGCCCGCCTCGGCCAGTTGCTGATAACCGTCGCCGAGATCGCTGAGTTTCTTGAAGTTGTGCGCCGGATCGCTCGGGTCCACCAGCACGGTGTTGTTGGCTTCCATCAGCATCAGATAACCGCTATCGCCGAGGCGGATCTGCTTGACCAGGTCGGTCAATTGCTTGAGCGACACATCGATGTTGACCACGCCGGCATTGCTGCCCAACTGGTTGTTGAAGCTGCGCACGGTGCTCACCAGCACCACGTCATCCGCCGCCCAGTAATAGGCCTCGGTGCGCAGGGTTTTGCCGGGATTGGCCATCGCGGTTTTGTACCAGGGCCGGGTACGCGGATCGTAGTTGGCCAGTTGCGCATCGCCCGGCCAGAACAGGTAACCGCCCTGCTCGGTGCCAACAGATAGATAGGTGTAAGCCGGGTGCGCCTTGGCCAGACCGTCGAACAGCTTGAACAGCTGTTGATCCTGCGGCCCCAGCGGCACTTGCGCGGCGTCGCTGCTCAGGTAGCGTTTGAGGCTGGTGTCGATGCTCTGCAGTTGCGGATGCTCGGCCAGGTAAGCAACGTTCTGGCTGATGCCCTCGAAAAACAGCTGCATTGCGTTTTCCACCTGACGCACTTCGCGCCCGGTGCTGTCGGTAAAGGTGTCGCGCGCGCCCTCGCGGACATTGAGGATGATCAGCGCTGCCACCAGCAACACCGGCAGGCTGGCGATTACCGCAAACGCCAGGGTCAGTTTTTGTTTTATGTTCATTGCTTGCGCCTTCCTTGTTCGAAGTGTCGGTCAGAAATATTTTGCGGATATTCCGTATTATGGTATACCAATATTCAATCAACCGAACAGCCGTCCTCGAAGGCGTGCTTGAATGGTGAGAAGACTCGCGAGCGCGCAGCGTTCACGCCAGTTCGACAGGCCCGCACACGACCGGCCAATTACAAAAGACTCGAGGTAGCGTCATGAAATTTTCCCTGTTCGTACACATGGAACGCTGGGACGAAAGCGTCAGCCACCGCCAACTGTTCGAAGACCTGACCGAACTGACCCTGATGGCCGAGGCCGGCGGTTTCAGCACTGTGTGGATCGGCGAACACCACGCCATGGAATACACCATCTCCCCAAGCCCGATGCCGCTGCTGGCCTACCTCGCAGCAAAAACCACGACCATCCACCTCGGCGCCGGCACCATCATCGCGCCGTTCTGGCACCCGCTACGCGTCGCCGGCGAATGCGCCCTGCTCGACGTGATCAGCAACGGCCGCATGGAAGTCGGTCTGGCGCGCGGCGCCTATCAAGTTGAATTCGACCGCATGGCCGGCGGCATGCCCGCCTCGAGCGGTGGCCAGGCCCTGCGCGAAATGGTCCCGGTGGTCCGCGCCCTGTGGCAAGGCGACTACGCCCACGACGGTGACATCTGGAAATTCCCCACCTCCACCAGCGTGCCGAAGCCGATCCAGAAGCCCAACCCACCCATGTGGATCGCCGCCCGCGACCCCGACTCGCACAACTTCGCCGTGGCCAACGGCTGCAACGTCATGGTCACGCCATTGATGAAAGGCGACGAAGAAGTCCTTGACCTGAAGAACAAATTCCAGACCGCACTGGACAACAACCCAGACGTACCGCGCCCACAATTGATGGTGCTGCGCCACACCCACGTGCACACCGCTGATAACCCGGACGGCTGGAAGGTCGGCGCGAAAGCCATCTCACGTTTCTATCGCACGTTCGATGCGTGGTTTGGCAACAAGCAAACACCAGTCAATGGCTTCCTCGCGCCGAGCCCGGAAGAGAAGTTTGCCGGACGTCCGGAGTTTGAGCTGGAGAGCCTGCACAAGACCGCGATGATCGGCACGCCGGAAGAGATCATTCCGCGGATCAAGTACTACCAGGAACTGGGCGTGGATGAGTTCAGTTTCTGGTGTGACAACAGCTTGCCGCATGAAGAGAAGAAGAAATCGCTGGAGTTGTTTATCAGGGATGTGGTGCCGGCGTTTCGGTAACCCCCTACTGGCTCGGCCCGGTAAATGAAAACGCCCCGGCAGAGTTCGGGGCGTTTTAGTTTTACGCCGGCTCGTCGTCCCAAAAATTGCCAGCGGGTGCGTATTGGCCATCTCGGAAAACGGCGCACCAACCAAAACTTCGGTAGAACATTTCAAGATCAATGATCTGGTACAAGCCTTCGCTAATTTTACCCAAGGTAATCAGACCATTGGCATAGTGGGTGTATTGACCACCCGCCCCGGCGACCGCACGTCGTTCCAGTTCCTCACGACTCCAGCCCGATACGATCCCGGATGATTCAGGGACTGTATCCGAGAAGGAAATTTCGAATTGCGTTGAAACCTTGCAAATACACGGAATCCGTTGCTGTCTGAGCAAGTCATCGGAGATCAGGTTGTCAGGGAAATGAATATTTAATTTCAAATGGCTCAGGTTCCGATGAGGCTACGCTGACCCGGCCGGGTGACATCGTAAACATGCTGCTCGCAAGCCTGCCCAACAAACTGAAACTCCACCAGGTAGACCTTGCTTCGCTCCGGGGTAAAAGTACTGTTCAGCGGCCCGCAGCTATAAGTATTGCCAGTGCCCATGCCGTTGGAACGCCCCGACACCTCGAAAGGTTCGTCGGCATTGGCTTGCGTTTCCAACTGAGGGAAGTGCTTGAACGTGGCGCTATTGGCCGCTTCGCTGACTTTGGCGATCCAGCCGAATACCTTGCCCCGCCCGGAATCCACCACAGTACCCAGCACTTCCATTCGCCGATCGGGATCTGAAGCCTGGCGAACCGAGAACTCGACAGGGTATGTGTAACCTGTCGCTTTCATGATGATTTTGGCGTGTTGTGCATCTGGTGTTACCGTTTTTTGCTGAAGTTGGACACCCTCCTTTAAAAGACTGGGGGAAGAGTCTCTGACGTTGGAATGGCAGCCTGCAATCAGGAAAACAAAAGGCAGCAAAAGTCCGGGTTTAATCAATTTTTATTACCCTTTCAAAGAGTAGCGGCCAGATTTGTCGGGCTCAACAAACCTGCCCCGCTACAACCACCATTAAATAAAGTCAAAAGACAGTAATGGACTTGAACATCAGGACATTCTGCCCATCCATGCCGCTGCGAACTCTAAAATTCATCAATACCTTCAATTACGCCATTCACTGCCCCCCGAGGCAGCAACGCCTCATGGACAAGGTTGCCAAAGTCTTTACTCCAGACCAGCCTGTCCGCATGCTCCGTTTTTTGAAAATAAATAAACAGACCGGCGTCCCCCAAGAAGGTGCACGTCATATCTTGCACGCCTTCTAAAATGGCGGACTCCCCTTTGAAGAAATAACGATGCGCGGAAGCAAATAATTCTTTTGCAGAAATCGCTGAATCGCCCTCCTCTATATTTTCAAATTCCATTTTTGCGTAGAAGTTCACGGCAGTTTTAAGTTCGACGACATCCACGACATCAAGGAGCCTTTCCCCACCAACAAACAACGAAAACAAGCCGTTTACCCAGAAACAACTTGAATCAGTCCAATCCCTCACTACATCAAACTGAATTGAGAATATAAACGGATCGCCGTAAATCATTTCAATGTTACTCCTAGCGCCTTTTGTACCGCCGCCGGTGACAAAAGGGGACGGTCCCCTTTTTTTCGCTTTTTTTACGTTCGACACGAATTGAAAGGTGATTCAAAGGTGGCCTGCGCCAATTTACCCTCCAATATATTAAATATCAGCATTTAGTTTATAAAAAACGGACTTTCCAAAAATCTTTACCTGCATCCACCCAATACTTTTCTCGTGACGGAATCAAGTAGCTGAAATCGCTAGATTCAGCAATCCAACCCGGATGCACATACTCCTCATGAAATCGACCGTCATCCACATGCATGAAAATCTTTCGATCAAAATTCACGTAAAACAGAGGAAGCCGCGAGCGTATGACATTTGCATTTTTGAACAATTCCGAATCCAGACCTTCGCCTGTGAGATAGTAGTTTTCAATTCTTTCGAAAACATCCGACTCAGCCCCAATAAAGCCTTGCAATTCGGAAGACAACAAAATCTTCACACTCGGCCCTTGAAGATACGAAGGAAAGTTCTAAGCTGTCATCTTCAAGATTCCATTCCTGAATTTCAGGCAGGATCGTTCGTATTGCTCTTACGTCATAGTTCCGTTACTCAATGACGCTCTAAGACTCTTGTCAACGTCAAGCGTAAAATTACGTTTTTCATCAACAACCCAGTAGCACTGAGCTGACTGAACAAAAAAACCGATACTTTTTTTGCCGTCCCACAGGTCATCAAAAACTTCTTGATCAATGGTCATTTCTTAAACTCTAAAAATTCTTCTTGGGAAAAAGGGGGACAGCCCACCTTTTACTAAATGGTAGATTTTTTCGGCCGTCCCGGGCTCCCTCGCTGCACACGACGACCGATCATTGCCTCGACTTCAACAGCAAACTTTGGGCCGCCAAAAACATTACTTCCATTGGTCGCGGCACTAATCTGGTCAACCACTTCTGACTCTAAGTCTTAAAGACACTCATGAAAAATCATCAATCATTTTATCTAACGTAAGTCATCGAGACAAGTAACCAGGGAGCGAGCTAACCAATGCTCGATCAGCCTCGTGTTCCGCCCCTTTACGCCCCTTCAACATAATCTTTGATTTTTGAAAGTTTGCTGGAAGCCCAATATACAGACATGAGAATAGACAACGGCAGGCACAACTATTTAAACACCATTTCAAAATCCGGTTCAAAAAACAAATACATAACAGCCATCAACAAGAAAACCATAACTAAAGTAATCGTCATGAATACAGTCCAAACGAACCCTGCCAGACTTAAGTACATAATCAGCTAAAGCACAATATTTTTTATTTCGCACCACAGTCACACCAAACAAGGAAGTTCACCTGAGGCCATCCGCAGCGATGACTTTCAAAGATACTTTTACAAAACCTGCTCCAACTGAAAACACAAGATCCCCGCCACTATATACTGCAGGGCCATACCCTCCGGGAATGTAGGAAAATGCGTCCTTCACCGGGTTGTAATTAGACGGGCTACCGCCCCAAAAAAATGATTATAAATGTCAGACCCGCCTTCAATAGTGAGAAATGGGGACAGACCAAGTTTTTAGAGTGTTTTCTAAACGTGACCTACCCCCACCTATTCTTTTTCACAGAAAATTTGATTTTTTATTTTTTCACAAAATTTTCCAGAATTTTATTTTTCTCAGACAATAAGGCTCTGACAAAATCAGCGTCAAATTCCATTATCAAACCAATGGCATCCTTGATTTTCCACCGATGAAGTTCCGGATGTTCAACCATTGCGATCAAATGCTGCTTCAGCAGCGGTAGGTACTCTGAATACTTTTCACGATGCACGAAAGAATATATTTCCGATATTTCAAAAGGCCTCTCGTTGGCCAGAGCGATTATTTTTGAAAGCACATCATATACCTGACGCCTCGCTAATTCCTTTCCACTGACCTCAGCGGCATTTGCGAAATACATCGTCACTGCCATCAATATATGCCGATATGTATCATCGTACCCATGGAGTCTATGGGTATAAATACCCTCAATAATCTCTGGGCGACGCATATATTCTTCCAGCACTATCAAGCCGTTATGGACGCCCCAGCTGGTGAGAAGTTTAGAAGCCTGAAAACGCTCCATTTCATTCCCACTGTTGAGCAGTTGCCTCACTGCGGCCATTCTTTCTTCTGAAATGTCTTCTCGGTCAAGGTCACCCGCCTCCACAGCGTAATCGGCGTGTTCCGGAATACCATTGAGCAGTTCGTATGTTTTGGGATCCATCGCCTTCACCTATTTTTTCACCGGTTTAATGTAGTCAGCCGGAACACAACCTTTGATCAAACATTCCCCATCCCTCGCAGCGCTTGCCAAATCTGTCTCTGCTCTGTCTAATGAGGTTTGATTTTTTGGCGTGGGATTGTTCGTAAATTTATCACGCGCCGCATCGACTTTCGTCTGCAACTCCGTTGTCACTTCCTGATTTGTCAAAAATTTAGTGTTTGGCAATACACCGGAATCAATGTCCTGTTGCAATCTTTTTACGTCAATCTCAATTTTGTTCGTACCGTAATCTTTTGGGTTTGACGTTGTGCTCGGGTCGGTAACAGAAATATACGGCGAGTTTTCAGCGTTACCACCGCGTACATGTGATTGAACGCTACCGGTCCCGTCTATATTTGGCGGAACTAAATCGCCATTTTCGTTAAGATGCGCTTTCGGTTTTCCGTTTCCATTCACGGTGGCACTGAAATCGTCATCGCTGCGCACAACAATATCACCCGCGCCCTTTACGCCTCCAGACCCACCAAGATTACCGTCGACATCTGGTGAATGAGAAGCGCTGTTTTTGGTCGTTCCTTTGCTACCGCCCGGTTTACCACCGCCCGCGACATCTGCGGCTACGCCTGCGGCATCTGCCCAAAACGCGGCGCTTTCACCATCACGCTGAACTACAATCTCTCTGATGATCGTGTTTTGCGCAGTTTGGTTATTCTCCGTAATGATCCAGCCTACGTTTGCAGCTGCACATATATCCCCACTGAGCCTCAGCTGCTCTGCCAGTTCGCGAATTTTTGGCTGATCGGCTAGGAGCTGATCCGAAAGCTGCTTGCAGGCACTCAAGTTTTTCTGACAGAGGCTACCCAACTCCGCATTTCGCTGCTCATCCAGATTGGCATAACGCTCTCGCACTTCTGCTTTGCACGTCTCGGATGCGCATTTTGCCTGCTCATCCAGCATTTCCACGATTTCGTGGTGCATAAGGTAGTTGTAGTTAGTAGCGTCCTTCGCAATAGTCGCGCCCTCTTGAAGGTTACCGTCGCTTACGGCTGCCGCAGCGATACCCACTAGTTGGGAGGACATCGACAACAGGTTGCTGTCGTTCTTGACCAGCGTCGCCAACTGTGTAACCAGAGCCTCATTTGCACCCGCCGCCAATGCACCCGTTTTGAAATCGCCACCCGCAGCTTCAGTCAGCAACCCTCCAACAACCGCGTGCAATGCGATTTTTTCGAGACTGCCGTCTTTCCAGCCCTGTTTAGCAGCAAAATCGCCTACAGCATTGAATGCCGCGGCGTTCAGAGTACTCAACAGAGCGCCCGTCAACGCATTACCGAAATCCGCGTGCTGACCGAAAGTCGCGCCCAAAACAGTGGAAGTCATGTTCTGCAGCAGCTGGTTACCGGCGAAACGGCCAATGCCTTCCAGACTGCTCAAGTCAGTCATGACTTGGCCGGTTATCGGATTTGTTGTGGTCTTGAGAATGCTGTCGAAGTAGCCCGCCGTCAGGCCAGCAGTTACTCCTGAAATAACATAGCCAGCCAGCGCATCAGAAGACGTTACATCTTTGAATACAGCGCCAAGGTTGCCACCGTTATTGATAAAACTGGTGGCGGCATTTGTCGCTGCTCCGGTAGCTACAGCAGCATAAGATGCCGCCCAGAACGTGCCCATCCCACTCATCGCCGTCAAAGCTGCCGGTCCAACAACCGCAGCCATCACGATCGCAATGATCATTTGGGACGCCGGGCCAAGCCCCGAGTTGCTGTATTTAAACGACTCGTGAATCTCCTTCACGCGCCGCCAATCAACATCTCCCCGAGCCTCCGCATCCTTCAACCACGCCAGTTGCGGATCAGCCTTGACCATCGCATCAATGGTCTG
>NZ_JBAWKM010000033.1:0-36559 GCF_037095675.1 Pseudomonas sp. CCNWLW23 | reverse complement strand
GCGAAGACTTCAGTACAGCCAAGCTTTTTAGCGGTAAACACACCCAAAAAGCTTGACCGTGAACAGAGTATCTACAGTTGATAACGGCTCGCACTGAGTCGTCGTACCTCTGCGCAAACGGTCCGCGTACATCGCGGTTGTCCATCACAGGTCAGGAGTAACGAATATGGGCTTTGTCACCACTCGAGACGGCGTCGATATCTTCTACAAGGACTGGGGCCCGCGCGACGCGTCGGTGATCCACTTCCACCACGGCTGGCCGCTCAGTTCGGATGACTGGGACGCGCAGATGCTGTTTTTCCTGGCACAGGGCTTTCGGGTGATTGCCCATGATCGACGTGGACACGGGCGCTCCAGCCAGGTCTGGGATGGCCACGACATGGATCACTACGCCGACGATGTGCTGGCGGTGGTCAATCATCTGGGTACGAGCAACGTGGTGCACGTCGGCCATTCCACCGGCGGCGGCGAAGTGATCCATTACATCGCCCGGCATGGTCAGGACAAGGTCAGCAAAGCCGTCTTGATCAGCGCGGTGCCACCGTTGATGGTGCAGACCGAAAGCAACCCCGGCGGTTTGCCGAAATCGGTGTTCGATGGCTTTCAGGCGCAGTTGGCGGCGAATCGCGCGCAGTTCTATCGCGATGTGCCGAGCGGACCTTTCTACGGCTACAACCGCCCGGGCGCCGAGCCGGCGGAAGGGATCATCGCCAACTGGTGGCGCCAAGGCATGATCGGCGGCGCCAAGGCGCATTACGACGGCATCGTCGCGTTCTCGCAGACCGACTTCACCGAAGACCTTAAAAAAGTCACCGTGCCGGTGCTGGTCATGCACGGCGAGGATGACCAGATCGTGCCTTACGCCAACTCCGCACCGTTATCGGCGAAACTGCTGCCCAACGGCACACTGAAGTCGTATCCGGGCTTCCCGCATGGCATGCCGACGACGCAGGCTGAAACCATCAATGCGGATTTGTTGGCGTTTATTCGCGAGTAACAGAACTGAGGATGTACCCATAGCAGCGGACAGCACAAAACAAGTTGTGAAAACGAGCTGCTCGCGAAAGCGTTCGTTCAGCCACTTACGTATTGACTGACCCAACGCCTTCGCGAGCAGGCTCGCTCCCACAGTTGAAATTGAGTATACCCGTCAGAGACTGGTCGGCTGGAAGGCCGCCATCGCTGGCAAGCCAGCTCCCACAGGGATCAGGGTAGATCCGCTGCACACTCGTATCTCTGAGATAGCTATCGCGAGCAAGCTCACTCCCACAGAAAAACAAAGCAGCGCAGCTGCCCGCGGCAAAGCCGCCCCACTCAACAATGAGCGCAAGCTCGAGTGCTTTTTGATCTTGATCCACCGGCGACGTCGGAAGGCTGAGCGGAGGGATTGATCCGGGCGTGGGAGCGCAGCGACCGTCTGGCGCAGCCAGACACAGCGGAAGGAGGTGCAGCGAAGCAAACCGGAGCCGCTGCGCCCGGATCGATCCCGCAGCGAAGGAACCCGAGCCTGCGAGGGCCGAACGTAGGAGCAAGCCTTTTGGGTTACCTTTTTGGCGTTTGAAAAAGGTGACCCGCCGTAAGGGCGGAACCCTAAGCAGCCGTTACCGCAGCAACGGATATGTACTCGGTCAACCGAACAAATCATCGCTCGACAACAAGCCTTCGCGAGCAGGCTCGCTCCCACAGAAATCGCAAGCGTACTGAAGGCTGAATCAATCCCCTACCCCTCTTCCCGCCCTTTGCCTTCACGATCACCACGGTAATGCCTGGCCAGCGGAAAATCCGGCAGCCACGATTCACGCCGCACAATCCAGCTCTCATAGGTCGGCTTCAACTGATCCGGCGCATCCAGCGCGCCGAGGTTCACCTCGACCTCATCACCACTGCGATTGAACACCGACGAACCACAGCGCGGGCAAAAGTGCCGCCCTTGATACTCATGGGTTTCACCGCTGATGGTCACCGCGTCCTCAGGAAAAATCGCCGAGGCATGAAACAGCGCACCGTGGATCTTGCGACAGTCCAGGCAATGGCACAGCCCGACCCGGTAAGGCTCGCCAGAGGCTTGAAAACGCACATCGCCGCACAGGCATCCGCCGGTAAATGCAGTCATGGTTTCGCTCCATCGCGCTCCTGGTGTCACGCCCCCAGAGCCTATAACAGTCGGCGCTGCAATGCAGGCGATGTTTCAGATGAAAAAGCTTGATGTGGCGACACTGCAACGGGCATTCGCCGGCCAGAGCTAATACACTCAGACGCTGACCTGCCGGGACGATCACGATGAAACACGCCGCAGCGAAAAACCCCGAGAAAGCCCCGCGCTTCTGGCGCGACGACGCCCTGCCCTTCATCGAAGCGCGGGCGATCGCGGATGGGCGTGAAGTCTGTTATGCGCGGCATTCCCATGCGCACTTTTCCATCGGCGCGATCACCGCCGGGCGCAGTACCTATGTGCATGAGCAGGCGCAATTTGAGGTGGCGGCCGGCACCGTGGTGCTGATGAATCCCGGCGATGTGCATGCCTGCAATCCGATCGATGATCAGCCTTGGTCGTATGTGATGTTGTATGTCGAAACGCCGTGGCTGACGGATTTGCAGCATCAAATGGGGTTTGCCGGGGAGCTGGAATTCCGCCGGTTTAGCGACACGCATCTGACTGACGCCGAACTGTTTGGCAAGTTGATGGGGTTGTATGAGGTTCTGCTCGACGACCAGTTGGAGGCGCTGGCGAAACACAGCGCGGCGGTTGAATTTTTCAGTGATTTGCAGGGGCGCCTGAATCCGGCGGACGAGCCCGTTGCCGAGCCGAATTTCAAGCTGGAGCGCGCCGCTGATTTCATCCGTGGACATTGCACCGAAGTGCTGAGCCTCGAGGCAATTTGCGCGGCGGCGCAACTATCGCCGTCATACCTGATTCGTGCGTTCAGGCAGCGTTACGGGATGACGCCCCATGCCTTCCTGGTCAACCAGCGCATCCAGTTCGCCCGCGAGCGTTTGCGCAGCGGCCAGTTGATTGCCGATGTCGCGCTCCAGGCCGGGTTTGCCGATCAGGCGCATTTTCAGCGAGCGTTCAAACAACATCTGGCGGCGACGCCGGGGCAGTATCGCGGCTGACTTCATACACGAAGTTGAACACTGAACCCTTGTGGGAGCGAGCCTGCTCGCGAAAGCGGTGTGTCATTCAACACTTCACTGACTGATCCACCGCATTCGCGAGCAGGCTCGCTCCCACAGGGGGTTGTGGTGAGCCTGTGAATCAAGTGAACAGCAAATAAAGCGCACTCACCGCCAGCAACAACGCCATCAACCGATTGAACCAGCGCATCCCCGCCGCATTGCTCAGATACCCGCGCAAGAACGTCCCGGCATACGCCCAGCAGCCCACCGACAGATAGCAGATCACCAGATACACCGCCGCAAATTGCCAGACCAGCAGCGCCTCGCCATCAGCGACAAATGCGCCCATGCCGGCCACGCATGCCAGCCAGGCCTTGGGGTTGAGCCATTGCATCACCGCGCCATAGAGCATCGACGGCGCGCGGCCGGACTCGCTGGTGTTCAGTTGGCCGTCATCACTGGCCAGTTTCCAGGCCATGAACAACAGAAACGCCACCCCGGCCCATTGCACCACGCGGGTCATGAATGGCCACAGTTGCAACACCTCATGCAGGCCCAGGCCCATCAGCACCAGCAACAGCACAAACCCCAGCGTCGCCCCGGCGACATGCCGCTGGCTGGCACGGAAACCGTACTGCGCGCCTGAACTCAAGGCGACTATATTGACCGGCCCGGGGGTGATGGATGCGGCGAGGGCAAACGCCGCCATGGAAAGAATCAGACTCATTGCACACCTGCTTCAAACGAGGAACGAGGTGGCTACGGTAGCGAGCGGGGGATTTGCGGTATTGAAGAAAATGACCCTGAGGCTGCAAATCTGATCGTTCCCACGCTCTGCGTGGGAATGCAGCCCGGGACGCTCTGCGTCCCATTCAGAGCCGAACGCAGAGCGTCCGTAGAGGCGTTCCCACGCAGAGCGTGGGAACGATCGAAACCTACAGGGGGCACTCAGGCCAGGCGCGGCACGGTGAAGCGGAATTCGCTGCCCTGCCCCGGCTCGCTCTCGGCGACGATCTGGCCGCCATGGGCTTCGACGATGCCTTGGGTGATGTACAAACCCAGGCCCGTTCCGGTCGGGTTGCCTTCCTTCATCGTCCAGTAACGATCAAACACATGCGGCAAGTGCTCCTTGGGAATGCCTTCGCCACTGTCACGCACGATAAACACGATCTCGTCGCCCACCGATTTCGCGTGTACGCCGACGGTGCCCATGCGCGGGGTGAACTTGATGGCGTTGCCCACCAGGTTCGACAGCACCTGAAACAGCCGCTCGGGGTCGGCGTGGATGCGCAGGTCAGGATCGGCCTGGAAGGAAATGCTGATGTCCTTGTCATGGGCCAGCGGCGACAGCAACGCTTGGGCCTCTTCAAAGATGTGCCCGACCTCCAGCGCCTGCGGGGTGATCGAGTAACGCCCGGCGTCGATTTTCGAGGTATCGAGCAGGTCTTCCAGCAACGTGTTCATCCGCGCCGTGGCCTGCTGCATGGTGTCGATCGCCGTGGAAATGCGCCGTGAGGTGTGCGCGCCTTCCGAGCTGAAGGCTTTCTGCATCATGCCGCAGAGCATCGAAATCACCGTCATCGGGTTGCGCAGGTCGTGCGAAACCACCGCCACCAGATCATCGCGCGCCTGCACCGCCTCCTGTTCACGACGTACCTGACGGGCCAGATCGTTTTCCAGCGCCGAACGGCGCAGGTCATTGGCGGCGAACCGATCACCGTGGCTCCACTTGGTGGAAATCCCGGCCATCTCGACCTTCCAGATCTCGAACGAAGTACGCGGACGCAGGCGCATCCCGGCGTCGGAGGTTTCCAGATCCAGCGGCTTGCGCGGGTCACCGCTCCAGTTGATGTTTTCCTTCACTTCCGGACGGAACCACAGCACACCGTTGTCCACCGGTTTGGGCAGGCTCATGGCGAGCACACCGCTGGCCACAGACTGATACTGCGCCGCAGGTGGGTAAACGCTGGACAGGTGATGGCTGGCGAACACCGGCTCGCCGCGCGCCTGCAACCACTTGTGCAGCGCGCGAATTTCTTCCGGCGCCGGGCAGTTGCCGTAACGGTGCAACTGCTTGTCTTCGATGATCGCGATGCCGCCGGCATTGACCAGCGCCATCAGCGTCGCTGGCTGCTGGGCGAGGCCGTCGAAAACATTTTGCGGCGAATCGACCATCGCCTGATTGAGCCGCGCCAGCGCTTCGACCTTCTCTTCACGCTGGCGGGTCAGTTCAAGGGTTTCCATGGCACTGATCTGCAATGAAAGGACCTGGCCGATGGTCTGGCAAGCCATGCGCAATTCATGCGGCACGTGCAACGGCTGGCGGTTGCCGCAGCTGATCAGGCCCCAGAGCTTGTCGCCCTTGAGCAGGGAAATGCTCATCGACGACAGCACGCCCATGTTCTTCATGTACTGGCAGTGAATCGGCGAGACGCTGCGCAGCGTGGCGAAACTGAGGTCCAGCGGCGTCTGCGTGTCCGGGCGCAGCTTCGGCACCAGCGGCACCGGCTGATAATCGGCGTTGGGGATGATCCGCAGCCAATTGGTGCGGTACAGCTCGCGCGCCTGCTCGGGAATGTCCGAAGCCGGGAAGAACAGGCCGTTGAACACTTCCATCGATGGATCGGACGCTTCGGCGATGACCTGACCGTGGCCCTCCTCCTCGAAGCGATAGATCAGCACCCGGTCGTAACCGGTCATCGCCTGGATTTCCTTGACGCTGATGTCGTACAGGGCCTGCAGCGTGGTCGCCGCTTGCAGGCGCTGGAGCATGCGGCCCAGGTGGGTATTGACCCCGGCGACGTTGCGCGGCTGGAAATTCTTCACGTGAATTTCCAGTTCGAGAATCAGCACGCCCTGATGGCGGTGCAGCAAACCTTCGAATTCAGTGCCGTCAAGCTCGAAACGCAGGGGCGCCGCCTCGGAGAACGTCGCCTGTTGCAAGGCTTGCAGCACTTGCGCGGTGTGTTCGGCGCCGATCAGGCTGTGCAGCGGCTGGCCGATCAAGGATTCGGGCGCGCGGGCCAGCAGGGTTTCGACGTTGGCGCTGACCTGGATGATCTGCAGCGCAGGCTCGGTCAGGGTCAGCAGCAGACCATGGGGCTGGATCGCGCCGGGAAAGCGGATCGGCTCGTCGGCACAGTTGGCCAGCAGTTCTTCAAAGGCTTGTGGGTCTTGCGGGTTCATGCCAGTACCTCCTGGCGCTCGAGCCACTGCTCGAAACAGCTGAATGTGATTTGTGCTGCGCTGACCACGGCCGCGCGTTCGCTGGCCGCCATGGGCCGGTTGCTCAGGTATTCGATGAACTCGCGCCAGCGCCGCCCGGTGGCCGCGCCGTAGACATCGAGGAAGGCAGCGCCATTGTCGGCGTCCAGATTCAGCCGCGCGGCGATCTCGCGACGCAGGATCTGCCCGCCGAGAGTCGCGCCTTCGAGCACGTACAAAACGCCGAGACTGGCGGCGCTGGAGTCAATGACTGGCAGATCTTCACACAGCGGCAAATCATCAGCGGTTGCCCCCAGTGCGCGCAGGTCCGCACGCAGGGTGTCAGCCTTCAGACGAGGCAGCAGATTGAAATCGTCCGGGACCGCGCCACTGGCGAGCAACGCCTGTTCGAGCGGCTGATAGAACCCGTAATAGGCCTGCATCAAGCGCTCGAAAGCGGGGGTATCGAGGGTGTCGGAGAAAAAAGGAAGGCGTTTTTCCAGTGCAATGTGCAGTTCGGCTGTGCCGGCCCGCAGATCTTGCAGCACCGGTGGCACATAAACCTCACGGGCCTTTGCTTGCATGTAGATCGCTCTTGGTGGGACCCGGCAGGGGCCATTCTGGGTGGGCTCGACGTGGGGGGAATTTATCACGCCACGCAGCTTTTTCTGCCTGCCGAAGCGTTTTTTCTGTCGAACTGCGACCCTATGACAGGTTCAGAGTGGCGCCGGATCAGAAAAGTTCGACCGACGCCATTATCCTGCCACTGCTGACCACCTCAATCAGAGCCGTCGTTCTGCACCGATGGGTCGCCGTTGGCCGGCACGCTGCTGTCGGCAACGGGTTTCGAAGGATTGTTTTTTTCGGCCCCGGGATAACCGGGCAGACCGCGAGTATCGTCCGGCGTCATGACATCCTCGTTATCGCGACTAACGTCCCAGTCGGTGGTGGCGTTGGGGTCTTCATCGCGCCCGGCCGTGCCGATGGCGAAGCCGTCGTCGTTGGGATTGACGGTTTGGTTAAGCGCTTTGTCGTTGCTGGATGGGTTGCTCATGTGTGCCTCCAGAACACGTTGATCGGACTTGTTTGGCAACGCCTTGGCCGCTCAAGTGCAATGGACAAGACCAACGGTGCATTCGCGGGGCACTGGTCGCCTGGCGTGAACCACCGCAACGGCGCACGGCTCTCAAGAGAAACACTTGCTCGAGCACTGTCATGAGCCAACCGCGATTCGGCATTGAGGAAGAGTACTTTCTCACTGACCTGCAGAGCCTGCGCATGATCGGCAGTCCGCCGCCACAGGCCATCGAGGCTTGCCGGGCGGCGCTGGGTATGTCGTTTGCCACAGAGATGTTTCAGGGCCAGATCGAAGTGGCTTCGCCGGTATTCAGCGATTTCGAGCACGCCAGTGATTTTCTGCGAGGCAGCCGTCAGGCCTTGCGCACGGCCCTGGAGCCATTTGCTCTGGGCATGCTCAGCGCCGGCAGTCATCCGCTGGCCGACTGGCGCGAGCAGGTTCCGACCGACGAGGAACATTTCCGGTATCTGTTCGAGCGCTACGGCCATGTCGCCCGCCGCAGCGTGCTGTCGGGCCTGCATGTGCACGTCGAGGTGGCAGAGCCGCTGGATCGCATCGCCGTGATGAACGAAGTGCTGCCCTGGACGCCGCTGCTGTTGGCGCTGAGTTGTTCGTCGCCGATCTGGGACGGCGCCGCCAGCGGTTTCATGAGCTATCGGCAGACCGCGTGTGACGAGTGGCCACGCATGGGTATCCCGCCGCTGTTCGCCGATCAGCGCCATTACGACGAGCACTTGGCGTTTCTCACGCGCATCGGCGCGATCAGCCAGCCCGGCGAGTGCTGGTGGGGCATGCGCCCGGCGGCGCGTTTTCCGACCCTGGAACTGCGCATGACCGACGCTTGCCCTCGGGTCGATGATGCGCTGACCCTTGCGGCGTTTTTCCGCGTATTGGTGGCTCATGCCAGTGCGCAGCGGCGGCCCGGTTTGTTGTACGACCAGACCGCGCGTTCGATGCTGGAGGAAAATCGCTGGCGGGCCAAACATCAGGGGATTCATGCGCGCTTTTTGGTCGAAGGCATCGACGGCGACTGTTCGCTCGCGCAGTGGCTGGAGCTGGCCGAGCAGCGTTTTGCCGAAACGGCACAGGTATTGGGCGCGGCGCAGTTGTTCGAGCGTGCCCGGGCGATCATAGACAGCGGCACCAGCGCCGATCGGCAACTGGCGCTGTTCAATCAGGCTTCTGAACAAGCGCAAAACGGCCGTTCGGCCCTCGGGCAAGTGGCCGAGCTGCTGCTTCAGGAAACCGCTGGCTGATCGCTCTCGGACGGGCCTTTGAGTTCGACCTGATTGCCGTCCGGGTCGAAACAGTACAGCGACAAGCCGTAACCCTCGGCGCCAAAACGCCTGGCGGCTTGTTCAACGGTCAGCCCGAACGATTGCAGGTGAGCGATGAGCGCGGCTTCATCGAACGGTTCGATGCGCAGGCAGAAGTGGTCGACATTGCGTCGCTGCGCCTGCGCCGCGCCACCGCCCTTGCGCCCGAGTTCGCCGTGCAAGTCGACCAGATCGATCATCGACGTGCCAGCGCGCAAGTGCACCAGCCCCAGTGGCTGGTTATGCCTGACCACCTCGGCGCCGAACACCCTGGCGTAGAAATCGATGCTGCGTTGCAGGTCGGCGACGCGCAGGACGATATGATCGATGCGCTGAATGGAAAATGGATGCATGGGCTGGCTTCCTCGAAAGCGGCGACTCGCTCATTGTGCTGCACAGGTGAAAAAATTCACTGTCGATTTTTCGGTGGAGCCATCGACAAAGCGGATTTACTCTCTGGCCATGAACATACCAGCCGCTGTCCTGCCGCCCCACGCCGAAATGGTTCGCGCCATGCTCGAGCGCGACACTGCCTATGAAGGCGTGTTCTTCACCGCCGTGAAAACCACCGGGATCTTTTGCCGTCCCAGTTGCACGGCGCGCAAGCCGAAACCGGAGAACGTCGAATTCTTCGCCCACGCCGACGAGTGCCTGTGCGCCGGTTACCGCGCCTGCCTGCGCTGCAAACCGCTGGACGCAGCGGCCATCGCCCCGGACTGGGTGCAGCGCCTGCTCAATGCGGTGGACGCCGATCCCGAACGGCGCTGGAGCGATGCGCAACTGCTCGCCGAGGGCATCGAACCGCTGAAACTGCGACGCTGGTTCAAGCAGCATTTCGGTATGACTTTCCACGCCTGGCTGCGCACACGGCGCCTCGGCATGGCTCTGGGCGGAATCAGGCAAGGCACTTCGATCGATCACGCCGCGTTCGACTCCGGCTATGAATCGCTCAGTGGTTTTCGCGACGCGTTTCAGAAGTCCTTCCATATCACCCCGGGCCGCGCGGCCAATAGTGAACCGTTGCTGTTCACCCGCCTGACCACGCCGCTGGGGCCGATGATCGCCATGGCCGAGCGCCGTGGGCTGGTGTTGTTGGAATTTCTCGATCGCCCGGCGCTCACCCGTGAAGTTGAAGCGCTGCAAAACCGTTACGGCTACGCGATTGCACCGGGGCATAACGCCCACTTGCAGCAGATCGAGGTGCAACTGGCGGATTACTTTGCCGGCAAACTGACTCAGTTCAGCGTGCCGCTGCACCTGCCCGGCAGCGCTTTTGCACGCGAGGTGTGGGCGGCGCTGCTGCAAATTCCCTATGGCCACACCAGCACGTACGGCGCCATCGCGGCAGGCCTGGGCAAACCCGGCGCCAGCCGTGCGGTCGGCCTGGCCAACGGGCACAATCGCCTGTCGATCGTGGTCCCGTGCCACCGAGTGATCGGCGCAGACGGCTCGCTGACCGGTTATGGTGGCGGACAACCGCGCAAGGCGTTCCTGCTCAGGCTGGAAAACGCCGCACTGCAAATGACTCAACAATTGGCTTTTTGAGCCATGCAATCCAACACGCAAACAGGGATTTCGATGGGTATGTCCGAATCACCGCAACATGGCTGACATGTATGAGATGGCCAGCGCTTTTCTGGCCGCGATAGACACTGACTGGCAGCGCCATATCAGCGCCGTCGGCCCGTGCCTGCATCAACCACATCCAGCGCGCGATCCCTATGAATCGCTGGTCCGGGCGATTGCCTATCAGCAACTGCACGCCAAGGCCGGCGATGCGATCCTTGGGCGTTTGATGGGGTTGTTCCCCGGCCAGTCGTTTCCGCGTCCGCAGCAGATTCTGGCTACCAAGGTCGAGCGACTGCGTGCTTGTGGCTTTTCAGCGAGCAAGATCGCGACGATTCAAGGGATTGCCCAGGCGACGCTGGACGGCGTGGTGCCCGATTACCCGACTGCACGGGCGATGGACGATGAAACCCTGATCGAACGCCTGACCAGTTTGCGCGGTGTCGGCCGCTGGACCGTGGAGATGCTGTTGATCTACAGCCTCGAACGCATGGACGTCCTGCCGGCGGATGATTTTGGCGTGCGTGAGGGATATCGGCGCTTGAAGGGACTGGAGGTGCAGCCGACGCGCAAACAGATGATCGAGATTGGCCAGGCGTGGAAGCCTTATCGGACGGTTGCAGCCTGGTATCTGTGGCGCGTGGCCAAGGCTTAGACCGCGTTATCGTTCTTCGCGAGCAGGCTCGCTCGCACACTGAATCAGCGTTCGGCGCTCTGTTTCCGCGCTTCTGGAGTGAGGGGGAAATCGAACTGGCGCTGCAAATCTTCAGCCTTGAGAATCTCGAACAACGCCTGCGCCGCCGCCGACAGCTCATTGCCCGGCTCGGTCAACACGCCAATCGCCCGTTCGACAGAATCATTCAAGGTCAGGCAATGCGCACCGAGCTCGCGCATCTGCCCCGCGCACAATGCCGGCACCGCGCTGACCCCAAGCCCGCTGGCAACCATTCGCCCGACGGTCGCCAATTGATGGCTCTCGAACTCCACCGGCAACTTCATTCCGCGCGCCTGCAAATGCTCTTCCAGCATGACCCGCACGGTCGATGGCCGCTGCAGGGTGATGAACGGTTGCTCCAGCAAGGTATGCCAATCGATATCGGCGCGACCGGCCAGCGCTGAATCGGCCGGCACCACGGCGACAAAGCGATCGACATACAGCGGCGTGAACGTCATCGATGTGCTCTGCATCGGCGCGAACGCCACACCGAGTTCAACCTGACGATCGCGGACCATTTCCAGCACTTGCTCGTTGATCACGTCGTTGACCGTGACGTTGACGTTCGGATAACGCGCGCGGAAGCTCTTGAGAATCGGCGGCAGCAGATTGCCGGCAAATGACGGCATCGCCGCCAGCGTCACGCGTCCGCGTTGCAGGCTGAAACGCTGGCGCATCTCGTCTTCGGCATTGTCCCAGTCGGCGATCAAGCGGCGCGCCAGCGGCAGCAGGGACTCGCCTTCCGGGGTCAGCGCGACATTACGCGTGTTGCGGCTGAACAAGCGCCCTCCCAGCCCCTCTTCCAGGGCTTTGATGGTCAGGCTCAGCGCTGACTGCGACAGGTGCAGACGCTCGCAGGCCACGGCGAAGCTCAGGCTATGGGCCACGGCGAGAAAGGCACGGATCTGTTTGATGGTCATGGTCGCTTTGCTCCAGTTGCAAGCTGCAAGCGTCAAGCTGCAAGCCGTGATGCGATGGCCCTGATCGTTCCCACGCTCCTGCGTGGGAATGCAGCCCGTGACGCTCCGCGTCACTGGACGCGGAGCGTCCCAGGAGGCATTCCCACGCGGAGCGTGGGAACGATCATCGCCGAACGCGTATTAGTGAGCTTTATCAATCAATCAACCGTAAAAATCAACTTAACAAATATATTCCGCAGAGAGACACTTCAGTCATTCGGCTAGCCAGCCGCCCGCAAATAATAAAAGAGGTGCCTATGGCAGGTTTCGACAAGCGTGTGTATTCCTACGAGGAAGCGATGGCCGGGCTGGAAGACGGCATGACCGTTATCGCCGGCGGCTTTGGTCTGTGCGGCATTCCGGAAAACCTGATCGCCGAGATCAAGCGCAAGGGCACCCGTGACCTCACCGTGGTATCCAACAACTGCGGCGTCGATGGTTTCGGCCTTGGCGTGCTGCTCACCGACCGCCAGATCAGCAAAGTCATCGCTTCCTACGTCGGCGAAAACAAGCTGTTCGAAGAGCAACTGCTCAAGGGCGAGATCGAAGTCATCCTTACCCCGCAAGGCACCCTCGCCGAAAAAATGCGCGCGGGCGGCGCTGGCATTCCGGCGTTCTTCACCGCCACTGGCGTCGGCACTCCAGTTGCCGAAGGCAAGGAAGTGCGGGAATTCAAGGGTCGCAAGTACCTGATGGAAGAGTCCATCACCGGCGACTTCGCCATCGTCAAAGGCTGGAAGGCCGACCATTTCGGTAATGTCGTTTACCGACACACCGCGCAGAATTTCAACCCGCTGGCCGCGACCGCCGGCAAGATCACCGTGGTCGAAGTCGAAGAAATCGTCGAGCCCGGCGAACTCGACCCGACGCAGATCCACACCCCGGGCATCTACGTCGACCGGGTCATTTGCGGCACGTTCGAAAAACGCATCGAACAGCGCACCATCCGCAAATAATTCAGGCCTACGGAGAACAACAACATGGCACTTACCCGCGAACAAATGGCTCAGCGCGTCGCCCGCGAAATGCAGGACGGCTACTACGTCAACCTCGGCATCGGCATTCCGACCCTGGTTGCCAACTACATCCCCGAAGGCATGGAAGTCATGCTGCAGTCGGAAAACGGCCTGCTCGGCATGGGCCCGTTCCCGACCGAAGAAACCATCGATGCCGACATGATCAACGCCGGTAAACAAACGGTGACGGCACGGATCGGCGCGTCGATCTTCAATTCCGCCGAATCCTTCGCGATGATCCGTGGCGGCCACGTCGACCTGACCGTGCTTGGCGCCTTTGAAGTGGATGTTGAAGGCAACATCGCTTCGTGGATGATCCCCGGCAAACTGGTCAAGGGCATGGGCGGCGCGATGGATCTGGTGGCCGGCGCCGACAACATCATTGTCATCATGACCCACGCCTCGAAGGACGGTGAGTCCAAGCTGCTGGCCAAATGCAGCCTGCCGCTGACCGGTGCCGGCTGCATCAAGCGCGTGCTGACCGACCTCGCCTATCTGGAAATCGAAAATGGCGCTTTTGTCCTCAAGGAACGCGCACCTGGCGTCAGCGTCGAGGAAATCGTCGCCAAAACCGCTGGTAAACTGATCGTCCCGGATCACGTACCGGAAATGCAGTTCGCTGCCCAGTGAGGAATTCGAAAATGCAAGACGTCGTCATTGTTGCCGCCACGCGTACCGCGATCGGCAGTTTTCAGGGCTCCCTGGCCAATGTATCCGCAGTAGACCTGGGCGCGGCGGTGATCCGCCAGTTGCTCGAGCAGACCGGTCTGGACGGGGCGCAGGTCGATGAAGTGATCATGGGCCAGGTGCTCACCGCTGGCGCCGGGCAGAACCCGGCACGTCAGGCCGCGATCAAGGCTGGCCTGCCCCATGCCGTGCCGGCCATGACCCTGAACAAGGTTTGCGGTTCGGGCCTCAAGGCTCTGCACCTGGGCGCGCAAGCGATCCGTTGCGGCGACGCCGAGGTGATCATCGCCGGCGGTCAGGAAAACATGAGCCTGTCCAACTACATCATGCCGGGTGCGCGCACCGGTCTGCGCATGGGCCACGCGCAAATCGTCGACACCATGATCAGCGATGGCCTGTGGGATGCGTTCAACGATTACCACATGGGCATCACTGCCGAGAATCTGGTCGACAAATACCAGATCAGCCGCGAACAGCAGGACGCCTTCGCTGCCGCTTCCCAGCAGAAAGCTGCCGCTGCGATCGAGGCCGGGCGCTTCGTTGATGAAATCACGCCGATCCTGATCCCGCAGCGCAAAGGCGATCCGGTGGCGTTCAAGGTCGACGAGCAGCCACGCGGCGATACCAGCGCAGAATCTCTGGCAAAACTGCGTCCGGCGTTCAAAAAGGACGGCAGCGTCACCGCTGGCAACGCCTCGTCGCTGAACGACGGTGCCGCCGCCGTGATTCTGATGAGTGCCGAGAAAGCCAAAGCGCTGGGCCTGCCGGTTCTGGCCAGGATTGCCGCCTACGCCAACGCTGGCGTCGACCCGGCGATCATGGGCATCGGCCCGGTATCGGCGACCCGCCGCTGCCTGGACAAGGCCGGCTGGAACATCGACCAGCTCGACCTGATCGAAGCCAACGAAGCGTTCGCTGCGCAATCGCTGGCCGTGGCCAAGGACCTGCAATGGGATCTGGACAAGGTCAACGTCAACGGCGGCGCCATCGCCCTCGGCCACCCGATCGGCGCATCAGGTTGCCGCGTGCTGGTGACATTGCTGCACGAAATGCTCAAGCGCGATGCGAAAAAAGGTCTGGCGACCTTGTGCATCGGCGGCGGTCAGGGCGTGGCTTTAGCGCTGGAACGCGGCTGATACGGAGTTCAAGGTTGACGGCGGATCCACGACATCCGCTGTTGGCTGGCAACAAAAAACCCGGTGCGATTTGCGTTGCATCGGGTTTCTTTTTGCCTGTCGAAAATCAAGGTGAGTGTTCTGGCCGCTTCGCGAGCAGGCTCGCTCCCACAGGGAAATGCATTCCAGAATGTGGGAGCGAGCCTGCTCGCGAAAGCGCTTGTTCAGGGGCCAACCTTTCAAGGCTTGCGCAGCAAATAGGTATCCATGATCCACCCATGCTCCGCCCGCGCCGCTTTGCGCACCCGTTCGATCTCATCGGCGACATCCGCCAGCCGGCCGCTGAGCAGTATCTCGTCCGGTGTGCCCAGGTAAGCGCCCCAGAAAATCTCGGTCTGCCGATCCGCCACCCGCTGGTAGGAATCCTCGGCATCGAGCATCACCACCAGACTGTCCGCTTCACTCACCTGCCCCGCCGCCAATCGCCGGCCGGTGGTGATTTCTACCGAGCGACCAATCGAGTTCAAGGGTATTTTGTGCTGCGCAGCCAGGGCCTGAACGCTGGTGATCCCCGGTATCACTTCGTATTCAAACTGACAGCGGCCTGATGCCTGAAGCGCCTGAAGAATCCGCAATGTGCTGTCGTATAACGCCGGATCGCCCCATATCAGAAACCCGCCGCACTGGCCGTCGGACAATTCTTCATTGATCAACCGCTCGAAGGTTTGCTGCTTGGCGCGATTCAGTGCATCGACGCTCGCCGTGTAGTCGACATCGCCGCGCTCGCGCTCCGGGCTGCTGGCTTCGACAAAGCGATAAGCGTGGTCGGTGATGTAGCGCTCGCAGATCTCCCGGCGCAGATCGATCAGCGTCTGCTTGCTCTGGCCTTTATCCAGCAGAAAGAACACATCGACCCGATTCAGCGCTTTCACCGCCTGCATGGTGATGTAGTCCGGATTGCCGGCGCCAATGCCGATGACCAGCAGCTGTTTCATCAGAACTCCTCGTCAAGGGCCATGCCCGGCAAGCGTAGTCGCCAGATGCCATTGAAGCGCAAGTCGATCATCGCCAGAGGCTCGATGTCGATTGCATTGAACGCCGCGCCTTGCAGCACCTGCATCAGCGCCGCGCGCATGACGAACGGATGAGTCACCGCCACGACATGCCCAGGCGTTGCAGCGATTGTGTCCAGCCACTTTGCCACCCGCTGCGTCAGTTGCCTGACCGATTCGCCGCCATGGGGTGCGGCTTCAGGATCGGCCAGCCAGGCTTGCAAAGCCTGGTTTTCGTTGGCTTGCAGATCCTTGATCGATTGGCCGTGCCAGCGTCCCCAATCGCAATCGCGCAGGGCTTGATCAATCTGCGCATCGACGCCAAACCATGCCGCCGTTTGCTGAGTTCTCAACTCCGGGGCACACACCAGCCGCCGTGTTACCGCCAATCGCGCCCTGAACGCGTCGGACGGAACAGCCAGATTTTCAACAGGCTCGTCCGTAGGAAAACGCGCCAGTTTCTGTGCGATGGTTCGCGCATGGCAAATCAGTGTCAAACGGCTACTTGGCACGAGCAGGTTCTCGGTCGAAAGATAAAACAAACAATGGCACATAGCCGATACGCGTCGCATTGTGCCGTAAAACCTTGGCCTTCAGGGCTGTCACCTGCCCGTCGCTGAGCTTGGGATAGGCAATGTCTGACACAACAATTGGCAAAGGACTACAACAGCGCGTTACTTCGACGTAGCCCTTATTACACGGGCACCTTGCACACTTTTGGTGCTCGAAAAACCTGTACAAAAATTCGCTAGACATGTAGCACACATTACATAAATACTCTTTTAACGGATTGTGAAACGAATTCGACACCCCATCCAGCAGGAGCCCGGATGCCCCCTCTCAGAGACCTGATCACCGACCCCGGCCTGGACCTGACGCCGTCAGAGCGCAAAGTTGTCCGCGCCCTGCTCGATCAGTATCCGCGCAACGGTCTCGGGCCCATGGCGCGGCTGGCCGAACATGCCGGCGTCAGCGATCCGACCATCGTGCGTCTGGTGAAAAAACTCGGTTTCAGCGGTTATGCCGAATTTCAGGAAGCCCTGCTCAGCGACATGGACCATCGCCTGCGTTCACCGCGCACCTTGTTGCAGCCGCGCTCGCAGCAGAACAAGGACGATGCCTGGGCGCATTACCTGGCGGACAGCCAGCGTTTACTGGTCGACACTCAAGCCCTGACCCAGCCTGAGGACGTGCGCATCCTCGTGGAATGGCTGCTCGACAGCCGCCATCAGGTCTACTGTTTCGGTGGCCGCTTCAGCATTCTGCTGGCCAATTACCTGCTCAACCACCTGCGTCTGCTGCGTCCTGGCTGCTTCGCCCTGGAAGACAACGCCCTGCTGCCCGACCGTTTGTACGATTTGCAACGTCAAGACGTGGTGCTGGTGTTCGACTACCGGCGCTACCAGACCCAAGCTTTGCGCGTTGCGCAGGCGGCGAAGAACAACAACGCGCGAGTGGTGTTGTTCACCGATGTCTACGCCTCGCCGCTGCGCGAATTGGCCGACCTGATCATCAGCGCACCGGTGGAATCGGCGTCGCCGTTCGACACCATGGTGCCGGCGCTGGCGCAGGTCGAGGCGTTGATCGCCTGCCTGACCTTGCGCGTGCCGGACCCGGCCGATCGCCTGGAAGGCATCGATGCCCTGCGCAACGACTTTGCGACTCACCTGCTGGAGGACAAATAAGGATGTTCAGCCTTCCCCACCGCTCGCCTCGGGACCTGCCGTTTGCGACCAACCACACCGCTTTGTTGCTGGTGGACATGCAGCGCGCCTGGCTCGAACCGCAATTCGACCCACACCTGAGCGAGCCGGATGCCGAGTATTTTCTCCAGCGCACGCGCAAACAAGTGGTGCCCAACCAACAGCGTCTGCTGGGCGCCTTTCGTCAGGCGCAGCAGAACGTGCTGCACACGATTATCGAAAGCCTGACCGCCGACGGTCGCGACCGCTCGCTGGATCACAAACTGTCGGACATGCACCTGCCCAAGGGCAGCGTGCAAGCGCAGGTCATCGCTGAACTGACCCCGACCGAAAACGAAATCGTGCTGCCGAAGACCTCCTCCGGGGTGTTCAATTCAACCAATATTGATTACGTGTTGCGCAATCTGCAGACCCGCCATCTGATCATCGCCGGTATTGTCACCGACCAATGCGTCGACATGGCTGTGCGCGACGCCGCCGACCGTGGCTATCTGGTCACGCTGGTGGAGGATGCCTGCGCCACTTACACAGCTGAACGCCATCACGCCTGCCTCAACGCGATCAAGGGTTACTGCTGGATCACCGACACCGACACCGTGCTCGGCCGTTTGCAGGAGATGCAGCCATGAGCCCGCGCCTGACGCCTTTACCGATGACCACGCTGGTGACAACCGACCTGATCGGCATTACCCGTGGCCGCTCGTTTCCCAGCGATGAGCTGGAGCATTACCAGGCAGCGGGTTGCGGCTGGGTCCCGGCCAACAGTGCGTTGACGCCCCAAGACATCATCGCTTCGAGCAATCCGTGGGGCGCGTATGGCGACCTGCGGCTGATTCCCGATCTGAGCAGCCGCGTCACTGTCGGCAGCGGCCCGGACGCCAATGCACCGGTGCTGGATTTCATTCACGCCGACATTCGCGAGACCGACGGCCAGGCATGGGGCGCCTGCCCGCGCACATTGCTGCGCGATGAAATCGAGCGCTATCACGATGAGTTGGGGTTGCAGGTCAACGCCACCTTCGAACATGAATTCAACCTGCACGCTGGCGTGGCTGAACACGCGGCGTTCTCTCTCGAAGCGCAGCGTCAGGGCGCCGAATTCGGCGGCTGGCTGCTCAGCGCCCTGCGCACCGGCGGCGTCGAGCCGGAAATGTTCCTGCCGGAATACGGCAAGCACCAATACGAAATCACCTGCCGCCCGACGCTTGGCGTGGCGGCGGCGGATCGCGCAATCAACGTGCGCGAAATCACCCGGGAAATCGCCCGACAAATGGGCCTGGATCTGAGTTTTGCGCCGAAGACCGCCGCCGAGGCGGTGTGCAACGGGGTGCATCTGCACGTCAGCCTGCTCGATCTGGCCGGCCAGCCGATGCTCTACGACGCTGGCACCAGCAACGGCCTGTCGAGCATGGGTCAGCACTGGGCTGCCGGAGTCCTGCATTTTCTACCGGCGCTGTGCGCATTCACCGCGCCGACGCCGCTGTCCTACCAGCGTTTGCAGCCGCACCACTGGAGCGCGTCGTATGCGTGTCTGGGGCAGCAGAACCGTGAAGCGGCGCTGCGCATCTGCCCGACTGTGACCTTGGGCGGCAAGTCTGCCGCGCAGCAGTTCAATCTGGAATTCCGCGCCATGGACGCCACTGCCTCGCCGCATCTGGCCATGGCTGCGCTGCTGATTGCCGGGCGGCTGGGCATCGAACAGCGTCTGGCGCTGAACGCGGTTACCGATGAAATTCCCGATTCACTCAACGACGAGCAACGCAAGGCCCGGGGCATCGTCGCCCTGCCCGCCTCGCTGGCCCAGGCGCTGGATTGCCTGCGTGACAGTGCAGCCTTCAACGAATGGCTGCCCAAGCCGTTGCTCGACACTTATTACGCCCTGAAAACCGAGGAACTGGCGCTGACGGAACAGCTCTCGCCCGCTGACCTGTGTGAGCACTATGCACGCCTGTACTGAATCCGCCGAGCTTGGGTTGTACACCCGCCCGGTCTACAACCTGAGCCGCGAGGACTCGACAAACCCGTTGATCCTCGTGTGCGAACACGCCAGTCGCTACATTCCCGAAGCCCTGAACAATCTGGGCCTGGACGAGGCGGCCGCGCGCGAACATATCGCTTGGGACATCGGTGCGCTGCAACTGGCCGAACAGTTGTCGGAACAACTCGGCGCCACGTTGCTCAGCGCCAATTATTCACGGCTGCTGATCGACCTCAACCGCCCGCGCCATGCGCCGGACAGCATCCCGCTGCAGAGCGAGATCTACCCGATACCTGGCAATCGCGAGCTGGATGAGGCGACCCGCGAGTACCGGCGCCAGACGTTGTTCAAACCGTTTCACGCGCGCTTGCAGACCTTGATCGACGAGCGCATTGCCAAAGGTCTGCCGGTGCGGGTGGTCGGTGTTCACAGTTTCACCCCGGTGTATTACGGCCAGCCGCGACCACTGGAAGTCGGCGTGTTGTTCGGCCAGGCCCAGGACTATGCTCAGCGCCTGCTCGACGGACTGCAAGCGCACCCGCTGAAAGTCGCGGGCAACCAGCCGTACAAAATTGACCCGCTGGGCGATATGACCGTGCCAGTGCACGGTGATGCCAGGGGCCTTGAGGCGGTGCTGATCGAGGTGCGCAATGATCTGCTGCGCAGCCCCGAAGCGGTTTCGCGCTGGGCAGGTTACCTCGCACCTTTGCTGTAAACGATGGACCGATAAAACATAAACCGACCGATGGCTGACAAGGAGTTGCGCTTCATGGAAATTGAAGAATTCGGCTACAAGCAAGAGTTGAAACGTAGCCTGACGCTGACCGATCTGGTGGTGTACGGGATGATCTTCATGATCCCCATCGCCCCGTTCGGTGTGTATGGCTACGTCAACGCCGAAGCACCGGGGATGGTGCCGCTGGCGTACATCATCGGCATGGTGGCGATGCTGTTCACCGCGCTGAGTTACGGCAGCATGGCCAAGGCCTTTCCGGTTGCCGGCTCCGTATATTCCTACGCCCAGCGCGGCCTCAATCAACATGTCGGTTTCATCGCTGGCTGGCTGATGCTGCTCGATTACCTGCTGATTCCACCGCTGCTGTACCTGTATTCGGCGATGGCGCTCAACCATTTGTACCCGGACATTCCCAAGGTCGGCTTCATCCTGGCGTTTCTGGTCAGCGCGACGTTCGTCAACCTGCGCGGCATCACCTTCACCGCGCGGATGAACATGCTGTTCCTGCTGGCACAACTGGTGGTGCTGGGCATCTTCCTGTTCTACGCCTGGAACGCCCTGCACAACGGTGGCGGTAACGGTGAGCTGACGCTGGCGCCGCTGTATCACCCGCAAACCTTCAACTTCGCCCTGCTGATGCAAGCCGTGTCGATCGCCGTGCTGTCGTTCCTCGGCTTCGACGCGATCTCCACCCTCGCCGAAGAAATCAAGGAAGATCCGGGCCGCAGTGTCGGCAAGGCAGCGCTGATCACTCTGGCAGTGATGGGCACGATTTTCGTCGTACAGACGTGGATAGCCACCGATCTGGCAGCGGGCATGGGCTTCAAATCCGCCGACACCGCGTTCTATGAAATCGCTGAAATCGCCGCCGGCAGCTGGCTGGCGACCCTGACCGCCGTCGCCACGGCGCTGGCCTGGGGCGTCGCGGTGGCGATCACCTCGCAGGCCGCCGTCTCGCGCCTGCTGTTCGGCATGGCCCGCGACGGCAAGCTGCCGAAGGTGCTGGCCAAGGTCCACCCGAAACACAACACGCCGTACCTGAGCATTTATCTGGTGGCGGTGTTGTCGCTGCTGATCTGCTACCTGTTCATCGACGCGGTCGACATTCTCACCTCACTGATCAACTTCGGCGCCCTCAGCGGTTTCATGCTGCTGCACCTGACGGTGATCAACCACTACTGGCGTCGGCAGAAGTCGCGGCAGTTTGTGCGCCATCTGCTCTGCCCGGTGATCGGCTTCGTCATCGTTGCCGCCATCATGTACAACATGGGCGTCGATGCGCAGAAACTCGGCCTGATCTGGATTGCCCTGGGCCTGGTGTACCTGTTCTTCCTCAACAAGCTCGGCGCCAGCACAGCGCTGCCCGATCCGAGCAAAGGCTGACAAGAAAAAGAGCGGCGTCTGACAACAAATCAGGCGACCGCCGATTCAACGCGTGGAAACCGACAGTGATAGTCAGGTTCGGCGAATGGGCCGAACCTTTTGATACAGGAGTACATCCATGCTGGTCTTACGCCCAGTCGAGCAGAATGATCTGCCCCAGCTACAGCGCCTGGCCCGCGAGAGCCTGATCGGCGTGACCTCGCTGCCGGATGACAGCGAACACCTGCGCGAGAAAATCGCCGCGTCGTGCGCGTCCTTCGATAGCGCCGCCACAGCCCAGGGGCCGGAAAACTATTTCTTTGTGCTGGAAGATCTCGAACGCCGGCAATTGGTCGGCTGCTCGGAAATCCTCGCCACCGCCGGCTTCAAGGAGCCGTTCTACAGCCTGCGCAACCGCCATTTCACCAGTGCTTCGCGGGAATTGAACATCGAGCACGGCGTACCGGCGTTGTCGCTGTGCCATGACCTCAGCGGGCATACCTTGTTGCGCGGTTTCCACATTGACGCCGCGTTGGTGCGCACGCCGTTTTCTGAACTGCTGTCGCGGGCGCGCCTGCTGTTCATTGCTGCGCATGCACAACGCTTCTCCGAGGCGGTGATCACCGAAATCGTCGGCTACAGCGACGAGCAGGGTCACTCGCCATTCTGGGATGCGCTGGGCAAGCATTTCTTCGACCTGCCGTACGCCGAAGCCGAGCGTCTGTGCGGTTTGCAGAGCCGCACGTTCCTCGCCGAACTGATGCCGCAATACCCGATCTACGTACCGATGCTGCCGCCAGCGGCGCAGGACTGCATCGGCCGCGTGCACCCGGACGGCCAGGAAGCCTTCGACATCCTCGCGCGGGAAGGCTTCGAAACCAACAGCTATATCGACCTGTTCGACGCCGGCCCGACCCTGTATGCGCGCACCGCGAACATTCGTTCGATCGCTGGCAGCCAAACGGCCATCGTCCGCCAACAAGCATCGACCGACGCCCGTGGCCGTTACCTGCTGAGCAACGACGCCCTGCATGACTACCGCGCGATGGTCACCGAACTCGACTATCACCCCGGTCAGCCGCTACCCCTGACACCCGCCATCTGCGCGGCGCTGAAGGTCAGCGATGGCAGCTCGATACGGCTGGTCGCTCTGTGAGCCGCGTTAGCCATCCGCGCCTGAATCGGTCCGCTAAAGGAGTTGGAGCATGATTGTCCGTCCGGTAAAAGTCAGCGACCTGCCTGCCTTGATGACCCTCGTCGAACAGGCAGGGCCAGGTTTCACCACGCTTCCGGCCAACGAAGACCGCTTGGCGCACCGAGTGCGTTGGGCACAGCGCGCATTCGCCGAACAGGTGGAACGCGCCGATGCCGATTACCTGTTTGTCCTCGAGGATGATGAGCAGCGCGTGGTCGGTGTCAGCGCGATGGCCGGCGCCGTTGGCCTGCGCGAGCCCTGGTACAACTACCGGCTCGGCGTCACCGTCAGTTCGGCGCCGGATCTGGGCATTCAGCGGCAGATCCCAACGTTGTTCCTCAACAACGAACTGACCGGCCAATCGGAGCTGTGCTCGCTGTTTCTGCGCCATGACCAGCGCAACGGCAGCAATGGCCGCTTGTTGTCGCTGGGTCGTCTGTTGTTCGTCGCCGAATTTCCGCACCTGTTTGGCGAGAAGATGATCGCCGAACTGCGCGGCAGTGCCGATGAAAACGGTTGCTCGCCGTTCTGGGACAGCCTCGGCCGGCATTTCTTCCAGATGGATTTCACCCACGCCGATCACTTGTCCGGCCTGGGAAACAAAGCCTTTATCGCCGAACTGATGCCGCGCCAGCCGCTGTACACCTGCCTGCTCACCGAACAGGCGCAGGCGGCGATCGGCCAGACGCATCCAAACACTCAACCAGCGTTGAAAATTCTTCAAGCTGAAGGCTTTGCGCACAAAGGCTACATCGACATTTTCGACGGTGGCCCGGTCATCGAGGCGCCAATCCGCAGCATCCGCACGGTACGCGACAGCCTCGAACTGACCCTGAGCCTCGGCACCCCCGACGAGCAGGCGCCGCTGTGGCTGATTCACAACCGCCGGCTGGAAAACTGCCGCATCACCGCGGCCCACGGTCGACTGGTGGGCAACAGCCTGGTGGTTGATCGTCTCACCGCCAAGCGCCTGCAACTTCAGCCGGGAAATTCGGTGCGCGCGGTGCTCCTGCCCCATCAACAGCAACATGCCGTGGCGGCCTGATATTTCCGGCACGGGAGATTAAACCTTTCAGCCGCCAGTCCTGCCGCGCAAATTCGTCATGATTCTTGACCCATTCGCGTGATAGCCTTTTCATTCTTCGGCGTTGACACCTTTGCTCAAGCCTTTCCATTCCTTATGTATTGGTGGAACTCGTATGACCAGGCTTTCCCATCAAGATTTGCGCCGCAATTTCCGTCAGCTGCTGGCCTCCGACACCTGCTACCACACCGCTTCGGTGTTCGACCCGATGTCGGCCCGCATCGCCGCTGACCTGGGTTTTGAAGTAGGTATCCTCGGCGGTTCCGTGGCCTCGCTGCAGGTGCTTGGCGCACCGGACTTCGCCCTGATCACCCTCAGCGAATTCGCCGAACAGGCCACGCGCATCGGTCGCGTCGCCCAATTGCCAGTGATCGCCGACGCCGATCACGGCTACGGTAACGCTCTTAACGTGATGCGCACCATCGTCGAACTGGAACGCGCTGGCGTCGCTGCACTGACCATCGAAGACACCCTGCTGCCCGCGCAATTCGGGCGCAAATCCACCGACCTGATCACCGTGGCCGAAGGCGTCGGCAAAATCCGCGCGGCGCTGGAAGCCCGGGTCGATACGGAAATGGCGATCATCGCCCGCACCAATGCCGGCATTCTGCCGAACCAGGAAATCATCAGCCGCACCCGCCAATATCAGGCGGCGGGCGCTGACGGTATCTGCATGGTCGGCGTGCAGGACTTTGATCAACTGGAACAAATCGCCGAACATCTGACGGTGCCGCTAATGCTGGTCACCTACGGCAACCCGGCCCTGCGCGACGACAAACGCCTGGCCGAACTGGGCGTGCGCGTTACCATCGACGGCCACGGCGCCTACTTCGCCGCGATCAAGGCCACCTACGACAGCCTGCGCGAACAGCGACAGATCTTCACCCAGGCCTCCGATTTGAGCGCGACCGAGTTGACCCACACCTATACCCAGCCGGAGGAATACATTCTCTGGGCCAAGGAATACATGAGCGTCAAGGAGTGATGCATACGCTGTACCGGCCCCTTCGCGAGCAGGCTCGCTCCCACAGTTGAAATGCACTCCCCTGTGGGAGCGAGCCTGCTCGCGAAAGCGTCTATTGCGGCACCGCTAAACCGGCGTCTTATACCCCTCCTCCCGCTGCGCCGCCCGCGCCTGAATCACATTCAGAATCGCGCAGCCCTCGCGCATCAGCAGATGAACCGCGCTGGTCACCCGCGTCAGATCACAATCGGAAATGCCCTTGAGGTTAAGGCTGGCAAAGGTGTCGGCCAGATCGCGCACGACCACAAACCGGTGCATCGCACAGGCGGCCATGTCGCTGAGTTCAGTGTGGGTATTGATGAAGAGCACCGGGGATTCGGCGTCGTAGGTGTCGATGGGGAGATAGCGCGGCATTACTTGGTCGGTCATAAAGTTCACTCCAAAGAGGGGTCTGGTGCTGTATTCGACCGGCCAAGATCGTCGCAGAGTTATCTGCGAACGGAGACTATAAAAGTCGCGCCCAACGGCCGCAACCAGAGCTTCTGTCGGACTTTTCGGTATTTTTTGTACGCCGCCCTCGACTTCCACACTTCCCACAAAAAGCCCCTCACCCTAGCCCTCTCCCAGAGGGAGAGGGGACTGATTGGGGGATGCTCTGGATCTACGCCGACGTGAGAGATCGCGTTGAATGCGAATTTGAATTCAACTTGATCTGGCGGTTGCCACATGGACCACAAACAACGCGGTCAGTCCCCTCTCCCTCCGGGAGAGGGTTAGGGTGAGGGGCCGATTTCTCTGGCACCCCGCCCGGCCTCGTCACACCGCAAACCCCATCACCGCGGCTTCGCCAACTCCATGATCATCCGCGACAACAAGTAAATCCGCGGTGCCACACTCGCCACTTCGGCATATTCCTCAGGCGTGTGAATATTGCCGCCGACAATGCCGAAGCCATCCAGCGTCGGCGTCCCTACGCCTGCGGACAGACTGGCATCCGCCGCGCCACCACTGCCCTCCTCGGTGAGCTTGCGGCCAATTTCGCCGTAAATCCCTTGAGCCATGGCCATCAAGCGATCCGACTCAGCCGTCTGCGGCATCGGCGGCAAACCGCGCTGCAGAGAGGTTTTCACCTCGGTCTCGGCAATCAACTTGTCCTGCGATACCCGCGCCAGATCCTTCTCGATACGATCGAACTCTTCCGGCACCGCCGCGCGCACGTCAGCCTTGGCCGTGGCCTGATCAGGAATCACGTTGGTGCGATCGCCGGCCTTGAGCACGGTGAAGTTGATGGTGGTTTTCTTCGCTTCATCGCCGAGCTTGCCCAGTTGCAGAATCTGGTGCGCCGCTTCCATCGCCGCGTTCCGTCCAAGCTCTGGCGCGACGCCGGCGTGGGCGGCTTTGCCTTTGACTTCGACCAGCGCCGTCGCACTGCCCTTGCGCCACACCACCAGGCCATCGGCCGGGCGCCCCGGTTCGAGGTTGAGGGTGACGTCGTGCTGTTTGGCGGTTTTCTTGATCAGGTCGGTGGCGACGTCCGAGCCGGTTTCTTCGCTAGCGTCCAGCAGGAAAGTGATCTGCGCGTAGTCTTTGAAGTCGAGGTTCTTCAGCACTTTAAGCGCGTAGATGCCGGCGACGATGCCGCCCTTGTCGTCCATTACACCCGGCCCGTAGGCGCGGCCGTCCTTGATGTGGAAAGGCCGCTCGGCGGCGGAGCCTTCCTTGAACACCGTGTCCATGTGCGCCATCAGCAGGATTTTCGCCTTGCCGGTGCCTTTGAGCGTGGCCAGCACGTGGTTGGATTTTTCCGGGGTGTTGGGTACCAGTTCGATGGTGGCGCCGATTTTTTTCAGCTCATCGATGGCGATATCGCTGACCTGTTTCAGGCCCGGCTCATAACCTGAGCCGGAGTCGATATTGACCAGCCGTTCCAGTAACTTCAGGGCTTCGGGCTGGTACTGCTCGGCATCGGCGAGCACTTGTTTATGCGGTTCGGCGCAAGCGTTCACGGCCGAGAACGCGAGGGACAGACCGAGACTGGCAGCCAGCAATGAGCGGGGAAATGAGAACGTCATGAAGCAGTCCTTGTTTCGTGTCGGGGGACTTCAACCGTAACCGACATCGGCGCGAGGCTCTATAGCGGATGCGACACTGATCTAACCGACAACACATACCCCGGTGGGAGCGAGCCTGCTCGCGAAGGCGTCGTGGCAAACGATATTGATACCGCCTGACCCAGCGCTTTCGCGAGCAGGCTCGCTCCCACAGGTATCAGCTCGCCCGTCAGACCGAATCCAGCAGCGCCTGCCTCGGTTTGTTGTCACTGTTGCAGATCACCCGATTGCGTCCACTGGCCTTGGCTTCGTACAACGCCTGATCGGCCTCATCCAGCCAACGCGTGGCGTCGGCATGGCTCGGGTCGTAGGCGGCCAGGCCAATGCTCAGACTGACCTTCAACGCCGGGTTCTGCTCGTAGCCCATCACCGTAAAACGCTCGCGCAAGGCTTCCATGGCCTGAGCGGCATTGAACAGCGGCAGTTCCGGCAGGATCACGCAGAACTCATCCCCGCCGTATCGCCCGGCCACGTCCGTGGCGCGCAGATTCTGTTTGAGCAGTTTGCTCAACTGGCGCAGGACGATATCGCCAGCGACATGCCCATAGGTGTCATTGATCGCTTTGAAGTGGTCGATGTCGATCAGCGCAATCGCCGCCCCCTGCTGCTGGCGTTTGCAGCGCTGGAACGCGAGGTTCAGTTGATCCTTCCACGCGCCGTGATTGAGCAGACCGGTCAGGCTGTCGGTGCGACTCAACGCCAACAGCTCACGCTTGTGCCGACCGAGGGTCGAGGCCTGACGAAAGCAGATCCAGCCCAGCGCCAGCGGATACAGCAACAGCAACGGCAAACAGGCGTACAGCTGCAGCGGCGTTGTTGGCGGAATGAACGCCGGCGCAAACACCACCAGCCCGACGCCGATGCCCAATAGCTGCGCCGCCGACCCGGCGAGCAAAAAACGCCCACCGCCAATGGCGACGTTGTTCATTGCCATCATCGAAATCGTGGTTGCGCTGGGCAGCGGATTGAACTGCATGGCGGCGACCCAGAAGCCGCCCATGAATGCGTCGATCAGCAAATTGCGGTGTTCGGCGCGGTACGGAATCTTTGAGCTTCGCGCCCATAGAAAGGCCAGATGCGGCCAGACCAGGCCATTGAACAGCATCAGGCCCCACACCCACAGCGGCGGATCGAGGGCATACATCGCCACGCTGACACACATCAGCCCGAGCAGCAGCCCGAACACCCGCGACCTGTAAAGCCTCCTGGCCAGTGAAAGTCCCTTTCCCCGCGTATTTCCCATAAGGGCCTCGACCGCGCGATGCATGGTTACATCCCGACAAGGATGTGTCCGGAGTCTATCAGGGCGCCGTTAAATAGCCATCACCGGCCAGCGGCCTGAATAGAGCGCTATCAGCGCCGCACGCGCGGCCCAGAGTTGGCTATAAATGAAAGAGGGGAAATGGAAAAACAACTATAAAAAGGGGGCACATGCATACCTACGCTGTGTTGATCATCGGCAGCGGTTTCGGCGGCCAGTGCGCGGCGGTCAACCTGCTCAAGGCCGGAATCGACGACTTTCGCATTCTCGAGCGACGCGACTTCTTCGGCGGTACCTGGTGCCAGAACACCTACCCCGGCGCAGCGGTGGACGTGCCGTCGCCACTGTACTCGCTGTCATTCGCACCCTACCGCTGGTCGCAGATGTTCGCCGAACAGGCGGAACTGCGGCGCTACACCGAACAGGTAGTCGAGCAATTCGGTTTACGCGAGCGCGTGGAACTGGGGGCGGATGTCGAGGGCGTCGAGTGGGACGAAGCGGAAAAGCGTTGGTTGGTGCACACCCGCGCCAGAGGTACTTTCCGAACCCAATTCCTGATCAATACTTCCGGGCCGTTGAGTCAGCCGGTCATCCCCAACTTTCCCGGGATGGATCGCTTTCAAGGCAAGACTTTTCATACAAATAACTGGGACCACAGCTACGACTATCGCGGTAAACGCGTGGCGATCGTCGGCAGCGGCGCCAGCGCCGCGCAGGTGGTCCCAGCGATAGCGCCACAAGTCGAACAGCTGCATGTGTTCCAACGCACGCCGCATTGGGTGCTGCCGCGTGCCGATCGCAAATTCGGCCATTTCCAGCGCTGGCTGCTTGGCCTGAAACCGGCATACAAACTGCTGCGCTGGCTGATCTACTGGCAATTCGAAACCCGCGTGATCGCTTTCAAATACTCGAAACCGGCGATTCACCTGGTCCAGCGACATGCGCTGCGGTTCCTCAAGCGCCAGGTTCCAGACCCGGTACTGCGACAGAAACTCACCCCGGACTTCACCATCGGCTGCAAACGCGTTTTGGTGTCCAGCACGTACTACCCGGCGCTGAGCCGCGCCAACGTCACGTTGCACAGTCGCGAGCACGGCATCGCTTCGATCGACGAAAGCGGGATCAACACCGTGGACGGCGAGCATCTCGATGTTGATCTGATCGTCTGGTCCACCGGTTACGACGCCACCGACGGGGTGATTTCCTACCCGGTCAGCGGCAAAAACGCGGTGCAACTCAGAGATGTCTGGGCCGAATACCCGCGCGCCTACCTTGGCACCAGCCTGCCGGACTTCCCCAACCTGTTTATCGTCACCGGGCCGAACACCGGCATTGGCCACACCTCGGCGCTGTTCATCATCGAATCGCAGATGAACTACATCCTCGACTGCATCCGCACCGTACGGGCCAAAGGCCTGCGCAGCATCGAAGTGCGCCGTGACGCAGAACGTACCTACACTGCAATGATCCACCGGGAAATGCAGCGCACGGTGTGGAAGTCCGGTGGTTGCCACAGTTGGTACCAGAGCAAGAGCGGTCACGTGATCGCGATGTTTCCCGGCTTCAGTTTCAGCTATCACCTGCTGACCCGGGCGCTGAAACCGGCCGACCATATTTTGTCCTGAACACGTAAAAGGAAGACGTCGATGCTTTTGCTGTTTGTCGCACTCGCGGTTTTCGTGGCCTGGAGCTGGTTGAGTTACCCGGCGGTCGGCCATTGGCTGTACAACCTGGCCATGGCCAGCGAGGCCAGGTTGTACAAATTGCACAAGATCGAAGTGCCGATCGCCGAGATGACCGTGTCGACCTGGCAAGGCGGGCCGTACGAGGCGTCCAGCGCGATCCTGATGCTGCACGGCTTCAGCGCCGACAAAAACCTCTGGCTGCGCTGCGCCCGGCATTTCGTCCGTCAGTATCGGGTGATCATTCCGGATCTGGCCGGCCACGGTGAGACTGGCTTCAAGGCTGGCGGCGGTTACGACATTGCGGTTCAGGCCAAACGCATGATTCAACTGCTCGACGTCTGCGGCGTGGAGAAAGTCCACGTCATCGGCAACTCCATGGGCGGCTACATTGCCGCGTGGCTGGCGGCGACCTATCCGGAGCGAATCGCCTCGCTGGCATTGATCGACCCGGCCGGCGTCACCGCACCGGAGCCAAGCGACATGGAGCGCCACCTGGCGCGCGGGCACAATCCATTCCTGATCAATTCCCGCGAAGAATTTCAGCGTTTCTACGCGATGACCATGGAGTCGCCGCCGTGGGTGCCGAAGCTGGTGCTGGACGCCGTCGCCCAGCGCTATGAGCAACAACGTGACGAGCTCGAAGAAATCTTCCGCGACTTCCGCGCCAGCCCGCCGATGGAGCCGAAACTGGCCGAGATCAAATGTCCGGCGCTGTTGCTGTGGGGGCGCAAGGATCGCCTGATCGACGTCAGCAGCGTGCCGGTGTGGAGCAAAGGCATCGCCAATCTCGAAGTGGATGTGTGGGATCACGTCGGGCACATGCCGATGGTCGAACAGCCGGGAAATACCGCGCGGCTGTACGGGGAATTTCTGGAACGACAGCGATGAACATGGATATTCGCAATGCCCCAGGTGGCGCAACTGATCGTTCCCATGCTCTGCGTGGGAATGCCTCAGGGGACGCTCTGCGTCCAGTGACGCAGAGCGTCACGGGCTACATTCCCACGCAGAGCGTGGGAACGATCAGCGGAGACAGAAGGTTGGCGTTCCCATGAACATCCTTTACGACGAACGCCTCGACGGTCCGTTGCCCGAGGTGAACAAGGGCGAATTGCTCAAGGCCCTGCAACAAGCCCTGCCGGACCTGGACATCCTCTGGCGCGAAGATGAACTCAAACCCTACGAATGCGACGGCCTCTCCGCCTACCGCGCCACGCCAATGCTGGTGGCCCTGCCCCGGCGTCTGGAGCAAGTGCAAACCCTGCTGAAATTCTGCCATCAGAACAACGTGCCCGTGGTCGCGCGGGGTGCCGGCACTGGATTGTCCGGCGGCGCGCTGCCACTGGAAAAGGGCCTGTTGCTGGTGATGGCGCGGTTCAACAACATCCTGCACATCGACCCCGCTGCACGTATCGCGCGGGTTCAGCCGGGGGTGCGCAATCTCGCCATCTCCCAAGCGGCGGCCCCGTTCGGCTTGTATTACGCACCGGATCCGTCGTCGCAGATCGCCTGTTCGATCGGCGGCAACGTCGCGGAAAACGCTGGTGGCGTGCATTGCCTCAAGTACGGCCTGACCGTGCACAACGTGCTGAAAATCGAAGTGCTGACCATCGAGGGCGAACGTCTTACGCTGGGCTCCGAGGCGCTCGATTCAGCCGGTTTCGACCTGCTCGCCTTGTTCACCGGCTCCGAAGGCCTGCTGGGGATCATCACCGAAGTCACGGTGAAACTGCTGCCCAAACCGCAAGTCGCCAAGGTCCTGCTCGGCAGTTTCGACTCAGTGGAAAAGGCCGGTCGTGCGGTTGCCGAAATCATCGCTGCCGGGATCATTCCGGGTGGTCTGGAAATGATGGACAACCTGGCCATTCGCGCCGCCGAAGACTTTATCCACGCCGGTTACCCGGTCGACGCCGAGGCGATTCTGTTGTGCGAACTCGACGGCGTCGAAGCCGACGTGCACGACGATTGCCAGCGCGTACGGGAAGTCATGACAGCGGCCGGCGCCACTGAAGTGCGCCAGGCCCAGGACGAGGCCGAGCGTGTGCGTTTCTGGGCCGGGCGCAAAAACGCGTTTCCGGCGATCGGCCGGTTGTCGCCGGATTATTACTGCATGGACGGCACCATCCCGCGCCGCGAATTGCCCGCTGTGCTGCAAGGTATCGCTAGCCTCGGCGAGGAATATGGCTTGCGCGTGGCCAACGTGTTCCATGCCGGCGACGGCAACATGCATCCGCTGATCCTGTTCGATGCCAACCAGCCGGGGGAGCTGCATCGCGCCGAGGCACTGGGCGGCAAGATCCTCGAACTGTGCGTGAAAGTCGGCGGCAGCATCACCGGCGAGCACGGCGTAGGCCGCGAAAAAATCAATCAGATGTGCGCGCAGTTCAACAGCGACGAGTTACTGCTGTTTCATGCGGTGAAAGCCGCGTTCGATCCGCAGGGCCTGCTCAATCCCGGCAAGAACATTCCGACCCTGCATCGCTGCGCCGAATTCGGCGCGATGCACATTCACGCCGGGCAACTGCCCTTCCCCGAGCTGGAGCGATTCTGATGGCTGATTTCGATGCCGCCAACGCCCTGCTCGATCAGGTCAACGCAGCGCGGGCCAATGCCACGCCGCTGAAGATTCAGGGCGGCAACAGCAAGGCGTTTCTCGGTCGCGAGGTGGCCGGCGAAGTGCTCGACACCCGCGCCCATCGCGGCATCGTTCAATACGATCCGACCGAACTGGTGGTCACCGCACGTGCCGGCACGCCGTTGTCCGAGCTGCTCGCGGCGCTGGATGACGCCGGGCAAATGTTGCCCTGCGAACCGCCGTCCTTCGCCGACAGCGCCACGGTCGGCGGGATGGTCGCCACGGGACTGTCCGGACCACGCCGGCCGTGGTCCGGCTCGGTACGCGACTTCGTTCTCGGCACGCGGGTGATCACCGGCCTCGGTCAGCATCTGCGCTTCGGTGGCGAAGTGATGAAAAACGTCGCCGGTTATGACCTGTCGCGGCTGATGGCCGGCAGTTTCGGTTGCCTCGGCGTGCTCACCGAAGTGTCGCTGAAAGTCCTGCCGAAACCGCGCCAGTGCCTGAGCATCCGCCTCGATATCGACTGCGCTCGGGCCTTGAGCAAACTTGCCGAATGGGGCCAGCAACCGCTGCCGATCAGCGCCGCGTGCCACGATGGCCGGAGCCTGTACCTGCGCCTGGAAGGTGGCGAAGGTTCGGTGACGGCGGCGCATCAACGCCTCGGCGGCGAGCCGCTGGATTCGGGTTTCTGGCGCGACCTCAACGAACAGCGCCTGAGTTTTTTCGACGAAGGTTTGCCGCTGTGGCGCCTGTCATTGCCGAACAACCTCGGCCCGCTCGAGCTGCCCGGCGAGCAACTGATCGATTGGGCCGGTGCGCAACGCTGGGTGAAATCCGAAAGCCCTGAGATTCACGCACTCGCCCATTCCTTAGGCGGCCATGCAACGTGCTTTACCCACGGTGCCACCGATTCGCCGTTTCAACCCTTGGCGCCAACCCTTCTGCGCTACCACCGGCAACTCAAGGCGCAACTCGACCCGCAAGGGCTGTTCAACCCCGGACGAATGTACGCGGAGGTCTAGCCATGCAAACCACCCTCAGCGAGCAATCGCGGCAATTGCCCCGCGCTGGCGAAGCGGAAAAGATCCTGCGCACCTGCGTGCATTGCGGTTTCTGCAACGCGACATGCCCGACGTATCAATTGCTCGGCGATGAACTCGATGGTCCGCGCGGGCGCATTTACCTGATCAAGCAAGTGCTGGAAGGCGCACCGGCCACCGAGCAGACGCAACTGCATCTGGATCGTTGCCTGTCGTGCCGCAACTGCGAAACCACCTGCCCATCCGGCGTCGATTATCACAACCTGCTCGACATCGGCCGCGCGGTGGTCGACAGCGCGGTGCCACGCCCCGCCGCCCAGCGCTTGCTGCGCGAAGGCTTGCGCGCGTTGGCGCCGAATCCGGCTGTGTTCAAAGGCTTACTGCGCATGGGCGCGACCTTTCGGCCGCTGCTACCGCGCCTGCTGGAAAGCAAACTGCCGCAGCGCTTGGGTGTCATGGGGTCGCGCCCTGCTCCTCGGCATGCGCGCCGGGTGTTGTTGCTCGAAGGTTGCGTGCAACCGGGTCTGTCGCCGAACACCAATGACGCAACGGCGCGGGTGCTTGATCGTTTGGGCATCAGCGTCACTCCGGTGAGCGAGGCCGGTTGCTGCGGCGCTCTCGACTATCACCTCGACGCTCAGGGCAAAGGTCTCGACCGCGCTCGGCAGAACATCGAAGCCTGGTGGCCGCATCTGCAGAACGGCGCCGAAGCCATCGTGCAGACGGCCAGCGGTTGCGGCGCGTTCATCAAGGATTACGGGCATTTGCTTGCGGACGATCCGGTCTATGCCGACAAGGCTCGGCAGATCAGCGAAATGACTCGGGACCTGGTGCAAATAATCGCTGAGGAACCACTGGAGCAAGTATGCGCCGCCAGCGAACGGCGCATCGCCGTGCATTGCCCGTGCACCTTGCAGCACGCACTGAAACTCGGCGGCGCCGTGGAAACAGTGCTGACCCGACTTGGCTTCAACCTCACGCCGGTACCGGATGGCCATTTGTGCTGCGGCTCGGCGGGCACCTACTCGCTGACCCAACCGGTGCTGGCGCGGCAACTGCGCGATCAGCGCCTCAACGCCCTGGAAAGCGGCCGGCCTGAGTTGATCGTCACTTCCAACGTGGGCTGTCAGAGCCATCTGGCCAGCGCCGGGCGCACGCCGGTCAGGCACTGGATCGAACTGGTGGATCAGTCGTTGGCAGAATGAAGTTCGTAGGATTCTTCGTTTGCCCGCCTGGGCGAAGGCTGCGATCTTTTCCGGCATCCATTTCGTCACCGTGGCAGGAATTTTTTTCATGACCGTGCAGCCGTTCGTCAGCCCCGACCTGATCCGCCAACGCTTCTCCCGAGCGATGTCCGACATGTACCGCGAAGAGGTGCCGCTGTACGGCGCGCTGATGGAACTGGTGGAGAAAACCAATCGCGAAGTGCTGACACGTCAGCCTGAGATTGCCGGACAGCTCAAGCGCACCGGCGAAATCGAGCGGCTGGACATGGAACGCCACGGCGCCATTCGCGTCGGCACCGCGAGCGAACTGGCCACCCTCGCCCGCCTGTTCGCGGTGATGGGTATGCAACCGGTGGGTTATTACGACCTGACCCCGGCCGGTGTGCCGGTGCATTCAACGGCGTTTCGTGCGGTGCATGAAGAAGCGTTGCAGGTCAGCCCGTTTCGCGTGTTCACCTCGTTGCTGCGGCTGGAGCTGATTGAAGATCCTGAATTGCGTTCGTTTGCCGAGTCGGTACTGGCCCGTCGTTCGATTTTTACTGAAGAGGCGTTGCGCCTGATTGAACAGGCGGAAACGGCAGGCGGACTGAATGAAGCGGAGGCCGTGGAATTCGTCCGACAGGCACTGGAGACTTTTCGCTGGCACCACAGCGCCACGGTCAGCGCCGCGCAATACCAGAAACTCAGCGCCCAGCACCGCTTGGTCGCCGATGTCGTTGCGTTCAAAGGCCCGCACATCAACCACCTGACCCCTCGCACGCTGGACATCGACACCGTGCAGCAACAGATGCCCGCCCATGGCATTACACCAAAAGCGGTGATCGAAGGCCCACCGCGCCGCAATTGCCCGATCCTGCTGCGCCAGACCAGCTTCAAAGCGCTGGACGAGCCGATCGCCTTCACCGATCAGCCCGAAACCCGTGGCAGCCACAGCGCGCGCTTCGGCGAAATCGAACAACGCGGCGCTGCCCTCACGCCCAAGGGTCGCGCGCTGTACGACCGCTTGTTGAATGCCGCTCGCGATGAACTGGGCGACTTCCCCAACGAAGCCAATGCCGCACGCTACAACGCGCTGATGACTCAGCATTTTGCGGAATTTCCTGACAGCATCGAGGGCATGCGCGAACAGGGGCTGGCGTACTTTCGTTATTTCGCTACGGAAAAGGGCTTGGCCGCTGAAGGACTTGGTGAGTCGTCCCTGGAGGACTTGCTGCGCGATGGCTATGTGAAAGCGGAGCCGCTGGTGTACGAAGATTTCCTGCCGGTGAGCGCAGCGGGGATTTTTCAGTCGAACCTGGGGGATGCCGCACAGGCGCATTACGGCGAACACTCCAATCGACAGGCTTTCGAACAGGCGCTGGGGCGTTCGACTATTGATGAGTTGGGGTTGTATGCCGAGACGCAACGGCGGTCGATTGAGGAGTGTTTGACCCGACTCGCGCGTTAAACATTAAAAGATCGCAGCCTACGGCTGCTCCTACAGGGGAAACGCATTCCAAATGTAGGAGCTGCCGCAGGCTGCGATCTTTTGATCTGAAGCTATGGGGCAATCTTTGCCTCCATAGCGATCTTTGCCTCCATAAAGGCATCTGGCCATTGTGCGCAAGAAGTTGCGCAGTTGCCCGTAATATTTCAGGGGTAAATTGCCCTGCAGCCCAAGCGGCGCAAGCCCTGCAGCCAAGTGCGCAAGAAGTTGCGCAGTACTGCGCAACTTCTTGCGCACTTCCTCCCGATTTTCCCGCTGAAAATCGCCCCGAATGATGACCAACCAGCGTGGCGTCCCCGCCATCCGGGCACCGCGCAAAACCTGG
>NZ_JBAWKM010000032.1:0-40434 GCF_037095675.1 Pseudomonas sp. CCNWLW23 | reverse complement strand
TTCTCGCTGATGTACTCGATTCAAACTGTGGGAGCGAGCTTGCTCGCGAAGGCGGCCTGCCAGCCAACCTGTTTCTCACTGAACGCACCCGATCAAACTGTGGGAGCGAGCCTGCTCGCGATAGCGCCCTGCCAGCCAACCCATTCCTGCCTGATGTACATCAATCCTGTGGGAGCTGGCTTGCCAGCGAAGGCGGCCAGTCAGTCAACAACGCTCTGCCTGACTCACCACCTGCGCAACCAACATCCTGCTCTTGTCACTCCGGCACGAGCCTGTCCAGTACGCGGTTGACTGCCAGTTCGCCCAGCATGATCACTTGCTGTATTCCCAACAGGGAATTGCGCTGCGGTCCATCGATAAATCCGGCGAGGTCGCTGGCCATGATGCTTGCCGAGGCCAGTGATTCGCAGGCATGCACCAGCAGGGTTTCGTTGTCCGCAGCCGGGTCGACGATGAACAGGGTGCTGGGTTTGCGCGGTGCGGCAGGGTCTTTGATGAGGCGGGGGTTGAGGTAGTAATCGATGGCGCGGTCGGCGGCTTCCTTGAGTTTTTGCGCTTCGACGAGCGGGTCGGCGAAAGTCGGATCGGCAAGGGGTGGATCGGGCGTTATCTTTTTCACGGGCTCAGTCTCCTTGTGGAGTAAGGGCCGCAACCTCACGCTGCTAAACGATAAGGGTGGCAGCTGGACGCAGGTTAGCAGACCGATGAGCCACGAAATCGGCGCGCCCGAGGGCGCCCTGCGCACAGCCGCCATCAAGCACAGGAATGTATTCCGGACTGATGGAACTGGTGCAACGTGGTATCGGCGAGCTGCTAAACCCGACCACTGATGAGCAGTGGCAGGCAAACGATAGAACCCGCGCCCCAGGCGCACAAGCCGGCGGATTCTGGCGTAGCCGTAGGCAAAGGCGCAAGGATTTGTGGGCTGTTGCGAGGTAACGGGGCGTGTTTTTAAACGGCTGGTTTAAGCGCTGCGATAAATCGGTTGAATAGCCGAACGCTTTCGCGAGCAGGCTTGCTCCTACAGGGCCGGCGGTTGTACTGAGGAACCGTGAACACCGCCGAATCTGTGGGAGCGAGCCTGCTCGCGAAGGCGGTGCGTCAGTCAAAAAAATCCTGACTGACACACCGCTCGGCCCTTACAACTGGTAACTGAAACTGATGCTGTACCGAGGCTTGCGATTGAACGTGTCCAGCGCTTCATCCGACATGGCCTTCGCCACTTCCAGGGCGACGTTGTAGTACTTGGCATCGCCGAACCTCAGTCCGAGCGCGGTGGATGACAGGTTGTTGGCCTGCACCGGCAGTTGGTTGAACCAGCTGCGCGAGCGGTCTACGACTACGTAGGGTTGCAGGATGCGCACCCAGTTGCCGTCGCGGTTGAAGCGGTAGTTGACCTCGTAGGCCACGCCCCAACCCTTGTCGCCCGAGGCCTGGTCGTCGGGGTAGCCACGACCGAAGTTCTGCCCGCCGAACACCGCTCGTTCGCTGTCGGGCAAGGTGTCGTCGCTCCAGTACAGCGCCGCCGAGAGCACGCCTTGCCAGTTGTCGAGAAACTTGTCGCTCTGCACGCCGGACAGTCTGACGCGGAAAAAATCCAGGTCGATGTCGTCGTAGTTGGTGTGCGCGCCGAGGCTGTCGAAGCCCTGGTAGACGCCGGCGCTGAGGATGCGCAGTTGGCGGGCGTCGGCCTTGCGCCAGTCGCCTTCGAAAGCCAGGGCGCGGACGTCGGTGCGCAGTTCGGTGCTGAAGGGAAAGTTGATGCCGTCGTAGCGCGTCTTGTCGTCGACCGCATACAGGCGCGAGCCGGCGGTCAGCAGTTCGTTGGCGGAGGCGATCAGGGGCGTGCTGAAGCCGATCGAGTAGCGATCGTTCTCGCGGTGGGTACTCAGGCGTCCGCCACCGCCGACCAGCACTTCGGTGTCCGGGTCGGCGCGGTAACGCGAGGCCGAGACGTTGAGTTGCGTGCCTTCGGTATCGAGGAACTGGCTGTAGTCGAGACGGTAGTAATGCTCTTTGTCGTCGCCCGGTGGGAACAGGCCGCTGAGGCTCAACTGTTCGCCCATCGAAGTCTGCGAATTGCTGCTGACACCGAGCAACGCCTGCGGGCCGTTGCGGTTGTCTTCGGTGGTGCTCAGGGTGCTGGTGAACGGTTTGCGACTGGCCTGGGCGACCAGTGTGGTCGCGCCATCGGTGGTGCCCGGTGGCGGCACTTGCGCTTGAATGGTGACGCCGGGAATGCGGCTCATCAGCGTGGTGTAGCGCTCGAAGGTCTTGCGCGTCAGCGGGCGTTCGGCCTGGATTTTCGCGGCGAGTTTGTCGAGCAGACTTTTGACCCGGCCGATGTCGCCCTGCATCTGGATATCGCGCACGTAGCCCTCGACCAGTACCACGCGGGCCACGCCATCATCGAAGTTCTGTTGCGGCAGGAACGCGTAGGACAACAGATAGCCGTCCTGCTGATAGCGGCGGGTGATGTTGCGCGTGGCTTCGATCAGTTCGGCAAGGCTGGCCTGGCGGCCGATCAGGGGCTTGTAGATTTCCGCGAGTTCGTTGAGCGGGTAGATCGTGCCGCCTTCGATCTGCACGGTCTTGAGGTTGACCTTGGTTTCCATCAGCAGTGGCTGTGCGGCGGTCGCACCCGGGTCCGGCACTTGCAGCGGCGCCGCGCTCGGCCGATAGGCGTCGGCGGGCAGGTTGGGTACGGGGAGGTTGCGGATGGTTTCGTTGCTGTTGAGAAAGCTGGGCAAGGTGTCGGCGAGGGCAGCGGAACTGAGGCTCAGGCACAGCAGGGATGCCAGTACGCGCATAGGACACTCCATGGTCAGAACACAGCACAGGGCAAGTTTTTCCTTAGAAAAAAGGCGGAAGACTCGTGGGAATCTTCCGCCCTCAACCAAGCGTAGGCGCTGTAGGTAAGGCCGTCGAATCGGCCAGGTGCAATTTAGCGTTGAGTGCCGCTCAACGCGCCGGTCAGGCCACCGAGTACCCCGCCCAGACCGCCAGTTGTGCCGCCGGTGGCAGTGCCGCTGTTGACCAGACCACCGACCGCTGCCACGGTGCCGCCGACGTTGGTAACCAGACCGCCGACAGCAGTGGTGACCGGGTTGTTGGTGGCGGCAATCGCTCCGCCGAGATTGCCGACGGCGGCGCCCACCTGATTTGTAAGACCAGCGACCGGAGTGCCGAGACCGGTAGCGGCGCCGACCTGTTGAGTGACCGTGGTGACCGCGCTGGTGGCCGGATTGAGGCCCGCACCGACTGCGGCGCCGACACTGGCCAGCGGCGACGTGGTTGCAGTGATCGGTGTGCCCGAGCCGCCAAGTACGGTGTTGATCGACGCAATCGTGGTGCCCAGCCCGCCAGCGGTGACGCCGCCGGCACTGACCACTCCGCTGGTGCTGCCGGCATTCAGGCCGCTGCCAACGTTGACCACCGCACCACCCACGGTTTGCAGCAGGCCGGTACCGCCCAGCCCGCCACCGATGCCACCGATGCCGCCAGTACCCGAGCCAGTGCCATTGGACACCAGGCCGCCCGCTTTGCCGACCGCCGTGCCGGTGTTGCTCAGGGCGCCGCCGAGGGTGTTGGTCAGGGCATTGCCGCTGCCTGCGTCGGTGACTTTGCCGCCAAGGCTGTTCACCGTGCCGCCCACTTTCGAGATCACCCCTTTGAGCGGATCACCCAGACCGGTGGCATCGCCGAGTTTGTCAGTGGTGCTTTCGACCATGGCGATCACCGGCACCAGGCCGCTGCCGACCTTGTTGGTCAACTGGCTGGTCGGGCCGCTGGTCAGTGAGGTGTTGAGGGTGTCGCCAAGCATGGTGACTTTTTCACCGATGCCATCAACCAGCGGCGCCACGCGGGTGACTACACCGCCAACGACGGGAACGCTACCGGTCGCGGTGTTCAGTTTGACGCTGAGGTCCGACACGCCGTCGCCAACATCGGAAACCACGCCGCCAACCGAGGCGACGGTGGTGGTCAGGCCATTGGGGTCAGTGGCCAGTTTGCCGATGCCATCAGTGACGCCATCGCCCAAGGTGCTGACCACGTTGCCGGTGGTGTTGGCCACGCTTTGCACGATGCCGCCAGCGACCGGAACAGTGCTCAGCGAATCGCCGATCTGGCCGACGCCATCGCCGACACCGCTGACGGTTTTGCCGACATCCTGAACAAGTGTTGTGGTCACCAGCGAAGGTGCAGCGGGATTGGTCGGGTTGGTGGGATCGGTCGGGTCTGTCGGATTGGTTGGGTTGGTCGGATCGGTGCCGCCGCCGGTACCGCCAGTGCCACCGGTTCCGCCGCCAGTGCCGCCAGTGCCGGCAGTATCGCCGCCGGTTCCGCCGCCCGCGCCACCGCTGCCATCGGTGCCCGCCGTGCCGTCCGCCGTCGAGCTGCCCGAACTGCTGCGATGGCCGCCACCGCCGCTGCTGCAGCCGACGAGGCCGACCGAAAGAATCAGTGCCAGCGCGATTGCCGATTTGGACCACATCACTTGAGTTTTCATGATTGAGATTCCTGCACCTGTCACAACGTTACGTTGCCTTCGATGGCTCGCCGATCTGTCGTCGGCGATGCCTCGTCCGTGGCTGTAATCTCAGTCGAGGGCAGGTTTTTCACCATTCTCAAGTTGGTATTAACCCCTTTATATAGAGGCTCGGAGCTATGCCGAAGGACTAATACCCAGGTAATAAACGGGCAAAAAAAAGCCTTGAAATTCAAGGCTCGGTTTTTTGCAAAGCGGCGGGCAGGGCGCGGAAAAACTTAAGTGATATATACACAATTAACGGTTTTTTCCGCCCCGCCAGATCAGGCGATCGGTTGCCACTGACCGACCATATGTTCCAGGTCGCCGGCACCGACCAGGCCCAGTTCACCGCTGGAGCCCGCTGCACTGGCCAGTAACGTCACCTCGCTGGGCAGACGCACCGGTTTGCGAAAGTGCACGGCGATTTCCAGGTTGGCTTTGGGCAGGTGATCGGAGAGTCCCGCCAGTGTCCGCGCCTTGTTCCACAGTCCATGGGCAATCGCGGTGGGAAAACCGAACATTTTGGCGCTCGCTGCACTGAGGTGAATCGGGTTGTAGTCGCCGGAGACTTTCGCATACTGGCGACCGATATCGGCCGGCGCAGTCCAGCGCGTCACCTCAAGCAAATCCTGCGACGGCTGCCAGTCCTGTGCCAGCGCCTCGCCCTCGAGTTTTACCCCGCGACAGAGCATCTGGCTTTCGGCTTCCCACAGCGGCCCGAGCTGATCGTCGAGGGTGGTCAACAGATCGAACGTCGCGCCCTTGGCATGTGGTTGCAGGTTGTGCACGCGCACGCTGACTTGCGCGCGACTGATCGCGCCCATCGGCCGCAGCACGCGGATGCGGTTTCTCAGGTGAATCAGCCCCAGCAGCGGGAACGGAAAATCCCTGGCCGTGAGCAATTGCATCTGCAAGGCGAAGGCGAGGATGTGTGGATAGGTCGGCGGCAGCAGGCCGTCATCGACGAAACCGCAGACCTTGCGATAGGCTGCCAGCCGTTTGTTGTCGATATCGACCCAGCAACGCAGGCCGCTATCGGGCAGTTGCGTACCGGTGATTTTGCGTCGCGTCGCTGCGCGCGAATAAAGCCCCGGCAGACTCGGTTCGCGATCCAGCGTGTGCCATTCAATGCTCATGCTCAGGCCCCCAGAACGCTTTGCCCGCAGACCCGCAGCGCTTGCCCGGTGAACGCGCCCGTGCCCGGTTGCGCCAGCCACGCCACGGCTTCGGCGATGTCTTGCGGCAAACCGCCCTGGCCCAGCGAACTCATGCGCCGCCCGGCTTCGCGCAGGCCGAACGGAATGTGCGCGGTCATTTGCGTTTCGATGAAACCGGGGGCCACGGCGTTGATGCTGATGCCGCGTTCCAGCAGCGTTGGCGCCCATGCCTGGGCCAGACCGATCAGGCCAGCCTTGCTTGCCGCGTAGTTGGTTTGCCCGCGATTGCCGGCGATGCCGCTGATCGAGGCGAGCAGGACCACCCGTGCGTTGTCGCGCAGGGTGCCGCTGTCGAGCAGCGCCTTGGTCAGCACTTGCGGGGCATTGAGGTTGACGGCCAGCACCGCGTCCCAGAATTCCGGGGTCATGTTGGCCAGGGTTTTGTCACGGGTGATGCCAGCGTTGTGCACGAGGATGTCGAGGCCGTCGGGCAGCTGTTCAATCAATTGCGCGGCGGCGTCATCGGCGCAGATATCGAGGGTGATCGCACGGCCGCCGAGGCGCGCGGCGAGGGCTTCGAGATCGGTTTTGGCCGGCGGTACGTCGAGCAGAATCACCTCGGCGCCATCACGGGCGAGGGTTTCGGCAATCGACGCGCCGATGCCGCGTGCAGCACCGGTGACCAACGCCTTGCGCCCGGCCAGCGGGCGGGTCCAGTCAGTCACCGGTGTGGCGCACGCGGTCAGGCGAATCACCTGGCCGGAAACGAATGCACTTTTCGGCGAGAGGAAAAATCGCAGCGGGCCTTCCAGTTGATCTTCGGCACCTTCGCCGACGTAGATCAACTGCAACGTACCACCGCTGCGCAGCTCCTTGGCCAGCGAACGCGAAAAACCTTCAAGTGCTCGCTGCGCGCTGGAGGCGAACGGATCACCCAGGCTTTCCGGAGCACGGCCGAGAATCACCAGGTGCGCGCTATGGTCGAGGTTCTTCATCAAGGGCTGGAAGAATTCGCGCAACTGCTTGAGCTGGTCGGTGTGTTGCAGAGCGCTGGCGTCGAACACCACCGCTTTGATTTTCGGCCCGTGGCCGGGGATCCACGCGGTGGCCAGCGAGGGCTCGGTGCCGTAGCTGTAGATTGCATCGGTCAAGCGGTTGGCAAACACGCCGATCCGTTCGGCCAGCGGCCCGCCACCGATCAACAGGGCGCCCTCGATCGGCCGCAGACGCCCCGCCTGCCAGCGCTCCAGCCGCACCGGCGACGGCAGGCCCAAGGCCCCGACCAGACGATGGCCGAAGGATGAGTTGGCGAAGTCGATATAGCGGTCAGACATGGAACGCTCTCCAGAAGTTGGGGTTCAAAGTGTGGACTGTCCACGGCAATCAATCGTTCGATCGGCGCAATAAGGCCTACGCTTGAACACTCAGGTTTAGCAGGTCTTGCAGATAAATGCGGTTCATGTGGGAGCGAGCCTGCTCGCGAAGGCGCTGTATCAGGCGCTGAAGAGGCTGAATGTGCCGACCTCTTCGCGAGCAGGCTCGCTCCCACAGGGATTGGGTAAATTTCGACCATTTGGAACAGGAGCTTTTCATGACCCAGCTGCGCCGCGTCGCGATCATCGGCGGTAACCGCATCCCTTTCGCCCGCTCCAACGGGCCGTACGCCACGGCCAGCAATCAGGCGATGCTCACCGCAGCGCTGGAAGGTCTGATCGAACGCTACAACCTGCATGGCCAGCGCATCGGCGAAGTGGTGGCGGGCGCGGTGCTTAAATTGTCACGGGATATGAACCTGACCCGCGAGTGCGTGCTCGGCTCGCGCTTGTCTCCGACGACACCGGCCTATGACATTCAGCAAGCCTGCGGCACCGGTCTGGAAGCGGCGCTGCTGGTGGCCAACAAAATCGCCCTCGGCCAGATCGACTGCGGCATCGCCGGCGGCGTCGACACCACTTCCGATGCGCCGATCAGCGTCAGCGAAGGCCTGCGCAGGATTCTTCTACAGGCCAACCGCGCCAAGAGCACCGGTGACAAACTGAAAACCCTTTTGCAGTTGCGCCCCCGGCATCTGATTCCCGAATTACCGCGCAACGGCGAGCCACGCACCGGCCTGTCCATGGGCGAGCACTGTGAGCTGATGGCGCAGACCTGGAATATTCCCCGCGCAGAACAGGATCAACTGGCCCTCGAAAGCCACCACAAACTCGCCGCTTCCTACAGCGAAGGCTGGCACAACGATCTGATGACGCCGTTCCTCGGCCTGACCCGCGACAACAATCTGCGCCCGGACCTGACCCTGGAAAAACTCGCCACGCTGAAACCGGCCTTCGAGAAAAGCGCCAAGGGCACGCTGACGGCCGGCAATTCCACGCCGCTCACCGATGGCGCGTCGGTGGTGTTGCTGGGAAGTGAGGAATGGGCCAAAGCGCGCGGCTTGCCGATCCTCGCTTATCTGCGCGACGGCGAAGCGGCGGCAGTGGATTTCGTCAACGGTGCCGAAGGACTGCTGATGGCGCCGGTGTACGCCGTGCCACGCTTGCTGGCGCGCAACGGCCTGACCTTGCAGGATTTTGATTACTACGAAATTCACGAAGCCTTCGCCGCGCAAGTGCTGTGCACGCTCAAGGCCTGGGAAGATCCCGAATATTGCCAAACCCGCCTGGGTCTCGACGCACCGCTGGGTTCGATTGATCGCAGTCGGCTTAACGTCAAAGGCAGTTCGCTGGCGGCGGGGCACCCGTTTGCCGCAACGGGCGGGCGGATTGTGGCGAATCTGGCCAAGCTGCTGGATGCGGCGGGCAAGGGGCGAGGGTTGATTTCGATCTGTGCGGCGGGCGGGCAGGGTGTCACCGCGATCATTGAACGCTGAAAAGCCCCTCACCCTAACCCTCTCCCAAAGGGAGAGGGGACTGATGGGGGGATGCTTGAAATCGACGCCGACCTGAGCGCACTTCACCGAATCCAAAGCAGCGATTCAAACCAGAAGCGCTGCGGTCTCTCAGGTCGATGCATTACGGGAGACACCTCGATCGGCCCCCTCTCCCTCTGGGAGAGGGCTGGGGTGAGGGCAACTGAAGTTCACCGACCATGTCAGATTCTGTCGCAAATGCCCTTGCCGACCGATACCAATCAATGCCACGGTCTCGGCTATGATTCGCCCGGGTCGCTGCGATTGATCCGGCACAGTGTGTGCATCCTCAAGGTTCACAGGTCGGCAACCCCTCCCCGTCGGGCGAGGATTGCCGTATAACGAGTGACATTCGCGTGTTTGGTAATAAAGGACCCACAATAAAAGCTGATGAAGACTCCAAAACGCATTGAACCCCTGATCGAGGACGGTCTGGTCGACGAAGTGCTGCGCCCACTGATGAGTGGCAAAGAGGCAGCTGTTTATGTAGTGCGCTGCGGCAATCAGTTACGTTGCGCCAAGGTCTACAAGGAGGCGAATAAACGCAGTTTCCGCCAGGCGGCCGAGTATCAGGAAGGCCGCAAGGTTCGTAACAGCCGTCAGGCGCGGGCCATGGCGAAGGGGTCCAAGTTCGGTCGCAAAGAGACCGAAGACGCCTGGCAGAACGCCGAAGTGGCGGCGCTGTTCCGTCTCGCCGGCGCCGGTGTGCGAGTGCCCAAACCCTATGACTTCCTCGACGGCGTGCTGTTGATGGAGCTGGTGGCCGACGAATTCGGCGACGCCGCGCCGCGTCTGAATGACGTGGTGCTGGAGCCGGATCAGGCGCGCGAATATCACGCGTTCCTGATTTCGCAGATCGTGCTGATGTTGTGTACTGGTCTGGTGCACGGTGACCTCTCCGAGTTCAACGTGCTGCTGACACCGACCGGCCCGGTCATCATCGACCTGCCCCAGGCAGTCGACGCTGCGGGCAACAACCATGCGTTCAGCATGCTCGAGCGTGACGTTGGCAACATGGCTTCGTACTTCGGCCGTTTCGCGCCGGAATTGAAGAAGACCAAGTACGCCAAGGAAATGTGGGCGTTGTACGAAGCCGGCACCTTGCACCCGAACAGTGTGCTGACCGGCGAGTTCGACGATCCGGAGGACCTGGCCGATGTCGGCGGGGTGCTGCGCGAAATCGAAGCGGCGCGCCTCGACGAGGAACGCAAGCAGGCCATTCGCGCGGCGGACGACGCGCCGAAAGGCAAACCCGAAGAACCGCCTCCACCGCCGTGGATGCAGTGATTGCGTGATGAAAAAGCCCGGCTTCGGCCGGGTTTTTTGTTTGAGTCAAAAAGCACCCTCACCCCAGCCCTCTCCCGGAGGGAGAGGGGGCCGACCGAGGTGTCTTGAGCCATACATCGACCTGAAAAAACCGAGTCGATTACGGATTCAAAGAAAAACGTTCAGGTCGGTGTATTTCCCAAATATCCCCCAATCGGTCCCTCTCCCGGAGGGAGAGGGGGCCGACCGAGGTGTCTTTAGCCATACATCGACCTGAAAAAACCGAGTCGATTATGGATTCAAAGAAAAACGTTCAGGTCGGTGTATCTCCCAAATATCCCCCAATCGGTCCCTCTCCCGGAGGGAGAGGGGGCCGACCGAGGTGTCTTTAGCCATACATCGACCTGAAAAAACCGAGTCGATTATGGATTCAAAGAAAAACGTTCAGGTCGGTGTATCTCCCTAATATCCCCCAATCGGTCCCCTCTCCCTTTGGGAGAGGGCTAGGGTGAGGGGGCTTTCGGATCTTGGCTTATTCGCGTCTACTGTCCAGCGCTCCAACCACACTCAAGGACTGAATGTGACCACCCCACGCAACACCCACCTGATCGTAACCGCCCGGCTGATCTCCGATTTCGGCGCCTTCCTCAACATGGTCGCGCTGGCCACCTACGTCTACCTGCTGAGCAACAGCGCCATGAGCGTCGGCATTTTCCTTGCCAGCCGTGTCGGTGGCGGAATCTTCGCCAGTCTGATCGGCACACGCTTCTACCGACGCTGGCAGGGCCGCGCGCCGCTGATTGCGTTCGATCTGTTGCGTGCTGCACTGCTGGGGCTGCTGTTGATCACACCGGCGAGTCAGCAGGCGTGGCTGTTGCCGTTGATTGCCTTCGGCCTCGGCCTGGGCAATTCGATGTTCGCCATCGGCCTCAACAGCCAGTTGCCGCGTTTGATCGCGCCGGCGCAGCTGCTCAAGGCCAATGCCTGGATCGCCTCAGCCTCTTCAGCCGCCATGGTCGGCGGCAGTCTGGTGTCGGGGTTGCTGGTGGCTGCTTTTGGTTTCGAAACGGTCTTCGCCCTCAACGCGCTGACCTATGTGCTCGCGGCGCTGCTGATCGTGCCCCTGCGTTTCGAAAAAAACGATGTCAGCGAACAGCCGCAACGCGGTGAATGGTTTGCGCTGCGGCAAGGCCTGCGTTCGGCGCCTGTGGTCGCGGCCATGCTCGCGGTGACCATGGCCGACACCTTGGGCAGTGCCGCGCATAACGTCGGCTTCCCGATCATTTCGAAACTGCTCACGCCCGAGGCGGCGAGTACGACCTTGGGCCTGGCGCTTGCGGTATGGGCCAGCGGCAAGCTGCTCGGCGCACGCATCGCCAGTCACCTGAAAGGCTCGGAGAACAGCCACCTCGAAAGAAGATTTTTCTGCGGCGTAGCGCTGATGTCCTGCGGTTTCATTCTGATGTTCCAGCAGCACAGCCTCTACGGTCTGCTGCTGTTCGCCTTGCCGGCGGGGCTTGGCGACGGGGTTTCCGAAGTCAGCTTGATGTCACGGCTGCAAAGGGAACCTGCGGCGTTGCGCCTGCCGATTTTCAGCGTGCTGACCTTGCTGCAGATGAGCGGATTCGGCATCGGCATGCTGGTCGCTGCGCCGTTCTATGCGTGGTGGACGCCGGGGGCCGTGGTCATGCTGTTCCACGGCATTCCCCTCGGCACCCTGTGCGTGGTGACGCTGTTGCGGATCAGGCGCGGGCGGGTTGCGCGCAGCAGCCCGACGCCAGTTCCTTGAGGATCGGGCAGTCCGGGCGATGGTCGCCGCTGCAATGCTCGACCAGATCCTGCAGGGTGTCGCGCAACTCGCCGAGCTCGCGGATCTTCTGGTTCAGCTCGTCGATGTGCTGGCGCGCCAGTGCTTTCACATCGGCGCTGGCACGCTGGCGATCCTGCCAGAGGGCCAGCAGCTTGCCGACCTCTTCCAGGGAAAAGCCCAGATCCCGCGAGCGCTTGATGAACGCCAGCGTGTGCAGGTCGTCGCTGCCGTATACGCGGTAACCGCTGTCGGTGCGATTGGCCGCTTTGAGCAGGCCGATCGATTCGTAATAGCGGATCATTTTTGCACTCAGGCCACTCTGCCGGGCCGCTTGGCCGATGTTCATCGGTGTTCCTCCAGGTCCTTGGGCTTCCAGGTTTTCAACAGTAGCGCATTGCTCACCACGCTGACGCTCGACAGTGCCATCGCCGCGCCGGCCAGCACCGGATTGAGGAAGCCGAACACCGCCAGCGGAATGCCGATCAGGTTGTAGACAAAGGCCCAGAACAGGTTCTGGCGAATCTTCGCGTAGGTCTTGCGGCTGATCTCCAGCGCTGCCGGTACCAGTCGCGGATCGCCGCGCATCAACGTGATGCCGGCCGCGTGCATGGCGACGTCGGTGCCGCCGCCCATGGCGATGCCGATGTCTGCGGCGGCGAGGGCCGGGGCGTCGTTGATGCCATCGCCGACCATGGCGACCACGCCGGTTTTCTTCAGCTCGGCCACCGTCGCGGCTTTGTCGGCAGGCAGCACTTCGGCGTGGACATTTTGGATGCCCAGAGCCTCGGCCACCACCCGTGCGCTGCCACGATTGTCGCCGGTCAGCAGGTGGCTCTGGATATCCCGCGCGGCGAGTTGTTGCACAGCTTGCAGAGCGCCGGGTTTCAGCGTGTCACCGAAGGCGAACAGACCCAGCACCTTCGGCTGAGGACTTTGTTCGATCAGCCACGACAATGTGCGGCCTTCGCGTTCCCACGCTTCGGCGGATGTGCTCAATTCACCGGCACTCAAGGCGCTTTCGTCGAGCATCCGCCGATTGCCCAGCGCCAGGCGCCGGCCATCCAGCGTGCCGGCGATGCCGCGTCCGGTCAGCGACTGGCTGTCGCTGACATCGGGCACGTTCAAGCCGCGTTCGGCGGCGGCATCCAGCACCGCTTTGGCCAAAGGATGCTCGCTGCCGCGCTGCAATGCACCGGCCAAGGTCAGCAGATTATTCTCGTCACCATCGACCGCGCTGAAGTGCGCGATACGCGGCGTGCCCGAGGTCAGCGTGCCGGTCTTGTCGAACACCACGCTGCTGACTTCATGGGCGCGCTCCAGCGCTTCGGCGTCCTTGATCAGAATGCCGTGGCGCGCCGCTACGCCGGTGCCGGCCATGATCGCCGTCGGAGTGGCGAGGCCGAGGGCGCACGGGCAGGCGATCACCAGCACGGCGACGGCATTGATCACCGCAGTTTCCAGGGGTGCGCCGTACAGCCACCAGCCAATCAGCGTGGCCAGGGCGATCAGCAACACGGTCGGCACGAAAATCTGGCTGACCTTGTCCACCAGTTTCTGGATCGGAGCTTTCGCTGCTTGCGCGTCTTCGACCAGACGAATGATCCGCGCCAGCACGGTTTCCGCGCCGAGCGCCTGGGTGCGCACCAGCAAACGACCTTCGCCATTGATCGCGCCGCCGGTGACCTTGTCGCCCGGTTGTTTCGGCGCTGGCAGGCTTTCGCCACTGATCAGCGCTTCGTCGGCGTGGCTCTGGCCTTCGACGACTTCGCCATCCACCGGGAAGCGTTCGCCGGGTTTGACCAGCACCAGATCGTCGAGGCGCAGGGCGCTGATCGCAACGTCCTGCTCACGCCCGTCGATCACTTGAATCGCCCGCTCCGGCCGCAACGCTTCAAGAGCGCGAATGGCGCTGGCGGTCTGGCGTTTGGCGCGGCTTTCGAGATATTTGCCGAGCAACACCAAAGCGATGACCACCGCCGAGGCCTCGAAATACAGATGCGGCATGCGTCCCGCCGCGCTGGCCCATTCATAGACACTCAGGCCATAACCGGCGCTGGTGCCGAGGGCGACGAGCAGGTCCATGTTGCCGGCGCCGGCGCGCACGGCTTTCCACGCCGCAACATAAAAGCGTGCGCCGAAGATGAATTGCACGGGGGTGGCGAGGGCGAATTGCGCCCAGGCCGGGAGCATCCAGTGAATGCCGAACGGCTGCAGCAACATCGGTAACACCAGCGGCAGAGCGAGGGCGATCGCGCAGATCAATGCCCAGCGCTCGCGATGCAGGCGTTTTTGCTGGTCATCGGACTGTGGCCGTTCAGCTTGCCAGACGCTTGCCGAGTAACCGGCCTTGCTCACCGCGTCGAGCAGGATTTGCGTATCGACCTGGCCGAGCAATTCGAGGTGCGCACGTTCATTGGCCAGATTGACGCTGACGCTGCTCACGCCTGGGACTTTGTTCAGGGCACGTTCGACGCGACCGACGCAGGACGCGCAGGTCATGCCGTCGATGTTCAATTCGACGGTTTGCCGGGGCACGCTGTAACCGGCGCGCTCCACGGCTTGCATCAGCGCCGGCAGGCTGTCGTCGGGCGCCTGTACCCGGGCCTGTTCGGTGGCGAGGTTGACGCTGACGGCACTGGCGCCGCTGACCTTGCGCAGCGCCCGCTCGACACGCCCGGCGCAACTGGCGCAGGTCATGCCGGCAATCGGCAGATCGAAAGTGGTGGATTCGGACATCGGTCGCGCTCCCTGTAGTGGATGTCTACAGGATCAACCTTGCCGTGCGGGCAAGGTCAAGCACCATTCCGCAAGATGTTGATCGTTCCCACGCTCAGCGTGGGAATGCCTCCTGTGACGCTCCGCGTCACGCTTCGGGACGCAGAGCGTCCATGGCTGCATTCCCACGCAGAGCGTGGGAACGATCGGCAACGGGTCGGCGCTTGGCTCAGTAACCGAGGCCGGCCGGCTTCAAGTACACGCCTTCGGCATTCATCGCCAGGCGGAACTTCAGCACATCGCCGGCATGCAGCACGACTTCCTGCGAGCCCGGTGCGAGCATGCCGGGGTTGCAACCCGGTGCCTGGCCCGGCAGCAGTTTCAAGCGCAGCGAAACCTTGCCCGGTGGCAGGTTGAACGACGTGCTCTGTTCCTGGAACAGGCGCGCCGACAGCTGGTCCTGGATGTACACGCCGATTTCGCACGAGGTCGCCACTTCGAGGCGCTCGCGGGAAATGATCAGTACCGCGTAATCCTCGCCGGCGGCTTGCACCTGCGGGACGGCGGCGAAAAGGCTGAGCAAGCCAAACAGGCCCAAAGCTGACCAGCGCATGGCTGAATCTCCTGAATTCCAGTCATTGATGCATGCAGCTTGGCCGAGCGCGGCGCCGATTGCCAGCCCGGCAGTTTTTCGCAGAACTTGACCTTGCCATCGTGGCAAGCTCGAGACTGCCGGCAACCTCACTCAAAGGAGTCTTCCCATGCAAGTGTTCAACGTTCAAGGCATGTCCTGCGGTCATTGCGTCAAAGCCATCACCACTGCGGTGCAGGCGCTGGATCCGGCGGCCAGCGTGCGCGTCGATCTGGCGGCCAAGGAAGTCGGCGTCGAAAGCGCGCTGAGTGCCGATCAGGTCATCGCAGCGATTCGCGAAGAGGGTTATGAGGTGAAGCTCGTCTGAAATTGATCGTTAGCGAGCTATCGGAATGTTCAAGGCGTCCGGGCGCGGCTAGACTGTCGGGCTGCGACTTGCCCACCTGGATGCCTGATGAACTTCCGCACGATTTTGATACTCGGCGCCTTGAGCGCTTTCGGTCCTTTGGCGATCGATTTCTATTTGCCTGCCTTCCCGGCCATGGCACTGGCGTTCGGCACCGATGAGCAGCACGTTCAACTGACGCTGGCGGCGTACTTCCTCGGTCTGTCGCTGGGCCAACTGGCGTACGGGCCGATTTCCGATCGTTTCGGCCGGCGGCTTCCGCTGCTCAGCGGTGTCGCCCTGTTTACTCTGGCGTCATTGGCCTGCGCCTACGCGCCGAGCCTAGAATGGCTGATCGGCGCGCGCTTCGTCCAGGCACTCGGTGGTTGTGCAGGCATGGTGATTTCCCGTGCGGTGGTCGCCGACAAGTGCGATGCGGTGGGCTCGGCGAAGGTGTTTTCCCAGTTGATGCTGGTGATGGGCCTGGCGCCGATTCTGGCGCCGATGCTCGGTGGGCTTCTGGTCAACACCACGGGTTGGCAGTCGATCTTTCTGGTCCTCACCGGATTCAGTGCGGCGGCAGGTCTGGCGGTGGCGTTGGGTCTGCCGGAAAGCATGCCGGCCCACGTGCCGCGCCAGCCGTTGTCCGGTGCGTTGCGCCAGTACGCACGGCTGGTCAAGGATTCGGTCTACCTCGGCCACGCCCTGACCGGCGGCATCGCCATCGCCGGCATGTTCGCCTACATCGCCGGTTCACCGTTTGTGTTCATCAAGCTCTACGGTGTACCCGCCGAGCATTTTGGCTGGCTGTTCGGCACCAACGCGGCGGGGTTCATTCTGGTGGCGCAGGTCAATGCTCGTTTGCTGGCCAAGCGTGGCCCGGCGTTCTTGCTGGTGCGCGCGGTGTGGGTGTACTTCCTCGCCGGGCTGACGTTGCTGGCGGTCAGCGCGATGCGTCCAGAGGCATTGTGGCCGTTGCTGATTCCGCTGTTCATCTGCATTGCCAGCCTCGGCTGCATCATTCCCAACGCCTCGGCTTGCGCAATGAACGGTCAGGGCGCCCGCGCCGGCAGTGCGTCGGCGATGCTCGGTTGCCTGCAATTCAGCATCGCCGCCGGTGCCGCCGCGTTGGTGGGGGTGTTGCACGATGGCAGCGCCGTGCCGATGGCCATGGTCATCAGCCTGTGTGGTTTGCTGGTGGTGAGCGTCGCGCTGCTCACCCGGCGCTTGCAGAATGCCCGGGCGCTGGCGCAAGCCCAGGTCTGAACGCTCGACTTTGGAGCTCAGCCGGCGGCGCGCTGCTGGCTGGGTTCGGGAATCCGGTGGGGCGCGCAGAGTCGCGCTTCGAGGGTGCGAGTGAAGGCCAGAGCCTCGGCTTCACTGCGAAAGGTCACGACGTGCTGGTCCAGACGCACCTGCCATTGGGACTTTGCCACTTCTTTTATCAGGATCTTCATTGCTGACCTCCCTTGCGTAAAAGATGTATCGCAGAGGCTTCGATTGTAGACCCCGATACCCGCGCAATTGTGACAAGGGTCAAGCAACCGACTGACGGCAAAAAGCCCCGCAACCGCTCTGGCATCACGAGTGTTTGCGGGGCTTTATTTTTTTAGAAACCTTCTAAAACAATTTTCCCCTTGGCCTTGCCGCTTTCCAGCAGCTCATGGGCACGGCGCAAGTTGGCCGCGTTGATTACGCCGAAGTGCTCGCCCAAAGTCGTCTTCAAAGTGCCGGCGTCAATCAGCTCGGCAACGCGGTTGAGCAGCTTGTGCTGTTCGATCATGTCCGGCGTTTCGAACAGCGAGCGGGTGTACATGAACTCCCAGTGCAGCGACAGGCTCTTGCGCTTGAGCAGGCTGATGTCGAGGGACTTCGGATCGTCGATCAGCGCCAGCTTGCCTTGCGGCGCGAGGGCTTCGACCAGTTGCGGCAGATGCTGATCGGTCTGGGTCAGGCTGGCGACGTGGGTCACGCTGTCGATGCCGGCGCGCTTCAATTCTTCGCTCAGCGGCTGGCTGTGATCGATGACCATATCGGCACCGAGTGCGCTGACCCAGTCACGGGTTTGCGCACGGGAGGCAGTGCCGATTACTTTCAGGCCGGTCAATTGCTTGGCCAATTGAGTGAGGATCGACCCCACGCCGCCCGCCGCACCAACGATCAGCAGGCTCTGGCCTTGATCATTGCTGCCTTCGCTGATTTGCAGGCGCTCGAAGAGCAATTCCCACGCAGTGATCGCGGTCAGCGGCAGCGCGGCGGCTTCGGCAAAACCGAGGGACTTGGGCATGTGGCCGACGATGCGCTCATCAACCACGTGCAGCTCGCTATTGCCACCGGCCCGGGCAATCGAACCGGCGTAGAACACCTTGTCACCGGCCTTGAACAGGGTGACGTCGCTGCCGACCGACTTGACCACACCGGCAACGTCCCAGCCCAGCACTTTCGCCGCGCCGTTTTCCGGCGTCACGTTCTGCCGCACTTTGGTATCGACCGGGTTGACCGAGATGGCTTTGACTTCCACCAAGAGGTCGCGCGGGCCGGCGACCGGTTCTGGCAGTTCGATGTCCTGCAGGGACTTGGCGTCGCTGATCGGCAGCGAAGCGTAATAGGCAATGGCTTTCATAAGTGGCTCCGTACAGTTGATAGAAGGAGGAATCAGGCAATTTTGCCGAGGCGTTTGAGCTGGAAGTGTTCGATGGTGTGGCCGGCGCTGGCCTGAAACTTCTGAAAATGCGCGCTGGCGTTGTGCGCCTCAAGAATCTCGTCACTGGCCCACTGTTCGATCACATAAAAAACCTGTTGATCGGCAAGGTCGCGGTGCAGGTCGTACTGGCCACAACCCGGCTCGGCGCGGCTCGGTTCGACGAGGGCACGCAGCGCCTGTTCGAGAACGTCCTGCTGGCCGGGCTTGGCGGTCAGAGTAGCAATAGCGGTAAAGGGCTGTGACATGCGCGGACTCCAGAGAATCGGGATGAATTTGTTGGAAGCCATCATTGGCTATTTCTCTGCGCGATAAAACCGGCTAAAAGAGCAGTCTCTTTCAATATTTTTTTGATAATCGAGGCTGCGCATGCTGCGTTTTGATGACTTGCAGTTGTTTGTTCGCGCGGCGGATCTGGGCAGCCTGTCGGCGGCGGCACGGGTGATGGACATGTCTGCGGCGGTGGCCAGCGCGGCGTTGAAGCGCATCGAGCAGCAACTCGGTGCGCGGCTGCTGGCGCGGTCGACCCGCAGCCTGCGCCTCACCGCCGAGGGCGAAGGCTTCCTCGAATATGCCCGCGCCGCCCTGAGCAATCTCGACGAGGGGCGTCGCCTGCTCGCCAGCGGTCAGGATCAGGTCAGCGGAATTCTGCAACTGTCAGCACCCTCGGATTTCGGCCGTAATCTGCTGCTGCCGTGGCTCGACGCGTTCCAGCGTGAACACCCGAAACTGACGGTACGCCTGTTGCTCGGCGACCGCATCGCCGACCTGTTCCGGCAACCGGTGGACATCGCCCTGCGCTACGGCGAGCCGGAAGATTCCAGCCTGATCGCCTTGCCCATCGCGCCACACAATCGCCGCGTGTTGTGCGCATCTCCAGACTATCTGGCCCGGCATGGCGAACCGCGCCAGCTCGAGCAACTGGCCCAGCACAACTGCCTTTTGTACATGCTCGGCAGCCGCGTCCACGACCACTGGAGTTTTCACGATGGCAAGCGTGAAGTCGGCCTGACCGTGAGTGGCGACCGCTTCAGCGATGACGCTGACGTAGTGCGGCTATGGGCGGTGGCCGGTGCCGGTATCGCCTACAAATCCTGGCTCGACGTCGGCGCCGATGTGCTCGCCGGACGCCTCAAAGTGCTGATGCCGGAACTGCTGTGTGAGCGCGCACCGCTGAATCTGTTGTGCGCCCATCGCGCACAATTGAGTAAGCCGGTGAACCTGCTGAGGGAGATGCTCGCCAGCCGATGCGCCGAATTGAGTAGCCAATTTCCCGGTTTCCTCAAAGTTGATCATTAGTCGCAGGCAATTAGAGAAATTTCTGTCAGGAACAATCGCCACCTGCCCAGGCCCAGGCGCAGGACGTCTGGCTTAACCCGCTTATACTAGCGCCCGCCTCATGCCTGCACTGACACCCGGCGCGCAGACCCCGTAACGCGTTGCCGGCTTTTGGTGACGGTTGCTACTTCTGCTGCCAGGTTGTGTGCCGGAGCAGCTGGTGTCGGTGGCATCCCTTGCCACCGATCCCGGGCGATTTTCGCGTGTTGGCCGATGCCCCATAACCGGCCAGGATGTCTCCGAGCGGTAGACGATACGATTCAACAGGGAGTGAACATATGGAACATGCACCGTGCATCAGCCAGATCGCGACATTGCTGGCCGACCCCAAGCGCAGCGCGATGATGTGGGCGTTGATGGATGGCTCGGCGCGGCAAGCCGAAGAGCTGGCGCTGCTGGCCGGGCTCTCGCCGTCGTCGGCCAGTGCGCATCTGGGACGCCTGTCCGCAGGGGGGCTGTTGAACATCGAAATGCGTGGGCGCAAACGCTTCTTTCGCCTGGCGGCACCGGAAATCGGCGCGGCGATCGAAGCACTGGCCAGCGCCACCATTGCCAGCGCGCCACGGCAAATCCCTGATGCGCTGAAACGCACGGCTCCCATGGTCAGACCACAGGCGGCGCCGTCTTCGCTGTTGCGCGCGCGGTTCTGCGACGATCATCTGGGCGGTACTTTGGCGGCCGATCTGTATCAGCGCCTGCTCGATGCCGGCTGGATCGAACAGCTTGAGCAGCGGGTGGTGGTGACGCACAAGGGCTCCACCCGACTGGCCCAGCGCGGTGTGTTCATCCAGGCCCTGGCCCACCGCAACGTGCAGGTCGCCTGCGCCTGCCCGGACTGGAGCGAGCGCCGTCCGCACATGGGCGGCTCACTGGGCGCGGCGCTGTTGCAGTTGTTCATGCAGTCCGGCTGGCTGACCTTGCCCAACGATTCCCGCGCCTTGCAGTTGACCGCCACCGGCCAGCGCGAAATCCATCGCTTTGCCAAGGAAACCGAGCTGGAAACAGCGTTCTAGAGCGTTGCTCGGCGATGAGCTGAAGGCTGACGTCGTCCACGGCTGTGAACAGGTCGCATCCAGTACGACCTCTGTATGACCATCGCGCACACTCGATCCGGGGATTTTTCGGATGGGGGAGCACAACATGAATACACAACGCTTTAGTGCGGCTGAGCGCCTGGAACGGCTGCCGCTCAGCAGTTATCACCGCGTCATTTTCATCATCATAGCCTTGGCGTTTTTCTTCGACTCCATGGATCTGGCGATGATGACTTTCCTGCTCGGCTCGATCAAAGCCGAGTTCGGCCTGAGCAGTGCGCAAGCGGGGTTGCTGGCCAGTTCGAGCTTCTTCGGCATGGTGCTCGGGGCGTCGCTGTCGGGAATGCTCGCCGACCGCTTCGGGCGCAAACCGGTGTTTCAGTGGAGCATCGTGTTGTGGGGCGTGGCCAGTTACCTGTGTTCGACGGCGCAGACGGTGGAGACGCTGACGCTGTTTCGCATCCTGCTCGGAATTGGCATGGGTATGGAGTTTCCCATCGCGCAGTCGATGCTCTCGGAGCTGATTCCAGCACAACGGCGCGGGCGCTACATCGCCCTGATGGACGGCTTCTGGCCGCTGGGGTTTGTCGCGGCGGGGGTGCTCTCGTACTTCCTACTGCCGCTGATTGGCTGGCGCGATATTTTCCTGGTGCTGGCAGTGCCGGCGGTATTTGTCCTGGCGATCCGCTTTTTCATCCCTGAATCACCGCGATGGCTGGAACAGGCCGGGCGCGACGCCGACGCGGACAAAGTGTTGAACGGCATTGAAGCGCGGGTGCGTGCTTCGCTGGGCGGTGCGGCGTTACCGGAACCGGTTCGTTTGCCACGCACGGTGACGCCGCCGGGTAATTTCTTCTCGGCACTCAAGCAGATCTGGTCGCCGCAATATCGCCAGCGCACAACGATGATCTGGAGTCTGTGGTTCTTCGCATTGTTGGGCTTCTACGGGCTGACTTCCTGGCTCAGCGCATTGCTGCAGCAGTCGGGTTTCGCCGTGACGCAGTCGGTGTACTACACGGTGCTGATCTCGCTCGGCGGGATTCCCGGCTTCCTCATGGCGGCGTGGCTGGTCGAGCGTTGGGGGCGCAAACCGGTGTGCATCGTCACCCTGCTGGGCGGCGGGGTGATGGCGTTTCTGTATGGGCAGAGTGCGGTGTTCGGCGGCAACGTCGCGTTGCTGATCGGCACCGGATTGTTGATGCAGTTTTTCCTGTTCGGCATGTGGGCGGTGCTCTACACCTACACGCCAGAGCTGTATCCGACTTCAGCGCGGGCAACCGGCTCGGGATTCGCCTCAGCCATCGGCCGCGTCGGCTCACTGCTCGGGCCACTGGTGACCGGGCTGGTGTTCCCGATTACCGGGCAGGGCGGGGTGTTCGCGCTGGGCGCGGCGTGCTTCGCGATTGCGGCGGGCGTGGTGTGGCTGTTCGGGATGGAGACGCGGGGCAAGACCCTGGAAGAGCTTACCGAGTGAACATCGATATGAATGTGGGAGCGAGCCTGCTCGCGAAAGCGGTGTTTCATTCAACGAAAATGTTGACTGACTCTCCCTCTTCGCGAGCAGGCTCGCTCCCACATTGGTTTTGCGGTGTTGCTTACGGTTTTACCAACCGCGCATCCAGGCTGTTCTGCGCCAGGCGCTTGGCCTGATCCTGGGTCATGCCCAGATGCTCGTGCAGCGCATGGAAGTTCTCGGTCACGTACCCGCCGAAATACGCCGGGTCATCGGAGTTCACCGTGACCTTCACGCCGCGCTCGAGCATGTCGAGGATGTTGTGCTGCGACATGTGATCGAACACGCAGAGCTTGGTGTTCGACAGCGGGCACACGGTCAGCGGAATCTGCTCGTCGATGATCCGCTGCATCAGGCGCTCGTCTTCGATGGCGCGCACGCCATGGTCGATGCGCTGGATTTTCAGCAGGTCGATGGCTTCCCAGATGTATTCCGGCGGGCCTTCTTCACCAGCGTGGGCGACGGTGAGGAAGCCTTCGTCGCGGGCGCGATCGAAGACACGTTTGAATTTGCTCGGCGGGTGGCCCATCTCGGAACTGTCGAGCCCGACCGCGACAAACGCATCACGGAACGGCAGCGCCTGATCGAGGGTTTTCTGCGCTTCGTCTTCGCTGAGGTGGCGCAGGAAGCTGAGGATCAAACCGCTGCTGATGCCCAGTTGCGTCTCGCCATCCTTGAGCGCGGCGGCGATGCCGTTGAGCACCACTTCGAACGGGATGCCCCGGTCGGTGTGGGTCTGCGGATCGAAGAACGGTTCGGTATGAATCACGTTCTGTGCTTTGCAGCGCAGCAGGTAGGCCCAGGTCAGGTCGTAGAAGTCCTGCGAGGTGCGCAGCACATCGGCGCCTTGGTAATACAAGTCGAGAAATTCCTGCAGATTGTTGAAGGCGTAAGCCTTGCGCAGGGTTTCGACGTCGCTCCACGGCAGGGCGATCTTGTTGCGTTCGGCCAGGGCGAACAGCAGTTCAGGCTCCAGCGAACCTTCCAGATGCAGGTGCAGTTCGGCTTTGGGCAAGGCGTTGAGCCAGTCGTACATAGTCTTTTCTCATCAGGTGCAATGCCGGCATTCTACAGAGGCTGGCCGCAACAATTGGCAAAACCTGACCAGGTGATCGATCAAACCGCCTCTTGTTCACGGCGATAGGCGTAGGTATCGGCGAAGCGCGACAGCAGGAATTCGGCACAGGTGGTGGTCGGATATTTCGCCGGATGCTGTGCGTCCTGGCAACCGGGCAGGCATTCGATGCGCGTGTCCGGGTGCGGTTCGGCGAAGAACGGCATCGAATAGCGATCCACGCCCAGCGGGCTGATCACCCGGTGCGGGGTCGAGCGATAACGGTCGTTGCTCCAGCGCGCCATCATGTCGCCGAGGTTGACCACGAACGTGCCGTCAATCGGTGGCGCGTCGATCCATTCACCATTGACGTTCTTCACCTGCAAACCGCCGGCGCTGTCCTGATAGAGCAGGGTGATGCAGCCGTAATCGGTGTGGGCGCCGGCACCTTGTTGCTCGGCGGAGCTGGCGGTGTGACGCGGCGGATAATGGATCATGCGCAACACGCTGACCGGGTCGACAAAGCGCGAATCGAAGAAGTCGCGCTCGATGCCCAGCGCAATGGTCATCGCCCGCAACAGGGTTTGCGCCAGCGCCTGCATGTCGAGGTAATGCTGCTCCATCAGCGTTTCCCAGCCGGGTTGCGCCGGATGCCGATTGGGGCCGCGCAAAGGTTTTTCCGCGAGCACCTCGGGATGTTCGTCCGGCAGATGCAGGCCCATGTCGAAAGTTTCTTTGAGATCGCTGGGTTTGTCCGGGTCCAGTTGCTCTGTGGCAATCGCGCCGTAGCCGCGATGGTGGCGGGTCTGAGTAATGTCGATCTTCAGTTTTTCTGCGGCTGGCAATGCAAAGAAGCGCTGGGCGTGATCGAGCAGGGCGTCGATGCGCTGCGCCGAGATCGGATGGCCCTTGATGTAGAAAAAGCCCCACTCGCGACAGGCTTGGTCGATTTGTTCGGCCACCGCAGGCCAGGCGTTTTCGTCGTCGCTATAGAGCGGGCTGATATCAATGATCGGAAGCTGATCCATACACAATCCTTGAATACGCTGTGTTTCCAATGTGGGAGCGAGCCTGCTCGCGAAGAGGGAGTGTCAGACAACATTTTTGTTAATGACACACCGCTTTCGCGAGCAGGCTCGCTCCCACAGGGTTTTGTGTGGTGAATCGGGGGACTACTTCGGCATCTCGGCCTTCATGCCCTCAACGTAATAATTCATCGAAGCCAGTTCCGCATTGGTCGCGCTCACGCCCGCGGGGATTTTTTCCACACCGGCCTGATCCTTGATCGGCCCGGTAAAAGGCTGCAATGCGCCGCTCTTGATGTCGGCGATCAACTGCTCTGCTTCGGCTTTCACCGGCGCCGGCACCAGATCGCTGATCGGCAGTTCCACCGTGCCTTCCTTCAACCCGCCCCAGTAATCCTGAGATTTCCAGGTGTGATCGATCACGCTCTGCGTCGCCTGAATGTAGTGTGGCGCCCAGTCGTTGACGATCGAGGTCAGCACCGCTTTCGGGCCGAAGTGGGCCATGTCCGAGGCATAGCCCACGGCATACACGCCGCGCCGTTCGGCGGCCTGGATCGGCGCCGGGCTGTCGGTGTGCTGGAACACCACGTCGACGCCCTGATCGATCAGCGCGTTGGCGGCGTCGGCTTCCTTACCCGGATCGAACCAGGAGTTGACCCACACCACTTTGATTTCGGTGCCAGGGTTGTACTTGTTCAGGGCCAGCTGGATGGCGTTGATGTCGCGGATCACTTCCGGAATCGGGAACGAGGCGACGTAGCCGATCTTCTTGGTCTTGGTCATCTTCGCCGCGAGGAAACCGCCGACGTAACGGCCCTCGTAAGTGCGCGCCAGGTAAGTGCCGAGATTCTTGTCCTGCTTGTAGCCTGTGGCGTGTTCGAAAGTGACCTTGGGGAATTGCTTGGCGACTTTCACTGTCGGGTTCATGTAGCCGAAAGACGTGGTGAAGATCAGGTCGTATTTGTCCTTGGCCATGTTGCGGATCACCCGCTCGGCGTCGGCGCCCTCGGCGACGTTTTCCACATAGTTGGTGGTGATCTGCGTGCCGAGTTTTTCCGCCAGGGCCTTGCGCCCCTGTTCGTGCTGATACGTCCAGCCGTGGTCACCGATCGGGCCGATGTAGACGAAACCGACCTTCAGCGGATCGGCAGCGCTGGCGCTCAGGCTGATTCCCAGACCGATGGCGGCGTACAGCAGTTTGTGCAGCGGACGTATTGGCATGAACCCGAACTCCATTTTGTTGTGTGTGCTCAGGGCCAATGCAAATTGCTGACCAACAGGACAACAAACGCATTCGAAAACGCGGCGCGGCCTTCGCGAGCAGGCTCGCTCCCACAGGGGACGCATTTGAATGTGGGAGCGAGCCTGCTCGCGAAGAGGCCGGCAAGGCCAATAAAAGTGCATGCCTGAATCCAGCTGCCATCGCGTGGTGCGCAAAGATGTAACGAAACGTTAGCGGCGCGCGGCAGTCAGTAGCTTCATCAGCTCTTTTCGGCAAAAGGCCCGTCATGCTCTCGATCCTCAAACAAGAAAGCTTCCTGGTGCTGGCAGTCCTTGCCGCGTGCGTCGCTTATCCACTGGAACACTGGCTGCTGCACAGCGGCCAGATCGTCGCGCTGGGCGGCGGTCTGCTGCTGATCGCCTTTATTGTCGCCGCTTCGATGCGTGTTGCTCATCACGCTGAACTGCTGGCGGAAAAGGTCGGCGACCCCTACGGCACGATGATCCTCACGCTCTCGGCGGTGCTGGTCGAAGTGGTGATCCTGGCGATCATGATGAGCAACGAAGCCTCGGCAACACTGGTGCGCGACACGATTTATTCAGCGGTGATGCTCGACATCAACGGCATCCTCGGCCTCGCCGCACTGATGGGCGGGATCAAACACGGCGAACAGTCCTACAACGACGATTCGGCGCGCAGCTACAGCGTCATGATCCTCACTGCGATGGGCGTGTCGATGGTGGTGCCGGAGTTCATTCCCGAGGCCAACTGGAAGATGTATTCGGCGTTCACCATTGGCGCGATGATGGTGCTCTACGCGCTGTTCCTGCGCATGCAGGTCGGCCCGCACAGTTACTTTTTCAGCTACAGCTACCCGGACAAACGTCGCAAAAAGGAGCCGGTCGAGCAGGAGCCGAAACCGGTCAGCCTGGCGCTGTCGGTCGGCATTCTGGTGTCGGGGGTGGCGATCATCGGCGCACTGGCCGAGGTGATGTCCAAGACCCTCGATCTGGGCCTGGAAGGCACGGGCGCGCCGCCGGTAATCACGGCGATTCTGGTGGCAGCGATTTCCGCCGCGCCGGAGATTCTCACCGCATTACGAGCGGCGCTGGCCAATCGCATGCAGTCGGTGGTCAACATTGCGATGGGCGCATCACTGTCGACGGTGATACTGACCGTGCCGGTGATGGAAGCGATGGCGCTGTACACCGGCCAGCCATTTCAGATGGCGATGACTCCGGTGCAAACGGTGATGATCTTCATCACCCTGATCGTCAGCGCAATCAACCTCAATGACGGCGAGACCAACGCCATTGAGGGCATGACGCACTTTGTGCTGTTTGCCACATTCATCATGCTGTCCCTACTGGGCCTTTAGGGCTGGCAGATACCCATGTGGGAGCGAGCCTGCTCGCGAAAACGGTGTGTCATCCAACAAACATGTTGTCTGACACTCCCTCTTCGCGAGCAGGCTCGCTCCCACAGTTTTGAACGGCGGTGACTCAGGTGCCGGCAATCAACTGCCGAGCCGCCTGGCTGTGATCGGCGATCAAACCTTTCAGGTCCAACCCTTCAACCTGCCCATCAACCACACGCCACTTGCCGCCAATCATCACTCGATCCGCCCGATCCGCGCCGCACAACAACAGCGCCGAAATCGGATCATGGCTACCGGAGAAGCGCAGTTCATCGAGCTTGAACAACGCCAGATCCGCCTGTTTGCCCACGGCGATTTCGCCGATGTCGCTGCGACCGAGCAGGCTCGCCGAACCCTTGGTCGCCCAGCCCAGCACGCGTTCCGGGGTGATCTTTTCGGCGCCGTAGCGCAGGCGCTGGATGTACAGGGCCTGACGCGCTTCGAGGATCATGTTCGAGGCATCATTGGATGCCGAACCGTCGACGCCAAGACCGAACAGCGCGCCGGCGTCGGTCAGCTCGATGCTCGGGCAGATGCCGGACGCCAGGCGCATGTTCGAGCTTGGGCAGTGGCAGATGCCCGTGCCGGCCTGGCCGAGGCGGGCGATTTCGTCGGGGTTGAAATGGATGCCGTGGGCCAGCCATGTTCGCGGGCCGAGCCAGCCGACGCTGTCCAGATAATCGACGGTGCGCAGACCGAAGCGTTGCAGGCAGAAGTCTTCTTCATCAAGGGTTTCAGCGAGATGGGTGTGCAGACGCACATCGAGTTTGTTCGCCAGATCAGCGCTGGCCGACATGATTTCCGGGGTCACCGAAAATGGCGAACATGGCGCCAGGGCGATCTGGATCTGCGCGCCGTCGCCACGCTCGTGGTACTCGTGAATCAGCCGCTGGCTGTCGTCGAGAATCACCTGGCCTTCCTGCACCGTTTGTTGCGGAGGCAGGCCGCCGTCCTTCTCGCCAAGGCTCATCGAGCCGCGCGTGAGCATGGCGCGCATGCCCAGTTCACGCACCGTTTCGACCTGCACGTCGATGGCGTTTTCCAGACCGTCCGGGAACAGATAGTGATGGTCCGCAGCGGTGGTGCAACCTGAGAGCAGCAATTCGGCCAGCGCCACTTTGGTGGCGAGGGCGAGTTTTTCCGGGGTCAGCCGCGCCCATACCGGGTACAGGGTTTTCAGCCACGGAAACAGCGGCTGATTGACCACCGGCGCCCAGGCGCGGGTCAGGGTTTGATAGAAGTGATGGTGAGTGTTGATCAGGCCCGGCAGGATCACATGCTCGCGGGCATCGAACACTTCATTGCACGGCGCCGACGGCTGCTGACCGGCAGCGAGGACTTCGACGATGACACCGTCTTGCACGACTAGACCGCCACGGGCATCAAGCTCGTTGGAGGTGAAAATGGCGAGGGGATTTTTTAACCAGGTACGGGTCGCAGGCATTGTGGCCGGCTCCTCTGAAAGTTGGGTTCAGGGTTGCCAGCTCAGTGTTGCCCTGTCTGCTGATCCAGGGTCGCCGCGAAGGACGAGGCGCGCAGTTTCAAACAAATCGCAGCGCCGGGCAAGCGCCACCCGACCATTCACCATCACTCCCTGTGGGAGCGAGCCTGCTCGCGAAGGCGTCATGTCAGTCGATACAGATTTACCTGACAGATCGTATTCGCGAGCAGGCTCGCTCCCACATCGGGATTTTCAGTGCTTACCAGGCAATCGTTTCACCCTTGTAATTGACGAAGTGATGCCCGCCCTTGCCGGTGAATGCATTGACCTGGTCAATCAGCCCGCGAGTGCTGGTCTCTACATCCAAGTCAGCACCTTCGCCGCCCATGTCGGTCTTCACCCAGCCCGGGTGCAACGACAGTACGGTGAGTTTCTGTTCACCCAGTTGCGTGACAAAACTGTTGGTCATCGAATTCAGCGCCGCTTTGCTCGCCTTGTACAACGCCAGCTCCGGCGCGTCGGGCATGGTCACGCTGCCGAGCACCGAACTCATGAACGCCAGCACGCCGCTGCCGTCGCGGATCTGCCCGACGAAACGCTGGGCCAGATTGATCGGCGCCACCGCGTTGGTGAAAAACAGTTGCCCGACCTCGGCCAGTGTCGCGCCGCCCGGCGTCTGCACGTCCGGGCCTTTGACCCCGGCGTTGACGAACAACAGATCGAAGGTTTCGCCCTTGAGTTTCTGGCTCAGAGCGATCACCGCTTGCTGATCGTCCATGTCGAGCTTCTCGATGCGCACGTCACCCAGCGCTTGCAGCGCCTCGGCCTTCTGCGGATTGCGCACCGTCGCGGTGACCTGCCAGCCATCGCCCAGCAGGGTCTTCACCAGACCGAGGCCCAAGCCGCGGGAGGCGCCGATGATCAGTGCGTTTTTTGCCTGAGACATGATGGGTTTCCTTGAAAGTCAGCATTCAGGATTCAATGGACACGCCTGACCAAGGCGCAGTTGCAGCGCTTGGCGAAAAACAGGCCTTGATCCCGGAGCATACTCCAGGCTTCTTGAGTTTCTCGAGGGTGTTTGATCAGAAACAATCACGAGGCGTGGTTCAAGTGTTGCCTGTGCGGACGCTTTCGCGAGCAGGCTCGCTCCCACATATGCCCGTGTTCACTCAGATCCCCTGTTGGAGCGAGCCTGCTCGCGAAGAGGCCCGCTCTGACAACGATCAGTGTCCTGACTGCCACGGTTGCCCCAACGAAACCGGCGCATACAATCGCGTACGCACGGCGTCGCGGGACAGCAGCACCAGCACCAAAATCGTCGCCACATACGGCAGCATCGCCAGCAGGCTCGAAGGTATCGCCAGTCCCAATCCCTGTGCCACCAGGTGCAGGATGCTGGCGAGGCCGAACAGATACGCCCCGAGCAGCAAGCGCCACACCCGCCAACTGGCAAACACCACCAGCGCCAAAGCGATCCAGCCGCGCCCTGCGGTCATGTTTTCCGCCCACATCGGCGTGTAGGCCAGCGACAGATACGCCCCGGCCAGCCCGGCCATTGCTCCGCCGAACAACACCGCCAAGGTACGCACGGTCAGCACTGGCAAGCCCATCGCGCTGGCCGCATCCGGATTTTCACCGACCGCTTGAATGATCAGGCCGACACGACTTTTGATGATCACCCACGCCACCAGCGCAAACAGCGCGAACGACAGATACACCAGCAGATCCTGGGCAAACAGCATCCGCCCGATCAGCGGGATCTCACTCAGATACGGAATCGCCAAAGGCTCGAAACCTGCCAGCGGCTTACCCACCCAGGCCGCGCCGACAAATGTCGACAGGCCCACGCCGAAGATCGTCAGCGCCAGCCCGGTGGCCACCTGATTGGCGTTGAACACCAGCGCGACCAGGGCAAACAGTGACGACAACAACATCCCGGCCAACATCGCCAACAGCACACCCAGCCACAGGTTGCCGCTGTTCAGCGCGACGATAAAACCGATCACCGCACCGAACAGCATCATGCCTTCCTGGCCGAGGTTGAGGACGCCGCTTTTCTCGCAGATCAACTCACCCAATGCCACCAGCAACAGCGGCGTGCCGCAGCGGACCATCGCGTAGAAAATATTGCTCAACAGATCGATATCCATCACAGCGCTCCGGCGGTTACGGCAGGGGTCGAGGCGCGCCGGGTCCAGCGCAGTTTCAGGCGTGGCCGATAGAGAATCAGCACGTCACAGGCGAGCAGGAAAAACAGCATCATGCCCTGGAACAATTGGGTGATCGCCTGCGGCAGATTGAGCGACATCTGCGCGCTCTCGCCGCCGATGTACAGCAGCGCCATGAGCAGACTGGAGAACAGAATGCCGAGCGGATTCAACCGTCCGAGAAACGCCACGGTGATCGCCGCGTAGCCATAGCCCGGCGACACTTGGGGCACCAGTTGGCCGATCGGCCCGGTCACTTCGCAGACCCCGGCGAGCCCGGCCAGACCACCGCTGATCAACAGCGCCAGCCAGATCAGGCGCTTCTCGCGGAAGCCGACAAAACCTGCCGCACGTTTGTCCAGCCCGAGCACTTTGATCTGGAAGCCGATGAAGCTTTTCTGCAACAACACCCACACCGCAATCAGCGCGAGCAGGGCGAAATACACCCCGGCATGCACGCGGCCGTCCTCCAGCAGCAGCGGCAGACGACTGGCGTCGCCGAACATCGCCGACTCGGGAAAATTGAAGCCCGCCGGATCCTTCAGCGGCCCGTGCACGCAGAACAGCAGCAGGTTCAGCGCGATGTAGTTGAGCATGATGCTGGTGAGGATTTCGTTGGCATTGAAGCGCGTGCGCAGCCATGCGGTGAGCCCGGCCCATGCGGCGCCGGCCAGCGTGCCGGTCAGCAGAATCAGCACCAGCGCCCAGCGACTTTGCATACCAATAATGTTCACCGCCACAGCACTGCCGGCCAAGGCGCCAAGTAGAAGTTGGCCTTCGGCGCCGATGTTCCAGATCCGCGCCTGATAGGCCACCGCCAGGCCGAGTGCGCAGAGCAGAATCGGCAGCGCCTTGACCAGCAATTCGGACACGCCATACAAATCGCTGACCGGTGCGATCAGCAGTGTGTGCAAGGTTTGCAGTGGGTCGTGGCCCAGCGCGATGAACAACAGCGAGCCGCAGCCGAGGGTCAGGGCCGCCGCCAATAACGGCGAGCACCACAGCATCAGGCGCGATTGCTGGCCACGGGGTTCGAGAGAAAGCAGCATGTTGAAACTCCGTTAAACCGAAGCGGCGCGAGGTGAGTGATCGAACTGGCCGGCCATCCACGCGCCGACATCGCTCAGTTGTGTAAGGCCGGTGTCTTGAAGAGCCGACAGACGCCCGCCGCACAGCGCGCCGAGGCGATCGCTGATCTGGAACAGCTCATCGAGGTCTTCGGAAATCACCAGAATCGCCGCGCCGGCATCGCGCAGGGCAATCAACGCGCGATGAATGGTGGCGGCGGCACCGACGTCGACGCCCCAGGTCGGGTGCGCGGCGATCAGCAGTTTCGGTTGCTGAAGAATTTCCCGGCCGAGGATGAATTTCTGCAAGTTGCCGCCGGACAGGCTGCGCGCAGCGGTTTGCGTGTCCGGGGGCTTCACGCCGAAACGCTGGATGATCTGCTGCGCGAGGGCTTCGACTTTGCCGCGTTGAATCAACCCGTGGCTGACCAGTCCGTGCTGAAAAGCACTGAGCAGGGCGTTATCGGCCAGACTCAACTCAGGAACCGCGCCGTGGCCAAGGCGTTCTGCCGGCACGAAGGCCAAACCCAGTTTGCGCCGCGCATCCGGGCGCAGATCGGCAACGTTTCTATCTGCGAAGCGCAGGGTCGCCGCTTGCGCGCGCGGCAAGGGCTGTTCGCCGCTAAGCAGGGCGAGCAATTCATCCTGACCATTGCCCGCGACCCCGGCGATGCCGACGATTTCACCGCTACGCACTTGCAGGTCGATGTCGGTCAGCGAGCAACCGAACGGATCCGGGTTGTGCCAGCTCAAACCCTGCACCTGCAGAAACGCCGCGCCACCGCTGACCTTCGGATACTCGCCAATCAAAGCCGCCGCTTCACCGACCATCATTTGCGCCAGTTGCTGGTCCGAACATTCGGCGGGCACGCAATGCCCGGCAACCCGGCCGCCGCGCAGCACCGTGGCGCTGTGGCACAAGGCGCGCACTTCACCGAGCTTGTGGCTGATGAACAGAATGCTGCAACCCTCGGCGGCAAGGCGCCGCAGGGTGATGAACAACTCGTCGGCCTCTTGCGGCGTCAGCACTGAGGTCGGCTCGTCGAGAATCAACAGGCGGATGTCCTGCATCAGGCAACGGATGATTTCCACCCGCTGGCGCTCGCCGATCGACAGGCTGTGGACAAGTCGCTCCGGCTCCAGCGCCATGCCGTAACGCCGCGAGACTTCGCGAATCTTCGGCTCCAGTTGCTTCGGCGTGCCGGCCGCCGCGCCCATCGCCAGGGCAATGTTCTGCGCCACGCTGAGGGTTTCGAACAGGGAGAAATGCTGGAACACCATGCCAATGCCCAACTGCCGCGCCTGCGCCGGATTGCGCATCTGCACGCGCTGCCCCTCCCAGAGCATTTCACCGCTGTCGCACTGGGTGACCCCGTAAATGATCTTCATCAACGTACTTTTGCCCGCGCCGTTTTCACCGAGCAGGGCATGGATCTCACCCGGCGCGATGCTCAGGTCGATGGCGTCATTGGCCAGACAACCGGGGTAGCGTTTGCTGATCTGGCGCAGTTGCAGGCGCGGTGGGGAAGGGGCGATGGACATGACAGGCTCGACTGACTTGGAGTTGTGCCTGTGGATAAAGCAATTTCCTGGCCATTGAGTCAGGAACGCTTGCGGAGCCAGCCCGCAAGTGCCGACAGCAGCGCATCGGCGGGCATTTTGTCTTTCGATCAAGCACCAATTCAGCGCAAAGCCATTGAACAGGCTCCAGTTTTGCCCGCTTGCAGTTGGTTAAAAAACGAGCAACTGCCTGGGAGCCAGACAGATCCAGCGGCTGCGGCGGTCATGAACGGCTTATCCACAGGTTGCTCCACAGTAATTGTGCGCAAGCGCCGAGGGTGGGCATAAGCACTGCGATGCTTTGTTCTAATGGTGATAAACGAAGGTAACTGTTTGTTTTTACGCTGGATTTCCCTTTCGTCGGGTCATTTGAACGAAAAGTGAACAAATCGCGCAAAGCCGCATGACAGAAGGGTTACAGCGGTGTGTGCTCAGGTTATCCACAGTCGGGTGCACAGCCGATGTGGGCAAGTCTGTGGAATAAGGAAAACGAGGGATGCCCTAAAAGATCGCAGCCTACCGCTGCAACAAAATCCGCCCACGGCTCAGATCCGCCAACTGACTCTGCAATACTTCGATCTGCGCTTCCCCCACCGCCAGCTTCAACTCAACACCATTGGCCGTGAAGTTTTCCTCCACCACCAAGCCACCGAGATCGGCCACGCGCAACTTCACCAGCGCCAACTCGGCAAATCCACAGGCGCAACTCAGCGGTACGCGGCTGATCAGCTCGATTTTTTCCGCCGCTTGCAGGCACTTGTTGGCGCCACCGCCATAGGCTCGGGCCAAACCGCCGGTGCCCAGTTGAATGCCGCCGTACCAGCGAATCACCAGCACCGCGACCTGATCGCAATCCTGCGCCTCGATCGCCGCCAGAATAGGGCGCCCGGCCGTGCCGCCCGGCTCGCCGTCGTCAGTGCTGCGGTATTGCGCGCCGAGTTTCCACGCCCAGCAATTGTGCGTGGCATTCAAATCGCTGTGCTGCTCGAAAAACGCCTGCGCATCGGCGGGGCTGCTGATCGGCGTCGCCAGAGTGATGAAGCGGCTTTTGCGAATCTCTTCGCGGTATTCGCAAAAACCGCTGAGGGTGAAAGGCATAAACGTCTTATAGAGAAGGAGTGAGGCCGCAGCCTTTGAGAATGATGCGGATCAGGTTGTTGCCGGCGTCTTCCATGTCCTGCTTGGTCAATTTGCTGCGCCCGGTGACGCGGCAGATCTGTGTGGCGAAGTCGGCGTAATGCTGGGTGCTGCCCCACAGCAGGAAGATCAGGTGCACCGGATCGACCGGATCCATCTTGCCCGCATCGATCCATGCCTGAAACACCGCCGCGCGCCCGGTGAACCAGGCGCGGTAGTCCTGATTGAAATATTCGCTCAGGCATTCGCCGCCGCTGATCACTTCCATGGCGAAGATTCGCGAAGCCTGTGGCTGGCGCCGCGAGAACTCCATCTTCGCACGGATGTAGCGGGTCAGCGCTTCGGCCGGGTCATCCTCGGCAGTAAGGGTGTTGAAGGTGCTGTCCCACAACTCGATGATGTTGCTCAGCACCGCCACATACAAACCGAGCTTGTTGGTGAAGTAGTAATGCAGGTTGGCCTTGGGCAGCCCGGCATTCTGCGCGATGGTGTTCATGCTGGTGCCTTTGAACCCGTGACGGGCGAACTCGTCTTCGGCGGCTTTGAGAATGGTCTCTTCGTTCTTCTGACGAATGCGGCTGGCGGGTTTGCCGCCGTGGGCTGGGACTTCAAAGGTCATAGGCACTTCCGGGATTGTCTGTGGGTGCAACCAGTTGCGTTGATAGCGCACCCACAGGCATCCGACAAGTCCTGGCGCGGAAAAACAGTTACGCCTGTTCGATCTTGTTCAATGACGCGGGGCTTTTTGTCTCGGCGGTTTTGCCTTCCGGCAACAACAGACAGAGGACGATTGCCGTCAGCCCGCCGCTGGTGATCGCCGAGTCGAACAGGTTCTGCACCAGTTTCGGCAGCAGGTGCAGCAGGTTCGGTTGCGCGGCGATGCCAAGGCCGACGCCGAACGAAGTGGCGATGATCAACATGCTGCGCCGGTCCAGCGGTGACTGCGCGAGAATACGCACGCCCGCCGCCGCCACAGCGCCGAACATCACCAGCGTTGCGCCGCCCAGCACCGGTTTCGGGATCTGTTGCAGCACCGCGCCGATCATCGGGAACAGGCCGAGGCAGAACAGGATCGCGCCGATGTACAGGCCGACGTAGCGGCTGGCAACGCCGGTCAATTGGATCACGCCGTTGTTCTGCGCGAACGTTGTGTTGGGGAAGGCGCTGAAGGTCGCCGCGATCATGCAGCTCACGCCATCACCGAGCACGCCACCGCGCAAGCGGTTTATATAAGAAGGGCCGCTGATCGGTTGGCGGGCAAGCATGCAATTGGCGGTGAGGTCGCCGACGGTTTCGATGGTGCTGATCAGGTAAATCAGCGCGACCGGCAGGAAAGCGGTCCAGTCGAAGTTGAATCCGAACTTGAATGGCGTAGGAAAACTCACCAGCGGCAAGTCAGGCAACGGCTGCGGGACCAGTTTCCCGCTGAACCACGCCGCGAGGCTGCCGAGCACCAGTCCGATGATGATCGCCGACAGTCGCACCCACGGCGTATTCGAGCGGTTAAGCAGAATGATCGTCAGCAGCACGAACACGCCCAAGGCCAGATTGCCCGGCGCGCCGAAGTCCGGCGCGTTGAAGCCGCCACCCAGATCGGTGATGCCGACCTTGATCAGGCTGATGCCGATCAGCGTGATGACGATGCCGGTCACCAGCGGTGTCACCACTCGGCGCAACTGACCGATGAAACGGCTGAGCACGATCTGCACGATTGCGCCGAAAAAGCACACGCCGAAAATCATCGCCAGGATATCTTCCGGGCTGCCGCCGCGCTGCTTGACCAGAAACCCGGCCGACAGCACCGCACCGAGAAACGCGAAACTGGTGCCTTGCAGACAGATCATCCCCGCGCCAATGCCGAACGGTCGCCGCGCCTGGATAAAAGTGCCGACGCCCGAGACCATCAGCGCCATGCTGATCAGGTACGGTAGATGCGCGGTCAGCCCGAGCGCGGAACCGATCACCAGTGGCGGGGTGATGATGCCGACGAAACTGGCGAGCACGTGTTGCAGCGCGGCGAGAATGGCGGCGAGTGGTTTGGGGCGGTCGTTGAGGCCGTAGATCAGTTCACTGGATGAATCGGAATCTGGCTGCATGGCTTTGGCTTCTTGAAGGAGAGTTACCCCTTCTCTGCAAAAACCTGTCCACTTGCTCAGGTTATTCCAGGATTCTGTCGATGAGGCCCAGCCGGGCTGGGCTCTGCGCGCTTATCTATCGCGTCGCGGCCAGACTCTCGAGGAAACTTTCCAGCACCAAATGAGGGCGCCGCCCCTTGCGCGTGACCGATGCCAGACTCAAATCGTAAAAACGCGTGCCGGCCTTGAGCGCACGCAAGCGCCCCTGCTGCACCCAAAGATTGGCGTAGTGATCCGGCAGGTAACCGATGTAGCGTCCGGTCAGAATCAGAAATGCCATGCCCTCACGGTCAGAGGCACTGGCGGTGCAGTTGAGCGCCTGGTAGTGCGCCTGAATCTCTGCCGGCAAACGGAAGGTCGGCGCAATCGCGTCCTGACTGTCGAGGCGTTGATCATCGAGTTGCTTGTCGTCGACATAAAACAGCGGATGACCCACCGCGCAATACAGCAGCGAACGCTCGCTGTATAACGGCTGATATTCCAGTCCCGACAAGGCGCTGGCCTGCGGCACCACGCCAACGTGCAGGCGCCCGTCGAGCACACCTTGTTCAACTTCATTGGGCGCAATCATGCGGATCTGGATCTGCACATCCGGCCCGCGCTCCTTCAATTGCGCGAGGGCGTGGGTGATGCGCATGTGCGGCAGGGTGACGAGGTTGTCGGTGAGGCCGATGATCAGCTCGCCGCGCAGGTGTTGGTGCAGGCCGTTGACCTCAGTGCGGAAACTCTCCAGCGCACTCAACAATTGCAGCGCTGATTGATACACCTCACGACCTTCCTCGGTCAGCGAAAACCCGGCCCGGCCACGCTGACACAAGCGCAAGCCGAGGCGCTGTTCCAGATCGCTCATCTGCTGGCTAATCGCCGAGCGCCCGATGCCGAGCACGGTTTCCGCTGCGGAGAAGCCGCCACACTCCACGACACTGCGAAAAATCCGCAGCAGGCGAATATCAAAATCACTGACCTGGGCCAATGGATCGGCGCGGCGGCTGCTCATTTCTTGTTCTCTTTGTTTAGCAATGATCTAACTGAAGGTTAGAAGAGTTGGATTTCACCGACTTTATCGCCGTGGCAATTTAGCTGCAACAACGCTTTCCATCTCCCTGACGCTTATGCCCTGCGAGGTTTTGCCCGATGAACATGCCTGAAAACGCGCCGTCGCCACTGGCCAGCCAACTGAAGCTGGACGCGCACTGGATGCCGTACACCGCCAACCGCAACTTTCAGCGCGACCCGCGTCTGATCGTCGGCGCTGAAGGCAGCTGGCTGTTCGATGACAAGGGCCGCAAGATCTACGACTCGCTGTCCGGTCTGTGGACCTGCGGCGCCGGGCACACCCGCAAGGAAATTCAGGAAGCCGTTTCGAAACAACTGGGCACCCTCGACTACTCGCCGGGCTTCCAGTACGGCCATCCATTGTCGTTCCAGCTGGCAGAAAAAATCACCGAACTGACCCCGGGCAATCTGAACCACGTGTTCTTCACCGACTCTGGTTCCGAGTGCGCCGATACTGCGGTGAAAATGGTCCGTGCCTATTGGCGCCTGAAAGGCCAGGCGACCAAGACCAAAATGATCGGCCGCGCCCGTGGTTACCACGGCGTGAACATCGCCGGCACCAGCCTCGGTGGCGTCAACGGCAACCGCAAACTGTTTGGTCAGGCGATGATGGATGTCGATCACCTGCCGCACACACTGCTGGCGAGCAACGCGTTTTCCCGTGGCATGCCGGAGCAGGGCGGTATTGCTTTGGCCGATGAGCTGCTCAAGTTGATCGAACTGCACGACGCTTCCAACATCGCTGCGGTGTTCGTTGAACCGATGGCCGGCTCTGCCGGGGTATTGGTTCCGCCGCAGGGTTACCTCAAGCGTCTGCGCGAGATCTGCGATCAGCACAACATCCTGCTGGTGTTCGACGAAGTGATCACCGGTTTCGGCCGCACCGGTTCGATGTTCGGCGCCGAGAGCTTCGGCGTGACTCCAGACCTGATGTGCATCGCCAAGCAAGTCACCAACGGCGCGATTCCGATGGGCGCGGTGATTGCCAGCTCCGAGATCTACCAGACCTTCATGAACCAGCCGACGCCGGAATACGCCGTGGAATTCCCCCACGGCTACACCTATTCGGCGCACCCGGTGGCCTGCGCCGCCGGTCTTGCAGCACTCGATTTGCTGCAAAAGGAAAACCTGGTGCAGAGCGTCGCCGAAGTCGCGCCGCATTTCGAGAACGCGCTGCACGGTCTGAAAGGCTCGAAGAACGTGATCGACATCCGTAACTACGGCCTGGCCGGCGCGATCCAGATTGCCGGGCGTGACGGTGATGCCATCGTGCGTCCTTTCGAAGCGGGCATGGCCTTGTGGAAAGCCGGGTTCTACGTGCGCTTCGGCGGCGACACCCTGCAGTTCGGCCCAACCTTCAACAGCAAGCCGCAAGACCTCGATCGTCTGTTCGACGCGGTCGGCGAAGTGCTGAACAAGCTCGACTGATTTTTCCTTCTATATATGTACAAAAGTGCGGGCGCCTCTCACGGCGCCTGCGGACCAGAATTCAGGAGTGTTCGATGAGCGTTATTCCGCATTTGATCAATGGCGAACTGGTGACCGAAACCGGTCGCGCGGTAGATGTGTTCAACCCGTCTACCGGTCAGGCAATTCACAAACTGCCACTGGCCAGCCAGGCCACCATTCAGAAAGCCATCGATGCCGCCAAGGCTGCGTTCCCGTCCTGGCGCAACACGCCGCCAGCCAAACGCGCCCAGGTGATGTTCCGCTTTAAGCAATTGCTGGAGCAGAACGAAGCGCGCATCTCGCAACTGATCAGCGAAGAGCACGGCAAGACCCTGGAAGACGCCGCCGGTGAATTGAAGCGCGGTATCGAGAACGTCGAGTTCGCCTGCGCCGCCCCGGAAATCCTCAAGGGCGAGTACAGCCGCAACGTCGGCCCGAATATCGATGCCTGGTCGGACTTCCAGCCGTTGGGGATTGTGGCCGGTATCACTCCGTTCAACTTCCCGGCCATGGTCCCGCTGTGGATGTACCCGCTGGCGATCGTCTGCGGCAACTGCTTCATCCTCAAGCCATCCGAGCGCGATCCAAGCTCGACGCTGCTGATCGCTCAGTTGCTGCTGGAAGCCGGGTTGCCGAAAGGTGTGATGAGTGTGGTCCATGGTGACAAGACGGCGGTGGACGCGTTGATCGAAGCGCCGGAAGTCAAAGCGCTGAGCTTCGTCGGTTCGACACCGATTGCCGAATACATCTACGCCGAAGGCACCAAGCGCGGCAAACGCGTTCAGGCACTGGGCGGCGCGAAGAACCACGCGGTGTTGATGCCGGATGCCGATCTGGACAATGCGGTCAGTGCACTGATGGGCGCGGCCTACGGTTCCTGCGGCGAACGCTGCATGGCCATCTCGGTGGCCGTGTGTGTTGGCGACCAGGTCGCGGACGCGCTGGTGGCGAAATTGGTTCCACAGATCAAAGCGCTGAAAATCGGTGCGGGTACCTCGTGCGGTCTGGACATGGGGCCGTTGGTTACCGGTCAGGCGCGTGACAAGGTCAGCGGTTATGTGGACGACGGTGTGGCGGCGGGCGCGACCCTGGTGGTCGATGGTCGTGGTTTGAGCGTCGCCGGGCATGAAGAAGGCTTCTTCCTCGGTGGCTGCCTGTTCGACAACGTCACTCCAGAGATGCGCATCTATAAAGAAGAGATCTTCGGGCCGGTGCTGTGCGTGGTGCGGGTGAACAGCCTGGAAGAGGCGATGCACCTGATCAATGATCACGAATACGGCAACGGCACCTGCATCTTCACCCGCGACGGCGAAGCGGCGCGGCTGTTCTGTGACGAGATCGAAGTCGGCATGGTCGGCGTCAATGTGCCGCTGCCGGTGCCGGTGGCTTATCACAGCTTCGGCGGCTGGAAGCGTTCGCTGTTTGGCGACCTGCATGCGTACGGTCCGGACGGCGTGCGCTTCTATACTCGTCGCAAGGCGATCACCCAGCGCTGGCCGCAACGTGCGAGCCATGAAGCTTCGCAGTTCGCATTCCCTAGCTTATAAGTAGCTGGATGTGCAGGAGGCCGACCTTTCAGGTCGGCCTTCGCATTTTCGGGGCTTTTTAACCGATATGACAGAAATATGAAAATAGGTGTTGACGGCAGATTCCAGAGGTCTATAATTCGCCCCACTTCCGGCGCAGTCGAAACGGAAAACTCCTTGAGATTCAA